>JAGNRZ010000109.1 GCA_017988335.1 Ferruginibacter sp.
AATAGATGTTGATGAAAAAAAAATTAAAGCACTACTTGAAAACACTAGTAACAGCAGCCTTGTAATTGCACAAGCTATTATAGAGAGGCAGTTGCAAAAAATAAAATCCCGACAAAGCTATCGTCGGGATAATAATATTACTGATGAAGAAAAATGGTAATCTTAATTATACATCAACTCCTTCACCTTCTCTTTATCTTCTTTCTCATTTTTTAAATCGAACATAGTACCAAACACATGATCCCATAGAGTGCTACTAACACCAAAGCCACGGTGATCTTGCTTGTAATGATGCAAGTGGTGATTACGCCACAAGCCCTTCATCCATTTAAACGGAGGATTCCATGCATGTATAGCATAGTGCATGCTGCCATAAATTAAATAGCCCAACATAAAGCCAGGAAAAAATGCAAAAATATTTTTACCTATTATTAGCCAGTAAATAAAAAATAAGGTAGATGCAATAATTAAACTAGGTGCCGCTGGCATAAATAATCTTTCCTTATCTCTAGGATACTCATGATGGTTGCCATGAAGTACATAATTTATTCTTTTTCCTCTTTCGGTATGTGCAGTATAATGAAAAACAAAACGATGCATTACATATTCAAACAAACTCCAAAAAAACATACCGCCTAAAAACCATAAAACAATATTACCTACAGAAAATTCTACATAATTAAAAGCATATATAGGTAGTAAAATAATTATAGGCAAATACATTCCCCAAATTACCAAAGGGTGTGTCTTAGTAAGATATTCTAAGTAACCATTTTTAAATAATTGAGCCTGACCCTTATTATATATTTTCTCAAATTCCATAGTGCAAAATTATATAATATTTTTATTTTGTTGCTTAATAAATTTATAAATATACCACTCTGCAATTAACAAGTTTAATGTCCAGCCTAGCCAAGCAATAATGCGGTATCTATCCATAGGTGGAATATCGGTAAAATTAGCAAGCAATACTTTCCAACACCTTAACGTTATAGCACTTAGTGTAAGGGCAAAACTTCGTATCATAAAAATACGATGAGCTATAAATTGTTTTTTTACAGCCTTGTATAAAGCCATAGCCGTAAAAAAAAACCACAAAATAGATAACAATATAAACCCAACTCTGCTACTCAATCCGCCATTTGCATAAAAGCTCATTAACAACCCAGCTGGCCCCGTAATTAAAAGAATATTAATTACATAGGTATATCCCAATGCTCTATGCCATTTTTTATACCTTTTTAATATACTGTTACTAAATTGTGTAAACCCCGCCAACAACACTAAAATACTGCTAAAAACATGTACAGAAAAAGCTATCCGCCACTCGGTTATGTGAATATAGCTTTGCTTTAATTGTAAAAAACCCACATCATTTTTTATTGGGATATAGATAAACATTATCCGTAGCATTAAAAACGAAAAAAAGGCTAAGGTAGCTAAAGCTATTATAAAAATTATGTTTTTGTAAGCTCCCAATATGTTGTATTTTACAGTAAAATTTTATTTATGAAAAAATATTTTTTGGTATTGCTAATTACTGGTAGCATAGCCGCCTGTAATTCTAACAATAAAAGTACAGAAGAAAAAAAAGAAACAAAAACCGAAACATCTACTATTGTACAAACTATTGTTAATTCTCCTTTACTAGGTTCATTTGTAGGTTCATTTGGCACTAATAAAATTACACTGCTTATTACCAAAGTAATTGGTGATACAGTAGAGGGCAGAAGTGTAGTTGGTGGAAACGATAGACCTTTTAGCGGCTTTGCAACATTAGCCAATGGGGTATATTCAATAAAAGCCAAAGAGCCTGGTGATGATAAATACGATGGAGAATTTTCAATAACTTTTGATGAAAAAAATACCAATGCTATTAGTGGTAGTTGGACGCCGTTCAAAGAGGGTGCCCATGGTGGTGCAAAAAACTTTTCGTTAACTCGTAATAGCTTTAAGTATTTGGTAGATGTAGGTCAGTACCCACAAGCCAGCAAACGCTTACTTAAAGAAGATGATGTAGCTAATATGATGAAAGAAGAGTTAGAAATAATGCGTAACGAAATTTTTGCCAGACATGGTTACTGTTTTAAAAAGAAACATTTAAGAGAGCAGTTTGAAGATAAAGATTGGTATATACCTAATAGTGTAGAAATAAAAGATGATTTAACAGAAATTGAAAAAAAGAATATTGCTTTAATAAAAAAGTATGAAAAATATGCAGAGGAATATGGTAATGATTTTGGGAGGTAATTAAAAGTAGTGGGGATAAAAAAATAAAAGACAGTGGATACACATACAAAGCTTAGTAGTTTCGATAATTATTTTTTAGCCAACCTGTCCTTAGGTTTATTAAAAGAGAATGGTATTGACTGTTATTTAAAAGATGAACATATTGTTACAATTGACCCCTTGTTAAATCCTGCAGTTGGTGGTATAAAGCTTTTTGTAAAAAACGAAGAGCTTAATATAGCGGCTAACATTGTAAATGAAGCAGAGAATCAATATTTAAAAGATAAAGTTTGTACAATTTGTGGCAACAAAGGGTTAGAGGTAGAACATAAAGTAAATAAACCTACAACTGTTTGGGGCATTATAAAAAATAAAATATTATACGGTCAAAGCACTCTTTACTCAAAAAAGTATAGGTGCTTACATTGCAAAAGTTTGTTTAACGAAATACCAATTTCTTTAGAAGAATAATTTTTTATGAACTCAATCATCGAATTTTTTCAACACTTAGAAAAGCAACCATTACTTCGCCTTAGCTTTTTAATTGGTGGCATGCTTATTTTTTGGATGATAGAAGGAGCCATTCCTTTTTTACCCATGCATTACAAAAAAAATAAAGCTAGGCATGCGGCGGTTAATATGGGCTTTACCATCATCCATTTAATTATACATACTTTTTTAGCTTACATAATTATTTTATTAAGCGATTGGTGTGCTGCAAATAATTTTGGTATTGTACACTGGGTAAATGCTGGCACTATTGCCACAATTATTATTAGCATTTTAGTTTTAGATTTTTTTGGTGGTTGGTTGGTGCATATAACCGAACATAAAATTCCTTTTTTATGGCATTTTCATGTAATACATCATGCCGATAATAATGTAGATGTTACTAGTGGCTTACGCCATCACCCTGGCGAAAGTATTTTACGAGGCCTTTTCTTTTTTGCAGCCATTATAGTAAGTGGTGCACCTATGTATGCCGTAATGATGTTTCAAACCTTAATAATATTAGCCACTGCCTTTACACATGCTAATATCAATTTACCCAAAAAAGTAGATAGTTTTTTAAGTTACATTTTAGTTTCGCCAGCTATGCACAAAGTACATCATCATTACAAACAACCTTTTACCGATAGTAATTACGGCGTTATTTTTAGTATTTGGGATAGGTTATTAGGTACATTTATGAAGCTAGATAAAAAAGATATTGTTTATGGTTTAGATAGATATTATTCTAATGAGGAAGATGAGAATATGAAAGAGTTGATGCTGTATCCATTTAAGAAATCAAAAAAATAAAAATGAAAAAATGTAACCTCATTGTAATATTACTTTTAGTAGTTTCAACTGTTTTTGCTCAATCAAAAACTGTTTACAATGCTTTTAAACCTGGTTTAAGTATAAGAGAATCGCCAAGTGCTCAAGCGGCTGTAATTTCAAAAATTTCTTATGGCGAAAAATTAACATTGGTAAATCCGTATAGCGATACAGTTTCTGTTATAAATGAAGGAATGACTGGCTATTGGAATTTGGTAGAGTACAAAGGCAAAAAAGGATATGTAGTAGGCATTTATTTATTTGATATGCCGCCACCAAAGGCCTCTGTAAAAACAATGAAAGATTATTTTGCACAACTTTCGGCTGTTGCTTCGCCGTTGGTAGTTTATTCTAAAAACAAAAACACCGATGAAATGTTTAGTCAATATAAAAAACAGCTGTATAAAAATGGCTGTGAGTATCATGAGGCTACATTTTACGAAAGCGGCTACAACACTTATTTTTTACCAGAAGTAGATTTACAAAAAGGATTTATTTTAACAAGATTAATACCCGAATTTAAAGATGCATTTTCTGCCACTGATGTTTATCCTACTGAAAATAAAAAAATTAAAGTTAAAAGACAAGCTTATGAATCAGACAAAGAAATTAAAGTAGTAAAATCGACTTGGGGAAATGCAGTAGATAAAATTGTTGTAACCTATGAAGATGGCGCTAATTATGAGTTTGAAATATATGAATTAAATGGTCAATTAGTTATTAGTTTTGGTGGTGGTGTTTAAATTATTATCTGTAAACTTTTATAATCTGTGGCAACAAAAAAAATTGCATTTATACCAGCCCGTTATGCGGCAACTCGTTTTCCAGCAAAGCTTATGCAAATGCTGGGTAGCAAAACTGTTATTCGTACTACCTACGATAATACAATGGCAACAGACTTATTTGATAAAGTAATTGTAGTAACAGATAGCGAAATTATTTACAACGAAATTATACAGCATGGTGGCAAAGCTAAAATGAGCATTAAGCAACACGAAAGTGGTAGCGATAGAATTGCAGAAGCCATTGCCGATATGGATGTAGATATTGTAGTAAACGTACAAGGCGATGAGCCTTTTGTACAAAAAAACCCCTTACAAAAATTATTACAAGTATTTGAAGATGATGCAGTGCAAGTAGCATCTCTAATGCAAATACTTACCGAACAAAAATTTATTGCCGACCCAAACTATGTAAAAGTGGCGGTAGATAAAAACATGAACAGCCTTATGTTTAGCCGCAGCCCTATTCCTTATCATAGAGATACCAACATAACACCCACTTATTACGAACATATTGGTGTATATGCTTTTCGTAAACAAGCCCTACTAAATTTTAGCAATTGGCCAATTACACCATTAGAAGCTGCCGAAAAAATTGAGTGCCTTCGCTACTTAGAAAATGGTGTTCCTTTAAAAATGATTGTTACTGAATATATGGGTGTGGAGATAGATACGCCAGAGGATTTGGAAAGGGCGAATAGTATTTTAGAACGCTGATTTTTATGATAAATATGATTGGTTAAGATTTTTTATCAGCGTAAATCTTAATAATCTTAATCATCTGCGTTCTATCTCTATGTATCTTCGTGAAAAATCTTCACATGCAGTTTAGAAATTTTAAAATGATTGGCTACGTAGTGTATGGCCGTGGTAGTTTTAATCAGTTAGATGAAATAATAAAACCACATCGCAAAGCCAATGCACCCATGGTTTTTTTGCTAGATCATTATTTCGAGGGCAACCCTTTTGCCAATAGAATACCTTTGCAAGGCAACGATAAATTAATTTTTGTTGATGTTACCTACGAACCCAAAACAACTTACGTTGATAAACTAGCCAACGATTTAAAAGAAGAATTTGGCACAGTAAGTGGCGTAATTGGTATTGGCGGTGGTAGCGCTATGGACTTAGCAAAAGCTGTTTCGTTAATGATGAATAACCCCGGCAGCAGTGCCGATTATCAAGGGTGGGATTTAGTAAAAAAGCCGGGGGTTTACAAAGTAGGTATTCCTACATTAAGCGGTACAGGCGCCGAGGTTAGCCGAACAACTGTACTTACTGGCCCAACAAAAAAATTGGGTATGAACAGCGATTTTACACCCTTTGATCAAATTGTGTTAGACCCTGAATTAACAGCCAATGCACCTGCCAACCAACGCTTTTATACAGGAATGGATTGCTACATACATTGCATTGAAAGCCTTACAGGTACTTACTTAAATGAGTTTAGCAAAAGCTATGGCGAAAAAGCTTTAGAACTTTGCAGAGAAGTTTTTATTAAAAAAGATAAATGGGATGAAGAGTGCGATGACAAATTAATGATGGCAAGTTATGCAGGAGGTATGAGCATAGCCTACAGCCAAGTAGGCGTAGCACATGCAGTAAGTTATGGGTTGAGTTATTTATTAGGCACAAAGCATGGCATAGGCAATTGCATTGTTATGAATCATTTGGAAGAGTATTACCCCGATGGTGTTAAAGAATTTAAGCTAATGGTAGATAAAAATAATATAGACATCCCCAAAGGCATTTGTGCCAACTTAACCGATGATGATTTTAATAAAATGATGGATGTATCTATGGGCATGAAACCACTTTGGGAAAATGCTTTAGGTAAAGATTGGGAAAAAATAATGACAAGGGAGAAGCTGAGGGATTTGTATGAGAAATTGTAAAAAGCACAATGAGGTCATGCAACATAAACACAAAAAAATTGTCTTCATTAAAATACTCTTAAGAAGATGAAGAAGTCGATTACCCTGCTTGCAAGTTTAATTTTATGTAGCCCTTTTTTATTTGCACAACAAAAAACAAAGCCTAATGCAATTTATTTTCAAGCGTTAGGTAATGGTTTGTTAGCCTCAATAAATTATGAAAGGCTGTTGTTTAATAAACCAACAATTGTAGCACATGCTGGTGTAGGTATACACGGTAACGACCCAAAAGCAACAGCTAGCATTCCACTTGGTTTAAAATATTTAATTAAACTAAAAAAAGGAAATGAATTTTTACAAATAGGCATGGGGGCTACATACTCAAAAAACTATGTGCTTTTATACACAACACTTCCAAAATATGAAAATGGCATTATTCCAGAAAATAAACATTGGAATTATTTTCCGAATATAGGATTTCGTTCAGTGTCAAAAAAAGGTTTTTTATTTGGTATAGATGCTATGCTACTTTTCAATAACATACATAGCGGCTTGCCTTATATTGGCTTAAGTTTTGGCAAGCAGTTTTAGTATTACTAATAAGTCGATTGGTTTTATACTCTAATTAACCTCTCTACCGCCCTTTCCAATGTTTCTTCTTTTTTGGCAAAACAAAAACGTAATACTTTATTATCTTTTTCTTGTTTATAAAAAACAGATGTGGGTATAGTCGCTACACCGTATTCTTTAGTTAAGCGTATGGCAAAGTTTTTTTCTTTTTCATCGCTAAAATTGGCATAACTATACAATTGAAAGTAACTGCCGTATGATGGTATAGGTGTAAATTTTGTTGCCGACATTAACCCTAAAAAGTAATCTCTTTTTTGTTGTAAAAAATTGCCTAGCTGCAAATAGTTTTCTTTTTGCAATAAAAATTCAGCAAGGGCAAACTGTACAGTGCTATTACAACTAAAGCAATTAAACTGGTGTACTTTTCTAAACTCTTTCATTAAGTTTTCTGGGGCAATGCAGTAGCCAAGCTTCCAGCCAGTACAGTGGTACACTTTACCAAACGAAAAGCATACAAAACTTCTAGCTAACAAATCGGGGTACTTTAAAATACTTTCATGTTGTTTTCCATCAAAAATTAAATGCTCATACACTTCATCGCTAATTATAAAAATACCTGTGTTGCTTACAATATTTTGTAGTTGAGTTATATCTTCTTCGCTAAGTACACTGCCCGTAGGGTTATGTGGACTATTAATGATAATAGCTTTGGTTTTACTAGTAATTTTTTGTTTTACTAATTCCCAATCAATGCTGTAAGCAGGATGTGTAAGTGGTATTAATACTGGCACTCCACCATTAATTTCAATATTTGGAATGTAGCTATCGTATGCCGGTTCAAACACAATTACTTCATCACCGGGTTGTATAATTGTTGTTAGTGCTGTGTAAATAGCATAGGTACCGCCAGGTGTAATAGTTATTTCGGTATCGGCATTAATTTTTGTTTGGCAAAGATGTTCAACTTTTTCAGCCAAACGTTCTCGTAACAAAGGCAACCCATTCATGTGTACATATTGATTATGCCCTTTTTGCATAGCCGCATTTACCAAGTTGGTTAATTCGCTACTCATTTCAAAATCAGGAAAACCTTGTCCAAGATTTATGGCATTATGTTGCACTGCTAATTGGCTCATTACAGTAAAAATTGTAGTGCCTACATTAGGAAGTTTGCTTTGTATGGTGGGCTGCATTATTTAGTGCAATTCGTTTAGTTAGATTTATAAAAATTTATCTCCTTTATTCCTCTTTACTTCTGCTACATAATCTTTTATTTCTTGCTCTTTATTTTTTTTGCAGATGAGTAACACATCTTTGGTATCTACCACTATATAATCATTTAAGCCTTGTAATAAAATAAGTTTTTTATTATCGGCATGTATCATATTATTTGTTGCATCTATCACCATTACATTATCGCCTACCACTGCGTTATCAAAATAATCTTTTTCTAAATTATCGTAAGCACTGGCCCAAGTTCCTAAATCACTCCATCCAAATGATGAGGGAATAATATAAACGTTATCTGCTTTTTCCATAACACCATAATCAATGGAAATATTTACACATTGCGGATAAATTCTTTCAATAGCTTCTGCCTCGGCTACAGTATTAAAATTATTTTTTTCAGCATCAAATACTTCATGCATTTCGGGCAGTAATTTTTCAAACGCTGTAATAATATTTTTAACTTGCCAAATAAAAATACCTGCGTTCCACAAAAACTCACCACTATCAATAAATATTTTTGCCGTTTCTAAATCAGGCTTTTCGGTAAATGCTTTTACTTTAAAAATATCTTTTGTTACAGCTTGTGGCTCATACTGTATATAGCCATAGCCAGTATTTGGATGGCTGGGTGTAATACCTAATGTAACTAATGCTTTTATATGTGCAGTAAATTTTAAAGCTTCATTACATACTTCTATAAACTTCTCTTCGTCTAAAATTAAATGGTCGCTTGGGGCACAAATTAAATTTGCATTAGGATTAATCTGCTGTAGCTTATATGATATATAGGCTATGCAGGGTGCTGTATTTTTCCGAGATGGTTCACACAAAATATTATTTTCATCTACTTGTGGTAGTTGATGTTGTACAATATTTTTATACTCTTCAAAAGTTACAACGTAAATATTTTCTTTAGGTATAAATTTTAAAAATCGTTCGTAGGTTGATTGTATTATGGTTTTACCTACATTTAGTACATCTAAAAATTGCTTTGGATAATTGGTACGGCTCATAGGCCAAAAGCGGCTGCCAATACCGCCTGCCATTATAGCTACGTAATTGTTTTTATTCATAAATTCCCTCTCTAATTAAATCATGTAAATGTATAATTCCTGTATATTTTTCTTTTTCTATTACTACTAATTGGCTAATATCACTTTGCTGCATTTGTTGCATTGCCAATGTAGCTAAGCTGTTTTGCTCAATAGTTTTTGGACTTTTAGTCATTATTGCTGCTGCTGTAAGTGTATTTATATCTTCATCTCTTTCAAGCATACGCCTTAAATCACCGTCGGTAATAATGCCTAAAATATTTTCATCTTCATTAATAACCGCCGTAGCACCCAACCGTTTGTTGGTCATTTCTACAATTACTTCCTTTATGCTTGCAGTAGGCAATACTTTTGGTTTTGCATTTTGTGCCACAACATCTTCTACCTTTAAAAATAATCTTTTACCTAAGGCTCCGCCAGGGTGATATTTAGCAAAGTCATCGCTTTTAAAGCCATTTATTTCCATTAAACACACCGCCAACGCATCTCCCATTACCATTTGTGCAGTGGTGCTACTTGTAGGAGCTAGGTTATTTGGGCATGCCTCTTGCTCTACAGTAGTGTTTAACACAATATCACTTTTTTGTGCTAAATCAGATTTTGTGTTACCAACCATACCTATTAAAGTATTACCAAAATTTTTTAGCAACGAGGCAAGCACTTTAATCTCTGGGCTATCGCCACTTTTACTAATTACCAACACAACATCATCTGGCTTTATCATACCCAAATCGCCATGTATAGCATCTGCAGCATGCATGTAAATAGCGGCAGTGCCTGTACTATTTAATGTGGCAACAATTTTTTGAGCAATAATTGCACTTTTACCAATACCACTTATTACAACTCTTCCATTAGTTTTAGCAATTGCTTCCACCGCAGCCACAAAACTATCATTAATAAAAAATTGTAAGCCTTGTATTGAGTTAGCCTCAAGCTGTATGGTTCGTTTTGCTATTGATGCAATAATTTCACTATCCATTAGTTAATATTAATACCGTTTCCTAATTGTGTTTAACAAAAATACTTTGTTTATAGGTTAAATACTTAAAATATACTTGGCATTTCGGTTTTTTTTAGTATCTTATAATTCAATTCTATAATAAAATAAATAATTAAAAAGGTAAAGTTGCAATTATAATTTAAGTGTATTAAGGTAACTTTGCCGCCCCAAAAAATAATAGTACACAAGAGTTGAGGAAATATATGACAACGAAAAAAATAGCAGTAAAAAAAACGGCTAGCCCCAAAACAGCAAAATCAGCTACAAAAAAGGTAGATGACTATAATTTATATGAAAAACTTCATGAGTATTTTGGCTTTAGCGAATTTAAAGGCACTCAAGAAGATGTTATCAATAGCTTACTTAGTGGTAACGACACTTTTGTAATTATGCCTACCGGCGGTGGTAAAAGTCTTTGTTACCAATTGCCAGCTTTAATTAAAGAAGGTGTGGCAATTATTGTATCGCCACTTATTGCCTTAATGAAAAACCAAGTGGATTTAATTAGAGGATTTAGCGATAATGAGAATGTGGCACATTTTTTAAATAGCACTTTAAATAAAGGGCAACAAAAAATTGTAAAAGATGATTTAACTAGTGGTAAAACAAAAATGCTTTATGTAGCACCCGAAACTTTAACAAAAGAAGAAAAT
>JAGNRZ010000249.1 GCA_017988335.1 Ferruginibacter sp.
TGGACAAACTGGTTGCGTTTAATAGGATGGTTAGCAATTGGGTTTATTATTTACTTTGGTTATAGTAAAAAACATAGTAAGCTAAGAGATAAATCTTAAAAAATATTTTAAATACCAAAAGCCCCGAAAATTTTTCGGGGCTTTTGGTATTTTATTTAATGATTACCTCATCTACAAAAATATGGCTTTGTCCACCTGCCCCTAAATGCCATGCTGGTAAAGTGCCATATTGCTTAGCTGTAATTTTTATATAGGTTGCTTTTATTTTTTTAAATGCTGCCATAAAATTATGTGTTGATACTGGAACATCATTTTGAGATAAACTGTTTTTTGTAGTGTAAACTGTTTTAAAAGTTTTTCCATCAACTGATGTTGCAATTTGTATTTCTTTAGGATAAATTATCCAAGCACCTATATCTTGTAAACAACCTAATTGCACTTGTGATACTGCCGTTAATTTATTTAAACTAATAACCACATCCATATCTACATTTTGATATCCTTGCCAATTGCCTTTACGCCAGTTAATATCGCCACTAATTCCATCTATTAAAGCACCCTTTCCTCCCCCATCGTATTGAGGTTCGTAGGGTGTATTTAATTTTATTGTATAATTATTTTGCTTTTTAATGTACTTGGCTGTTGTTACAAAGCTTTTAATACCATCAGCATTAACTGCAATTGCTTTTACAGTTAACGATTTATCTATTACAAATGCAGAAGTATATTTTTTACTAGCAATAGTAGGCTCATCTCCATTTGTTGTATAGTATATCGTTGTGTTTTCTTGTGGTGAAGAAATGCTTATTTTTTTACTATTACTAAAAGCCACACCACCACCTTCTATAATTGGATTAACCACAATATTATTATCACTAACGGTATAGGCTAAGGTAGGTTTGTTATTACTAATATTAGGCTTAGCATCCATATTAAATACCAATTGTCCTCCATTAAGTATGGCACTATTATTTAAAGAAGTTACTGGTAATAAACTATTTATTTCTGCACCGTTATTTTCAAAAAATTGTACGCCTTGCACATAATAATTTTTTTCAGATAAATTATTGGCTTTTACAACATACTTTTTTCCGTCTTCTAAATTGATGGTAGCTTTTTCAAAAGTAGGTGTGCCAAAAATCAAATCGCTACCACCTGGCAAAACCGAATAAAAACCTAATGCACTCATTACGTACCAAGCACTCATTTGTCCACAATCTTCATTACCTATTAAACCATCGGGATCGTTTTTGTAAAAATTATTCACAATAAAATTTACCTTCTCTTCTGTTTTGTAAGCTGCTCCAGCAAAGGGATACAGGTAAGCAATATGATGACTTGGCTCGTTACCATGTGCATACTGCCCTATTAAGCCAGTAATATCACTTTGCTCTCTTCCAGTAGTTTGTTGTGGTGCTGTAAATAAAGCATCTAATTTTTTTTCTAGATTTTTTTCGCCACCAATAGTTTTAATGTAAGTACCAATATCATGTGGTGTATAAAAAGAATATTGCCAACTATTAGCCTCTGTAAAATTATTATTTACCTCTCTGGGTTCAAAAGGATAAATCCAATCACCATTTTTACGTGGATGCATAAAGCCAGTTTTTGTATTGTAAATATTTTTCCAATATTGGCTTCTTTTAATGTATGTTTTGTAATCATCTTCTTTTCCTAATGCTTTTGCAAAAGTGGCAATGCACCAATCATCGTAAGCATATTCTAAAAGCTTACTTACACTTTCATGTTCATCATCCATTTCTAACACTCCTTTTTGCATTAAGGCAGGTAAACCTAAATGATTCCATGTAGCGCTTTTTTTCATGGCTTCTAATGCCAACTCTGTATCAAAGCCTCTTACACCTTTTACATAAGCATCTGCAATTACCGAAACACTGTGGTAGCCTATCATACAATCAGTTTCGTTACTTGCCAACTCCCATACTGGCAATCTACCACCTTGTTGGTATTGCACTAAAAATGTTTTGATGTAATCCAAATTTCTTTTTCTATCTATAATATTATACAAAGGGTGTGTGGCTCTGTAGGTATCCCATAAACTAAAAACAGAGTAGTAAGTAAAACCTTCTGCTTTGTGAATTTTGTTATCCATTCCTCTATACTGTCCATCTACATCCATATTTATATTAGGTACAATTTGGGTATGATATAATGCTGTGTAAAAAATAGTTAACTTATTTACATCTGTACTTTCAATTTCTATTTTACTTAATTCTGTATTCCATTTTTGTTGTGCTTGTTGCTTGGTTTTTTCAAAATCCCAATGTGGAACTTCTGCATCTAGATTTTTTTTAGCACCTTCAACACTTACTGGAGAAATAGCAACTTTAGCAAAAACTTCTGCTGTGTTAAATTTAAAAAAGGCTTTAATATTTTTTGATGAAATAGGGGCAGATAATTTTTCATTATTCAACACTTCATTATCCCATACACCCCAATTAGTAATGGGCGACGAAAATTTTATAGTAAAATAAACATACTGATTTACAGCCCAAGCCTTGCTTCGCCTTAATCCTGACACAGTAAAACTATCTTCCATTTTTAGCGATGATTCCAATACTTCATCTCTATGTTTTAAATCTAGCATTACAAAATTATCGGTAGCACCATTAAAAATATACTTATGAAAGCCTACTCTTTCCGTAGCAGTTAGTTGTACGCCAATTTTATCATCTTGCAAAAAAACTTGATAAAACCCTGCACTAGCTTTTTCATTTGCATGAGAAAATAAAGAACCGTACTCACTATTTTTATTTGACGGTTTTGCTGTTGGCATTAATAAAATATCGCCATAATCGCTAACACCAGTGCCACTCAAATGAGTGCGGGAAAAACCATAAATAAAATTATCGGTATAATGATAACCTCCACAACCA
>JAGNRZ010000110.1 GCA_017988335.1 Ferruginibacter sp.
ATTCCGTTTCCTTTTGGCTTTTTTGCCTCACCACCTCTTTGACTGCTTTCTTTTTTTTCTGTTTTTTTCTTTGTAAAAATATTTGTTGGTTTTCGCCACACCAAAGGACAAAGCAGGTAACACTTAAAAAATAGTTTGCTATGCAGTCAATTAAAATTTACACTTTCAATCCTAAAAATCAAATCAATGAATTTGATATTTTCGCCTTATGCAAAGGTTTAAATAGTGGCAAGCCACTTGAAAAACCTTGCCCCAATTCCTTTGTATTAGCTTGTAAAAATCAAGCTGAAAAAGACTTTTACACAACCTTACTTTTTGGCTTATGGAAAGTAAAGCATTTCTACCCATTTCATACAGGGTCAGTAATTCCATTTATTAGAATATCCGATTTTAAGGAAGTGGTAAAGGAACAAGCAAACCGAGTAAGCATAAAGCCAAAGGATTTCCTACAAGATGTTGAAAAAGTCAAACTCATAGAAGCAAAGCAAAAACAGATGTACGAACAAATGGCATTGCTAAACGATGTAAAAAGAGCCCTAATTTATAGGCATTTCAAAAGCAGATGCTAATGGTGGACTAAATGTTCTGATTACTGCCATAAAAAAAATATAAATATGCAAAAGTAGCAAGGGTGGCAAACCCACAAAGCCAACAAAAAAAACAAAAAGACTACGGCATAATGCAAAAAAAATAGTTGCAAGGCGAAGCCAAATTTGCACCTATTTTTTTGCACCCTTCGGGACTTATTCCGTTTCCTTTTGGTTTTTTTATCACCCTTGCTGAGAAAAGCATATTAAATTTTTTTTATTATGTCAGTACAGCACATTTCACAGTCATTCACCCTTCCAGCAGTTTGCTCTTGCGGTGCCCCTTGTTTAGGGTCTTTAGTTCCTGTTAGCCGTTTTGCCTTCCAGCGTAGGGTTCGTAGGCGTTTTTTCTCTTGGTGTCCTTCTATGGGTTGCCGTGTTTATTCATTGTCTTGTGGTTGCTCTCTTTGGGTTTATACCACAGGTTTGCGTTTTGTTTCGTCTTTGCCCTTTTAGGGCATTGGCGTTTCATTATTATGCTTTGCATTTTCGGTTTACTGAATTTGTAAAGCATATTTACTTTTGACCTGCACTTTGACCGAACACACCCAACCCGATAAAGTCCAACAAGTCTAATTAGTCTAACTATTTATTGACTTGACTACTTTTAGACTATTACCCAAGTCTAACACTTACCAATACTTATATTAACTATACTACTTAGACTATTTAGACTACTTAGACCACGATTATAAATTTGATTTAATAGCTATTTAAGAGCAATATAAAGCACACATAAGCCCTATATATTTAACCCACCTACACAAAATTGTGAAATAGGGTGCAGGGCATTTCAAAGCATTTATTTTTTTAGCTATGGCAAGGCCATAAAACAAAAAACCCCACCACGAATGGCAGGGCTTTTTGAAGCAGTAGAAAGATATTAAAAAACAGTATCGCAACGAAGTGCATTACCTTGAGCAAATAAGTAGTAATTACCACCTACTTGTTGGTAAAACTCAATACCGATACAATTCATTACACTAACTGTTGCAGTCATTGTAGGAGTACCAGGCATATTAGTTGTTACAGTTGTTGCAGGAGTAGTAGCACTCAATGGTAAGTAAGCTGAATAGCTAATATCACTCAAAGAATTTAGCGTTGGATCTGTTGGCTCATAACTGCTTGTAGCAGGATTATAAACCCAATCAGAAACACCTACAATTGCATTTACTAATCTAAAATGCGTAGCACCAGCAGGAGCATTGATTAAATTAGCAGGGTTGAATGCAGGTACAACAAACGATGCACTATCTCTTGCAGTTGTATTTGTAAGAGTGTACGGAGCATTGAAAATACCTGCCAAGCTAACATTAATATTGAAATTGATACCAGCTATTACACTTTGGTAAGCTGAAATTTCAATACTTCTTTGACCTCTTGGGTTAGCAGTATCTTCTAAATTGATTTGCTTCATTATAGCAGTAAGGCGACCAGTCAAGCGACTATCACTCATTTGCTTAATGATTTGCGACAAACCTACACGAACAGCTTTACCTGCTGAAGCACACCCACCAAACTCAGACATATTTTCCCGAGTTCTTTCAAATGCACTATCATTTTTAATTTGTTCTGCTGTAGGACCACCTACAAGCCCTGCAAAGTCGCCTTGCAGTCCTTTGATTTTGAAATGTCTTACCCCACCCATTGAGCCAGAGTATCTTAATAGACCTGTTTGTTTTGCCATTTTTATTAAATTTTTAAGCGTTAAACATTAAATTATTACGATACAAAAATAACACTAACTTTGTAAATATTTAATACATAAATAGTTGATAATCAATGCAAAACAACGCAAAAGTACCGATAATTGTAGAAACTCATTTAATCATTACAGAAGTGATAGACGGAGACAGTATAAAAGTAGTTTCAAGGTTCAATAAAGAAGAAAAAGAAATCCGACTTTATGGGATAGACTGCCCCGAAAATAAGTACAACAGAAAAATGGTAGAAGATGAAAAGAAACTACATACACCAGCCGAGTTTCTTTTGGGTTTAGGACAACAAGCTCATAAATTCGTTTTAAGCGTTGCACCAGTCGGAACAAGTGTAACATTGCAAATTGAAATTGGAAACGAATTAGACCACTATAAACGCCATTTAGCTTATGTTATTCTACCTGATGGCAGTTGCTTAAATGAAATCATAATAGCCAAAGGATATGCAAGAGCAACAGGCGATTACTTTTGTGAGGAATTACCCAAATATCAAGCCTTACAGCTTAGAGCAATGCAGAATAGACAAGGACTTTACCAATATATTTCAAGGTTATAGGGTAGGTGTAAAATGTTGTACTTATGTTGTACTAAATTGGATTATATATTTATAAACCCTTTATTTATAGGGCTTTCCAACTCTATTTACGATAAACCCCTGTTAGCAGCAGCCTTTCTTTTTTCCAACATCTATTTGTTGTTCATAGCAAGAGTTAATAGAAAAAAACTCTCTGTTAATGCTTTTACACTATGAATTACATTTTCTCGTAATGCTATTATTTGTCCTTTTTCTAAATAAGTGTTTTGTTGTTCTGTTGCGAAGTCTATCTTGCCTTGGATTACTTGAACACTTATTACTCCATTTGCTTTATGAGGTTTTAGTTCTGCATTTTCGTGTAGTCCTATTAAAACAATTCTCATCGTTTCAGATTTGAAAAGTGTAACGGAATTTCTATCGCTGTCAGCCCAAGTAGTCTCACTTTTTATTTGCATCATAACATCATTCAAATTCATTTCTACTATTTGAGCATTTAAAATGCGTTCACCTTCTGGTCGTTGAGGTGTTGCATCATTTGATTTATTTCCCATATTGTTCAGTTCCTTATGAGTGTTTAGTTTTTCTATCAATTTTGTAGTTGCCACATCTGATGAAATGCCATAACCATTCACTAAAGTTCCTTTAATGTTAAATTTTGTAGATGAAATAGCGTAAAGTATGGACTGATAATCAGGGTCTGAGTCGCCCTCAAAACGATAGACGTGGTCAATTTGAAAATCGTCTGGCGATAATGTAATGTTTGCCCTATGGCATGTAATACATTCGTCCTTTATGTTAAAGTCGTAAGTGTAACCTAGCTTAACAAGTCCATTTATCGTTTCTGACAATGTGCCATAGTTCTCGTTTAAATTTTTATTTTTCATATTTCAAAGGTAGTCATAAATTAAAGTGATTTCTCGTTGAAAAATTTTCAATTAGGGTTGCTACCAACAGTTCACGACTTGGCGATGTGACGAATTTTTAGCACAAAAATTGAATAGAATTACTACCGCTTAATCTTGTACAAGTGTTTCATAGAGGCACTTTCTCTACCTTATTGCCAAACCATATTGGCATTCGTTTTTTTGCTTATTTTTTTTCAATTTTGCTAAAATACATATACCAATTCCACTCCCAAGTTTTACCATTATCATCAGAGAATGCCTGTCTCCAAATTGGTGATGTTGCTTCCCTTGCGTCCCATTGAAATACAACTAATATTTTTTTGTTATTAAAAATGTCTTTGGTGAAAAAATGGGCAATTTCGTTTTCAAAAGAACCAACTACTGGAGGATCTAATTTGCCATTTTTTGAGTCGGCCCAATAAATGCTCCATAATTTAGTTTGTGAATTAAACAAACGAATTGCAGTTCCTTCAATTGGTTGCCCATCATTATCAATCATTTTTTGCTGTTCAATATTTCCACCACCATTTAATATTAACGCTTGATTATGTGTGCCTTCAAATTCAAACCAATCATTGTTATTGTTTAATCTACTTTTTAATTTCTTATGGTGTACTGTATGATTGCCATTCAAAAAATCAAAGTCATTCTTTGAAGAAGTTGCTGAAGCATTTATAACCAATTCTCCATTAATGTCAAAGGTTATTTTTGGAATTTGCACATTATTGTTATCTATCATTTCAAAATTATTATGTTTAATTGTTTTATTTAACTTGTTTTAGTGAAAATGATGGCTAACGGTTTTGGGCTTGCCGAAGGTGGGGATTTTGAAATACGAATGCTCAAATTTACAATAATGTTCAATAGAATTCCAAATGTTCAAATCTGCGATTTTGCCCCACTTTTGACAACCCCATGTTGTGCGTAGTATTATTGTATTAATTTAATTTTTGCATTTACTTTGTCAATAAAGTTGTGATATTCTGTTGGTACATTACTTTTCATTTGGTCTAACAACCAAAATTTTTTCACACCGTTATAGTTATATTCAATATAAAGTCCACCCCAGTCTCCAGCATCTGGCTGTCCTATTACATTATTCGTTTCGTTTAATAAATCCATTGGAAAATCATTAATTAAATCTTTTACGTCATTAAATTTTTGTTGACTTAACCGGATGTAATTTGCATCATAAAAATTTGTAGAATTTGGATATTTGTCATTAGTGTCTTCTAATATTTGGTTTGATTCTAATCTATATATACTAATACAATTTGAACCAATACATTCTCCATAAAAATGTCCAAAAACCAAATAGTCAGTTTGCGATAATGTAATTCCATTTTCTACATTTTCTTTTTTACAAGAAAAAAATGAAATTGAAATTAAACTAATTGCTAAAATTATTATTATTTTCATTTTATATTTACTTTTTTTTAAAAATAGTTAACGTTTAAGAAAATTAAGCACAACTCATAAATATACGAAATTTGGACACATTAAGTATTACATATTCAATCGATTTATGTGCTCCTCACCTACTTTACAATCCTCAACTTAGCATAATTAAGCATTATTTTATCCTTTCCTTTCCTAGCTACACATCTTCAATAACTTGGTGTACAAGTTAAGTACCTTGCGTTACATTCAAAAAGTTATTATAATTTACGCAATGTCCCTTGTAGGAGAAATTGCTTGGAAAGTTGGCTGTTCATTGTTCTTCTCGTCAATCAGTTTCTGCAAGCTGTTTCAATAACATCAACACTGGATTTTCTTCGCCTTGTGGTTCTTCTTGAACAGCATTTGGTCTATTGTCTTCTTGAATTATTTCAAGTTTTGTTTGTCCATTGTCGTCTGTTAAAACGTAACTCATAATAAAATAATTTTCAGGCTTGTCTTCCAAGCCTGGTCTTGGTGCAAACAAACTATACTTTACTATTTCGTTAGGTCTAACTTCCAAAACTTTCCCCCACTGCTCAAATACTTTGTCTTCCCATTCAGTTCTAAATTTTATGTCGCTGCCAACTTCCCAAGTTGTTAGTAAGTTGCTACCATATTGCCAAAGTTTTACAAATTCTGGTTTTGTAATTATGTCCCAAACTTTTTGAGTTGAAGCATTGATTTTTATTGTTGAAATGTTTTTTGCCATAATATTTTTTGTTTGTTAATTATTTGCAGGATGTTTTTTACAATGATAGCCAACACATAAATATACACAACTAATGAATTTGCGAAATAAATTTACCGCTAATTTCCTCCTTCTAGCAACGTCTCTTCAATAGTTTTTTGTGCAAGCAAAGGATGTTGTGCTACATTCAAAAAGTTGTTATAATTTACCAAGGCCTATTAACAACTTTGCTTATTACATTTAAATGCTTTTGATTTTTAACTATCCACAATGTTGTTGGTACGCCACCGCACATTTAGCTATGCTTCGATACACAACAACGGCAACTGTGGGTTACCAACAATGGCGAAGATATGAATCTGCCGCTAATTTCCTTTTCTTAACAACGTTCTCTTAAATAGCTTTGTGTACAAGTAAAAGACTTTGCGTTACATTCAAAAAAGCTTTTATATTTTACCAAGACCTTTTGCCAACTTTGCATATTACATTTAAGCGCTTTTGATTTTAGCTAACCACTATATTGTTGGTACGCTACCGTACATTTTGCTATGCTTCGATACACAACAACGACAACTGTGGGTTGCCAACGGCGGCGAACATACTTAAGAAAAGGAGGTAAAGTAAGGTTACTGTAAAGTTGCTTAGGAGTTAGCTACCTATAACTTACCTATAAGATACCTATAACTCACCTATAAGTTACCTATAACTATTATCGGCTGGTCAAAGACCAAGGCCTCGGCGGTGCTGAGTGGGCGGCTTACCAACGGCGGAGGAGGTGCTAAGACACTTGGTCTGTAACAGCCATAAATGGTTGTATCGCCTCTAAAAAATAATACTTTCTACCTTTTCTACTTTCCAAAAAGTCCTTTCGGTATGAAAATTTTTCTCTGATAATCTTTAGCTGTTGTTTTTTGTTACTATTAAATATTATTACTCTTTTTATCTCAATTTTTTCGGCTAAATAAGAAGCTATCAATGGTATGCCAATTCTATTTCTGAGGCTATCAGACAAAAATATTGTATCCTTTTTTGACAATCCGTTTTTTATCCATGACATTATAGATTTAATATCCCTTCTCCTACTTCTCATATAACCCGTATTAAAAACTTTGCTTTTGAGAATTTTCAAGAAATTTCGAAAATCTTTATAGGATGTTATTATTATGGCATTTGCTTCACTTAGGACTATTGTTTTATCAAAGTGAATTTTATCATCCATCGTTAGAGTATCAATTTGAGTAATATTACCATTCTGTGAAAAAGAATGAACACAAAAAAAACTTAATATTATTGTGAATAACAAATTCCTCATAGTTTTTATTAATTTAAGTAAACCTTTTTCTACGCTACAATAAAAGCCCAATAAAGTTTTAAAAGTACAAGTGAGTGACACAACGATGTTTAATAGATATTCAAAAGCCAAGTACAAAAAAATTTACACCACAACACTCACCCCATGCACCGCTGCTGCCATTTCTTTAATTAGGTTTGCATCTTTTTCTATAGCGTTGCCTACAACAATTACATCGGCACCGGCTTTGCAGTTTAGGTAAGCTTTTTCTGGGTCGGTAATACCACCGCCAATAATTAGGGGTACATCTATACAGTTGCTTACTTTTTGTATCATGCTTTCGGTAATGGGGCGTTTGGCGCCACTACCTGCATCCATGTATATTAGCTTCATGCCTAGCATTTCGCCAGCCATAGCGGTACACATGGCTATTTCGTTTTTATCGGCCGGTAAGGGTGTGGCATTGCTTATGTAGCTTACGGTAGTGGGTGCTCCTCCATCTATTACCATATAGCCTGTGGGCATAATTTCTAAACCGCTTTGCTTTACTACGGGGGCACTTATTACATGCTGGCCTATTAATAAATCGGCATTGCGGCCGCTTATTAAACTTAGGTACAACAAAGCATCGGCATATTTACTTACTTGATTAGGGCTGCCAGGGAAAAGTGTAACGGGTATATTGCAATTACGTTTTATGTACTGCACACATTCATCTAAATAATTACTTATAACCAAGCTGCCGCCTACCAAAAAATAATCTACTTTGGCGGCTACGGCAAGGGTAATAAGCTGCTCCATGCTGGCATCATTAACCTTATCGGGGTCAATTAATACCGCAAAAGACTTTTTGCCTTGCTGCTTACGCTGTGTTAATGAATGATATATGCCGTTGTTCATTTACTATTGATTACTGCAAAAATGAAGCAAAAAAAGTTATTAGTAAAATATTAGACGGTATTTGTGGGATTTAGGTGGCAAATACTCCCACCGATGACGCAGATATCGCAGAATTAAGCCACAGATGACACAGATTAGCACAGATTTATTTTTTATTTGATTTGTGAAAATTTGTGTAATCTGTGGCTAACGCCCTATTTTCTGCGGTTTTTAGCTGTAATTTTGAGTTATGGATTTTAGTGGCGAAATATCGTTTAAAACTGCCCGTAGTGGTGGTAAAGGTGGGCAAAATGTAAACAAGGTAGAAACCATGGTGGAAGGATATTGGCATGTAGCATCATCTTTATTAATAACTACTGAGCAAAAAGACCTTATTGCCCAAAAACTCGTAAATAAAATAAATGCGGAAGGGTTTTTGCTAGTAAAAAGTCAAACAGAACGTAGCCAACTAGGTAATAAGCAGCAAGTGTTGCAAAAAATGAATCTATTAATTAATAAAGCGTTGATAGTACCTAAAAAGCGTAAGCCTACTAAAGTACCAAAGGCTGTTATTGAAAAAAGATTGGAGGGAAAGAAAAATAAATCGAGTATTAAAGAGGGAAGAAAAAAAGTAAAATTATAATGAACTCATTTAAATTTATTTCTTTTTTATTGTTGATTAGTATTGCGTTTACAGCATGTGAGCAAAATAGTGATGCCCCTACACCTATACAAGGCACTGTAAAATTTACTTTTAAAAATACAGTAAAGGGTGTACCGTTGGTATTAAATACAGATAGTTACACAAATGCATTGGGCGAAAGCTTTAAAGTAACCAAGTTTAAATATTACATAAGCAATATTGCGTTAACCAATATTGATAAACGCTTTGCAGAAACTGAAAGTTATCACTTGATTGACCAAGCCTTAGCAACATCTCAAACTTTTAGTTTTAATGCCAATGCCGAAGTATATAGCCATATTAGTTTTACTATTGGGGTAGATAGTGTACGTAATGTTAGCGGTGCACAAACTGGTGCATTAGACCCTTTGAATGATATGTTTTGGACATGGAGTACTGGCTATATTATGGCAAAGCTAGAAGGCAACTCTCCTGCATCTTCCCAAGTAAATAACAAGGTTGAATTTCATATAGGTGGCTTTAGTGGTGTAAACAATGTACTTAAGCCCATTACAATTACTATACCTGCTACTACTCCGCTTTTAAATGTAAGGCTTAATAAAACTAGCGAAGTAATTATTGAGGCGGATGTAGATAAATGGTTTAGTAATAATCTATCGTTAGCTACCGAGCCTGTTTGCACTACACCTGGTGTGTTAGCAAAAAAAATTGCAGATAACTACCAAAGTATGTTTAGTATAAAGCAAGTTATAAATAATTGAAAGTAAAAATTACCATATCGCTTTTACTATTTGTAGCCATATGTATTGTGCTGCTTGAAGCCTGTAAAAAAACAGATGTAAATACGTACAAACCTACTTATTTAACCTTTACTGTGCCTAGCGGTTGGCCGCAACCTGCTACCAATATTTTTGCTAATAATCCTTTAACCGAAGAGGGTTTTCAACTAGGACGAAAATTATTTTATGATGGTAAACTAAGTAAAGATGGAAATTTTCCTTGTGCTAGTTGCCACCAACAGTTTGCAGCTTTTGCCACGTTTGATCATGATTTTAGCCATGGCTTTAATAATACTTTTACCACCCGTAATGCACCTGCTACTTTTAACCTAGCTTGGATGCCTTTACTACATTTAGATGGTGGTATTAATAATATTGAAGTGCAACCCCTTGCACCACTTACGGCACCTAACGAAATGGCCGAAACGCTGGAAAATGTGTTGACTAAATTAAAAAATGATGCTGCTTACCCAGAGCTATTTAGAAAAGCTTTTGGTAGCACAGAAATTAATAGCCAAAAAATGCTGAAAGCTATTGCACAGTTTATGGGCAGCATGGTTAGTAGCAATAGCAAGTACGATAAAGTACAACGTGGGGAAACCACTTTTACTATAGCAGAGCAAGCTGGTTATACTTTTTTTAAAGCAAAGTGTGATGCTTGCCATAAAGAGCCTTTATTTACCGATAATAGTTTTAGAAATAACGGATTGGCAATAAATACCTTTATAAACGATTTTGGTAGAATGAGGATTACAAGCCAACGCAGCGATTCGTTAAAATTTAAAGTACCTACGCTACGCAATGTAGATTTAACTTTTCCGTACATGCATGATGGAAGATTGTATAGCTTAAGAGATGTGCTTGACCATTACAGCACTAATTTAATTACTACACAGCCTACGCTTGACCCTTTATTAACAAGCCGCATTCCTATGACAGCTACCGATAAAAATAACTTAGTTGCTTTTTTAAGAACCCTTACCGATACTGAGTTTACTACGAATACAAGATTTAGTCAGCCTTGATTTTAGATTTGTCATTTCTGTAAATGTTTAGTAATTCGGTAACAAAAATACACCGCATTATCCACTAAACGACTCACTTCAATTTTCAGAAGATTTTCGTTCGCCGTTTGTGGATAATGCTACCTTCTTATTATTTTCACCCGCC
>JAGNRZ010000250.1 GCA_017988335.1 Ferruginibacter sp.
CTTTCAAATAGCATTTGATGCCCAACACAAATACCTAATGTAGGTGTATTTTGTTGCAATGCTTTATGCTCAATAATAGATTTAAGATTTGACTGATTGAATTGCTGCATGCAATAATCAAAATGCCCTACGCCTGGCAGTAATATTTTTGAAGCATTGGCAATAACTTCTTCATCGCTAGTAATACAACTTTCTACCCCAATTTTTTTAAACATATTTTGGATAGAGAGAAGATTGCCTACATTATAATTGATGATAGCTACCATTAGATATTATCTTTTTAAAAAATTAAAAGTTGACCTATTTTTTAGGAAAAAAGCAACCGTTCCAAATAGTGTTACCGTTGTGATAATTATTTTAATATAAATATCAGTTTCTTTCAACACATACGCCAATACCCCCAATATTACAATTGAAAAAAACCAGTGCAATGGATAATAATTTTCTTTATTAAGTTTTTTATATGCTTGGTTGTAAAAGCCAGAAAAGCCAATATACATTAAGCCAATAAAAGTGGCTAGTGCCGAGCCGTATACGCCCCAAATAGGAATAAAAATTATGTTTAATATAACATTTAGTACCCCCCCAATCAACGAAATTTTCCAAAGTTGATTTGTTTTCTCTTCAAACCCTAAGCGATTAACACATGCCCAATACATTGGCCTGTAACTATACCCCATTACTACTATTATAGCCAATGGATATGCTAATACTAAATCTTTATTTGACGCTAACAATTTAAATACTTCAAACATCCATAAACAACCTAAAAATGAAAAAAGCATAAAAAGTAGCTGTAAAAAAAAAGTAAGCAACTTTGCTTGATTATAGCCAGTTTCATTATGATTGGCATATAAATTTAAATAAACAGGACCCACTGCCATCCCAATAGCATTGCCAATAATTTCGGCATACATTCCAAAAGTGTATGCAAAATTATATTGTCCAATTTTATTTGCATCAATCTTGTACACATCTAATACTACCCTATCTGATGCATTTAATAAATAAGCCGAATAATTATGTGGTATTGTAGGAAGAGATACCTTAAAATATCGCTTTAGTTGCCTTTTTTTTACAAGAAAAGTTGGAATAATTTTAGCTTTAAAAAAAAGAGTATGAAAAAAGAATAAAAAGCTTACAAAAGAACTTACTAAAATTGTAATAAAAAAACTCCAATACTGTAATTGCAAATGTACAACACAATAGTATGTGGTAAATATTGAGGTACAGCCAACAATAAAAGCAACTACTGATGGATAAATTGGTTTTTGTGCAAATTGATAATATCGAAACCCAAACGAATTAATTACATCAAAGAGTAAAGCAGGCAGAATACTAACGATTAAAAAAAGGGAGAAATTAGTTTTGATATGATTTTTTAAACCAAAATATAGTACAATAGTCAAAAGTATTGAGTAAGGTACACCCCATAAAAGTAATATGCCCAAATGTTGTTTCCAAAATGGCTTCCATCTTTTCTCATTACCTTTTGCCCTGTAAAAGTAGTTTGCCATAATTTGTTGAAAGCCCAATTCTCTTAACCCAGATATTGCCCCAATATAAGCCATAGTAATACCACTTATTGCGTAATCATTAGGGGTAAGATACTTGGTAACAATGGGCATTAAAAATATTGTTATTATTTTAGGAAGTTGAGGTCCTAAAGCATACAATATAGAATGAGAAAATATTTTCTTAAGCATTATTTGTTCCAAACAATTTTAAAATATTGTTATAGTAATTTTCCTCATAAACTTCGAATTTATATTTGTCTATTGAATCTATTAAGTTTTTATACATTATACCTTCTGAAAATAAATTGGAAAGGAAACTATCTAAATCATTAATTGCCACAGGAGTTATGGCGTTAGCCAAGTATGAATTACCACTTAAAGTATGAATCCCTTCGGGTAGGCTTTTGGTACTAAGTGTAATAGCTACTTTGCCTAGTGATAAAGCTTCTTCTAAAACAGTTGAAACATGTGAAACTATTAATTTGCTCTCTATAATACAATCATAGATATTTTTGCTCTGCTCAATTATTTTTACGCTTGTATCTTTCAATAGTTCATTGTACTCATTTACTTCTTTCAGTGATTGCAGTGGGTGATATTTGATTGCGATTTTATAGCCACTAGACAATTTGATAATTTCGTTAATAATTAATTTATTCAGTTCATTCATCATAGGCTGTAAAGCAAAAAAAACATATCCATTATCTGCCTTTTTTTCACTTCGATATTGCTCCATTTTTTCGTAGCCAATAGTTATAATGCTATTTGTATTAAAAAAACCATCTTTCTCTACAATTTTTTTTGCCGTATTTCCAAACAACACTAAATAATTTGGCTTAACTACAGTGCCTAATTCGTTCCACTTTTTATTCCATACATAAGGGGGATAGTGCTTATCAATATTGCCATGTTGAAATTCATAAAAAGGAATATTTAAATCATTAGCAGCCGCTAGCATGCCTGTACACATTTTTTCTGAACTAAATATTTTAGATGGCTTTTTTCTTTTTAAACAAAACTGCCAAAACGAATACGATTTTCGGAAAGAAAGGCATACATTATTAATAAAGCCTTCGCCTAAATTGTTTGTTAGGATATCATTTTTTTGAATATAGTGATTCCAAATTTGTAAAAATTCGTTTATACTTTTTTGACTAATAGCAGCTGTTTTGTTAAGCCTATAAAATAAACCTTCTGCATTTTCAATTTTTATTTTGGGGCTATTATATCTTGGTGATTTTGTTGAACTGTAATACTCCCAATGAGTAATGCTATTTTTAGTAGAATTAGAAACTATATAATCAAACAAAGAGTTATAATACTTTCCTTCTTTTTTTGATAAGCAGTCAACATAATGGG
>JAGNRZ010000251.1 GCA_017988335.1 Ferruginibacter sp.
GGTTAAAAGTACAATCCATTTGTAATGTTTCCAATAACACAAATGGGTAATAAATTTTAAATTTTCATTTTTAATAAAATAGAAGTGCCTTTAGTTACTTGTGTGGTTATTTGTAAGTCTGCATTTATTACGTGGGCTCTGTGTTGCATATTTAATACGCCATTACCTTCCTTTATTTCATCTTTATTAAAGCCTACACCATTATCCTTTATTAAAAGCTCTAGCATTTGTTTAGTAATAGTAAGTGATATAATGGCAGAGCTTGCATTTGAATATTTAACCAAATTATTTATTGCTTCTTTAAATATAAAGTACAAGTCTTTTCTTTTTTCCATTTTAAGAAAAGTATCATTTGGATTTTCAGGGAAAACAAATTCATACGCTATGTTTTTACCATCCATCATATCTGCTGCATAGCGTTTCATTCTAATAAATAGGTTTTCTAAATTGTCGTATTTTGGATTAATATTCCAAACAATATCACTTAAATTTTCACTAATATGTTGAATGTCTTCACTCATTTTATTTAGATACATATTAGATTTAACAGAGTTTTCATTATTGCGTTTGGCTAATTCGGTTAGGATATTAATGTTACTGAGAGATGAGCCAATATCATCGTGTAGATTACGGCTAATATTATTTCTTATCTCTTGTACTTTTTTTAATTGATTAATTCTGTATTTATAAAAAGTGTAGAGCAATGTACTAAGTAGTAAAAGGCATAAAGCTATAAACCAAGCGGTTTGCCAAAAAGGTTTTTTTATGGTGATAGGCAAAATAATTTCGTTACTCCATACACCACTACCATTTATTGCTTTTACATGAACTTTGTATTCGCCTGGTGCAAGGCTTGTAAGGTAAATTTTATTTTCGGTGGTGCTACTGTATGTGTTGGAAGATTGTACACCATCAATTTTTATTAAATAATTTGTTTTAAATGGATACTGCCAATCCATAGCAGCAAAGGAAAGCGTTATATTGTTTTTGTTATAAGGTAAAATTAGCTCTTTGCAATATTCTGTAGCAATAGAATCGTTATAAACTTTATCATTAATAGTTATATCAGTAAATCGTAGTAATGGGGCTTTTGTTGAGGAGCCCATGTCATTAACATCTTTTAATAAAAAACCTGAGTTTTGGTCAAAAGCAATTTTGTTATTTTCTGTTATAAATACATTGCAATCCAAATAATCTTTTTCTAACCCATCAAAACGATTATAAGTACGCCAAACTTTTTTTGCAGGGTCAAATAAGGCTAAACCAGATAAAGTGGTAACCCATATTCTACCCATGCTATCTGCTTTAACATCGCTTATATACATAGATGGCAAACCATTATTAACTGTATGATAACTTAACACACTATCATGCTGCCAATCGTACACCAACAATGAATTAGCAGCAATAACCCAAAAATTTTTATATTTATTAAATGCCCCACCAGTTATACTTGTAGATGGCAATTTTCCTGGCGAACTACCTGTACTAAAAATGTGGTTTACTTTTTTTTCTTTTACATTACAAACAAAAAAGCCATTGGGTGTAAGTACCCATGGGTTTCCTGTAGGGTCAATTGTTATTTGTGCAGAAGTAATGTTTTTAAGCCCTTTATAATTACTGCTCCAATTAATGGCATAAGTACTAAGGTTGTTTTGCAATACATTATAGTAAATTAATTCGTTGTTGCTTAATAGCCATATATTGCCTACATTATCAGTTTGTAAACTTTTTATAGTATTAATAACAGAGTCTGGTAATGGGATATCAGTTAAGTGTGGTTTATCAAACTCTTTTTTTGTTTCATTCCATATATATAATCCGTTCCAATAGTTTAGTACCCATATTCTGTTTTTTGCATCTTTTATAAGGTTGTAATAATTTGAAGGTTGGGAGTTACTTTTTTTATTGATGTTATTTTTTTTTGCAACAGTTTCATTTTCTTTTAAAGAGTATAAGCCATTGCCATAAGACGTAGCCAACCAATATTGTTTTTTATTATTATCCCAAATAATACTGTTTAATGAAACGTAATCAGTAGCTCCAATTTGGTTGTAATAAATATTTTTATTTAATCGGCTATATGCTTGATGTAATTGATATATATAACTATTACCGCCAATAAATATACCGGCATCTTTAGTTACAGATACTTTGTGAATACTTATGTTGTTTGAAGTAGGGTCAGCAGGGTTTCGGGGCGGAGAAATATTGGTATAAGTATTTGTTTTTAAATTTAGTTGATAAAGCCCATCGTTAAAACAAGCTGTGAATAAAGTGCTATCAGTAACTAGTTTTAAGTGGTTTACAATTTTAGGGAAATACTGCCTTTTGTCAATTACCATTTTTTTTGTAATTGTATTAAAGCAAAGCAAACCTTCACCCCAAGTACCTAGCCAAAGATTACCATTATTGTCAACTTCGCAATTATTAATAGTAATTTCACTGGCGTAAAAAGCTTTAATGCCAGTAGGGTAGTTAGTAAATTTTTTTGTTTTTTTATTAAATGAATAAAATCCATGATAACTGGTTACCCATAAAATTTCTGAATCTTTTTTATCTTCACAAATACCAGTTATATAATTTTCACTTCTTTTGCTCCCATCTCTACATTTGTTAGGTTCAGGAAAAAAAAGAACAAAACTATCTTTTTCATATAGATAGTTGGCAAGACCTCTTCCTGCAGTAGCAAACCACAAGTTTCCTTCTTTATCCTTTAATCCACCATTTATGCCATAAAACTGAAAATTATCTGCTGTAGGTTTTCTATATTTTTTAAATTGCCCTGTACGTTCATTAAATTTTGAAAGCCCATAAGAAAAGCCGCAAAACCACAACATCCCATT
>JAGNRZ010000252.1 GCA_017988335.1 Ferruginibacter sp.
GAAAAAGAAGAAATATTTGCTTTAGCAGAAAAACTAAAATCATTTTATCATATTAAAATAAAAGATTCGGCAAGCGATAGAAGAAATCCAAAATGGATTGATTAAATTATAACTATGATTAGTACAGAAAAAATAGTTAAAGAATACAAAGGTGTTATATTGGCAACAATTATTGGCTTAATAGCTTACTTTAGTTCCAATTTTTTGCCATCATCACTTAATAGTATTTTATTAGCACTACTGATAGGAATGCTTGTTGGCAATTTCATAAAAATACCAGAAAGCTATCAATCAGGTATAGGATTCACAAGCAGTAAACTTTTAGAGTTTTCGATTTTATTTTTAGCGTTTAGTATTAATTACACACATATTGCCAATTTAGGTGCTAAGAGTTTTAGTGTCATAGTAATTATGGTCATTGCCATGTTACTAATTACCTATTATCTAGCTATTAAATTAAAATGTCCTGGTTCTACAGGCTGGTTAGTTGGTTTTGGAACTACTATTTGTGGGTCTTCTGCTATAGCAGCCTTATCTCCTAGCATTTCAAAAAGCAAAGATGATATTGCTATTTCGATGGCTGTTGTGAATTTATTTGGTAGCATTGGTATGATTGCATTACCCATCATATTACAAAATTTCAATTTAAACACAACTCAAATGGGATTAATGATTGGTGGCACTCTACATTCAGTTGGTAATGTTGCTGGTTCAGGATATTCTATTAGTAATGAAGTTGGAGAAGCTGCCATTACTTTTAAACTTGCCAGAGTAGCCTTATTATCCCCCGCTCTCATATTTTTTAATTATTTAGTCAATAAAAACAATGTTAAAAATATAAGAGACTTTTTTAATTTACCTTGGTATTTATGGAGCTTTATAGGCATCACCGTATTAAGTTCATTTATAAGTTTCCCTATCAATTTCTTAGATATTATGGAAACTTTAGGGAAAATCATTTTAACCATTGCCATGGCGGCCATTGGCTTAAAAGTAAGTTTTAAGAAACTATATGAATCAGGAAGAAGTGGAATTGTATTTGGCTTAGCAGTATTTATAATGCAAATTTTACTAGTGGCTGGCTTAATGATGATTTTATAACTAATAAAAAAGTAAGGAAACTTAATTACAATCTTTCAATTTCATATTTAAGACATCTGTTTTCAGGAAATTACTTTTTAAAACTGGCACCCATTTATAATTTTTAATCTCCTCAATAATAAAAAGGTCTTGTGGATTTTTTGATAATAAAAATGAAGAAAATTGACTTTCTAGCTTTCTTAAACTATCAATACCACAGGCATCTAAATCTCCTTTAACTGCTAATTTACCTAAGCTATCAATCGCCGATGGCATTAAGCCTGATTTTAGTTTTACACCGTACGTTTTCTCGTTATCAATTCGTTGAACAATAAATTGATACTTGATACTATCAGAAACATAAAAAGTATTGTATTGATACCTTGCACCAGTCATAAAAATAGCAATGTCTGTTAAACATGGTGATGGCTTACTAACTATTCTGTTATTGGTTCTATCAATAATACTATCTGTATATAATTTATACATCGTTTCCTTTAATCCTAAAAAGCCAACTACTAAACCATCACATAAATGTCCGTGTAATTTAACGGCATCATCCAAAGTAATAGTTTGTACATTTTGTAATCTTCCTTTTGAAAAATCAGTATCTATAACTTTAACACTTGAATTTTGTGAAAATGTGCCATTTGTAAAAATGATCAATATCAAAAATACTTTCAATTTCATTATTCAATCACTTTTAAATAAATTAAAATATAATACAAGCCCGTTAAAACAAACAATAAGCCAGCAATGACACGCATGACTTTTTCGGTTTTTTGAATAATTTTGAAATACTTACCTAATTGTGAAATACTAAATGCTATAATGCCAGTAAAAAACATAACCAATGTTCCAGCGCCAATGGCATAAAAAACAGGATACATAAAACTTGCTTCGTGCTTTATACTCATGGGTATTAATGCACCAAAATATAAAGCACCACTATAAGGACAAAAAGCCATGGCAAATAAAGCCCCTAACAAAAAAGCACCAAGTAATCCTTTTTCTTTGAACTTATCACTCCATTTTTCTGTAAAATTGCCTTTACCTAAAAAGTCGAGTTTAATGACATTTAACATCACTAAACCGACAAGAACCATGATTGGGCCAACAAATTTTTCGCCATTACCTTGAAAAAATTTAGCTACGTGAAATTTACTTGCACCAAAAATAATAATCAATGCAATAGTTGTGTAAGTAAATGCTAAGCCTAAAGTATATAATAAGCCACTTAATAAAACCTTTTTTTTACCCGCCGAATTGTTTTTTGAAATAAAAGCAATAGCCGTGATATTAGTAGCTAAAGGGCAAGGACTAATTGCGGTAAGAATACCTAACAATAAGGCAGAAACTAAAGGAAAGTTACTGCTATTCATCCATTGATAAAGCGTTTCAGTCATTATTTAAGAATGGAGTCAATCATTGTTTTTAATTCTGTAATATAGGCTTCATTATCGTTTGCTTTTTCAAAAGCAAAGTCGCTCCAATCTAAAATACTATCTTTTCCATTTACCACGTTGTTAATCATTAAAGCAGTGCCAGTTGCTTGAAATTTTTCAGCTAACTTTTCATTTTTCTCATCATCTACTTCAATAATTGAAAATACAATAGTGCTGTCTTTTAGCTGCGCTGCAAAATAGGTATCTAAAGCTGTTTTAGTATTAGCTTTCATGTTTTTGCATGTTTCGCACTGACGAGTACCATGAAAACAATATACTTCTACTCTATTTTGTTTAACACTATTAACAG
>JAGNRZ010000253.1 GCA_017988335.1 Ferruginibacter sp.
GTATTAGAATGTATGCAGATAGCCAAAAACATAAAAAAACTTCGGGAAGAAAAAGCATTAATGCAGAAGCAAGTGGCCAACGCAGTTGGTGTGCATCCTTCTAACTATTCAAAAATGGAAAAAGGAGAAAGGGAGTTTGGTATTGAGGTAATAGATAAACTGGCTAAGTATTTTGGAATCTCTATTGATGAACTGGTGCATATGAATGGCAAAATGCCTAAAGCCGTAACGGTGGAAGATAAATCTGCTAATGAAAAAGTACAAATGATTTCGCAACTGGAAGAAGAGGATAAGCATGCCGTATACCGCATTATTGACGGGATGCTTACTAAAAGCAAATTCCAAAGCTTTTTTGAACAAAATTTACAAAATGCCAAATAATATGAGACAAGCAATAATATATACTACCAATAAAGAGTACAGCCATTTTATAGAATTGGCTAAAAACCTGACTTATGTAAAAAAAATAGAAACTGATGATGACGAACCTGCTAAAGAAAATATTTTGCACAACTTAAAAGCCGGATTGGAGGAAGTGCAGCTTTTTAAAAAAGGTAAATTAAAAACTACACCTGCTAAAGATTTTTTGAATGAGTTATAAAATTGAACTCTCTGCAAACTTTAAAAAAGAAGCTAAAAAGCTTACTAAAAAATATCCTTCTTTAAAGGCAGAATTAGAAACCCTGTTTGCTGAACTGGAACAAAACCCTACACTAGGTACGCCGCTTGGTAACGACATTTATAAAATACGCCTGGCAATGGCTTCTAAAAATAAAGGCAAGTCAGGTGGTGCCAGGGTAATGTCTTTTGTAAAAATTACTGATACTTCCGTACTGCTCTTTTCCATTTACAACAAAGGTGATAAAGACAGCATCTCCGATAAAGAAATTCAAGAACTCATAAAAGGATATAAATAAAAAAATGCTATGCCATTCCCTTTATTGTTGGTATCCCTTACACACAGTCGCCTAGCGGCAGACTGTGCTGGGAAGTAAGGAAGGGAAAAAACCGCTACACTTTTACAGCCATAGCGGCTAATGTTTTTTATTTTATAGCTTTTTTACACGGCACAAGTACCCAGCCGCACTTACCCGCCCTGCATACTCGCCAGCACTGGTACTTGCCTACGCCTCAATCTTGCACTAGTTAGGGGATACTGTCGGTTTTTTTTTCGAAAAGTATTCTTGTACTTTCTGCTTCACGTTTTATAAATGCTGCACATGCATAAAACTCATCATTAGTATTAATTTCTTCAAACTCTTTGCCCTCTGGCCAATGCCCAACAGAACATTTTCCATTATCGCCTCGGCTAAAACCCCACCGATTTGAACTTCGATTATCTTCTGACCATTGCAACCATTCAGCAATTACATGGGGATGTACTTTCAATATCTCTATTATTTTATCCTCGGTAATTTGGTTGTGTAATTCAAAATATCCCGAAGCTTTTAATAAAGCAACTTCTGATACATGTCCGTTAGTATGAAAATCTATAGGAAGATGTATTAATCTTTCAATCGCATTTGAAATTTTCTCTTTCATAACATTTTATTTAATCATACCTAAACCGTCAGCTGCTAACCGATATCCTTGCTCCACTAAATATTCTAATTCTTTTCTAAAAAATCCTGTCTCTCCCGATATTGCCGCTACTCTTTTAGAAAAAATAATTTCATCTCCTCTTGCAACAACTTCAGCAAGAAATTTAGAGTTAGCCGCCCACCTTTCTGCCTCTGACATTGCTCTCCATACATCATCTGAAACTTGAAAACTATTATACCCCATTTCTGCTGCAACTTTTTCATATCCTTGTACTCCTTTATATCCTGCCTTCCCTAAAACTGTTACCAGAGCTTTACTTTTTGATATAGCTGATACTCCTCTTTTAAGCTTAAATAGATTAACGGCATACTTAACATACTTGAGTTTTGTAATCCAACCAACTGGAATAAAATTTGCAGCGATTTCAAGTGCAATTTTATCTGATGCCCTAGTTTGAGCATGTACATTTTCCATGAAGCGTTGAATACCATCCCATCTCTCTAAACGCCCCTTTAATTTATCGCTCACACCGTCAAAACCTTTTCCACTATTTCTTAAATTCCAATACACACTTTGCATTTGGTTGTGATCAAGCTTTCTTTGTGATTTTACTATTACTTCCGGTAAAATTTTAGGCTTGTTGGGATCGCCTTCTTCAAGCCCTAATGGGTCATTAAATCTAATAGGATTATTTAATGCAAAATTATATGGAGTAGTTTCCCAATTTGCTTCCGCCAGTTCATCAACCTGCCAAAATCTTCCCAATTGTGGGTCATACAATCTGCACTGTGTTTCATATAAGCTAATATCAAAATCACTGTTTAATTCTGTTCCCTCATTAAACTTCTTCCTGTTTTCCAGGTTGCCTGCTGCTTGAGAACAAATTCCTGAAAGCCTACCACCAAAGGGATAGTAGTGATCTTCACTTAACAAAGCCCCCCTGTTATGTGTAACCTGTAAATTATCGTAGAACACATCAATATTGCTGTTATTGCTAAGGTATACAAACGCATAACCATTTTTAGGGGCTTTAACATTGCTTACCTGTATGTGCTTACCATTGCCTGGTTGTGCTACTGCTGCGCTATAGCTGCCTAATCCAGTTACTGCATCGTAAGGTACAAATTTAAAGTTCTCATCAAAGAATATATAGTTCAAATAAGCCCTTGGCGTGGTAACTGTATTATTATTTTGTGTTTGTAAAAACTGCCCTAAAGGGCTGCCTACATTATTTAAATTTGTACCGATAACAGTTGAGGAATTTTTAATGGCTGCAC
>JAGNRZ010000111.1 GCA_017988335.1 Ferruginibacter sp.
ATACCCATACTGTATGGGCCAAGTAGCCATTTATATGCTGCACAAACTAGCATATCGGGCTGGATTTCGGCTATACTAAAAGGTAGGGCGCCAACCGATTGTGTGCCATCTACAATCAATAATGCCGATAGTATTGTATTTGAAAATAAAATTTGGACTAAAGTGGAGCAGGAAGCACAGTTTCCAGGAGGAGATTTGGGTTGGAGAGATTTTTTAGTGAAAAATTTAAACATGAGTAATATTCATGATAAAATAAAATTTAAAAGGAAAGAAAAAGTTATTCAAGAAACAGTAATAGTAAAATTTGTAGTATCGAGTAATGGTAGTCTATCAAATATAGAAATAGAAAACGAGGTTAATCCTCTATTTGCAAAAGAAGCATTAAGAGTTATAAATTTATCTCCTAGATGGATACCTGCTTATCAAAATGAAAGAAAAGTAAATGCATATAGGCGACAGCCCATAACTTTTAGAATTGAAAAAGAATAGCTTTTAATGAAAATAGACATCATATCAGTAATCCCAGATTTATTACAATCGCCTTTTGCTCATTCCATAATGAAAAGAGCAAGAGATAAGCAATTGCTTGAAGTGAATGTTATTAACCTAAGAGAATATACTACTTATGCCAGAGCACAGGTAGATGATTATGCTTTTGGCGGCGGTGCAGGTATGGTAATGATGATTGAGCCTTTAGTAAATGCAATAGAATCTTTACAAAAAACTACGGTGTATGATGAAGTAATTTTTTTAACGCCAGATGGTGAAACATTTAGTCAACCTATGGCTAATGCACTTTCTTTAAAAAATAATTTACTACTAATTTGTGGACATTATAAAGGCATTGATGAAAGAGTGAGAGAGTATTTTATAACTAAAGAAATTTCTATTGGTGATTATGTGTTAAGCGGCGGTGAATTAGCAGCGGCAGTACTTGTAGATGCTGTTGGCAGATTAATACCCGGTGTATTAAACGATGAAACTAGTGCATTAACAGATAGCTTTCAAGATAATTTATTGGCACCACCTGTTTATACAAGACCTGTAGATTACAGAGGCTGGAAAGTGCCTGATGTATTACTTAGTGGTAATCATAAATTAATTGACCAATGGCGACATGAACAAGCCATTGCCAGAACAAAAGAAAGAAGACCCGATATTTTAAAAGATCAATAAAAAAAATACCTCAAACAAATGTTTGAGGTATTTTTTTATCCGAAGTTATTTTTAATTAGCCTTAAATATGCTATCGTCAATAGCAACATTTGTTTCAATCAATGAGTAACTAATATCACCTTGTGGTGATGTCATCGCATATGCAAACCAATATCCTTCCTTAGTTTGACGGTAATCAGAAAATGCAGTTTCAATTTCCGATTCTTCTCCATTACGCATTGCCTTACTTACAACTTTAAGCAATCTATCGGTTTTAACATCAATAAAATAAGTTAATGATTTACCCATTTTGGTAGTAATTACTAATTTATAACATTCAGTACCATTTGCAGTTTCTTTTCCTTTGTATTCAACTGCATGACCTTTTTCTTTATAGTTTAACAATACGCCTTGCAAATCAAGCTGCCCAACGGTAGATTTATGCACATCTTCTGGTAATTCTTCTGGAGCCGATTGACCTTGAACTGGCATATAACTCCAACTTTTTTCTGGTGTAGTTAATTGAAAATTTTCTGTACCCATTACAGAAATATCTGTTCTTGCACCTACCATATGCTTACGATTAATAGTTAATGCAACATCTGCACCTTGTACACTCAAACCACCAGTCATTTTAACTGTTTGTAATGCAAGCATTTTTTCTTTCCCTCCTTGTGCAGTAATAAACTTTTCTACTATTTCATCTGTTGTTTGTGCAAAGCTTACTTGTGCTGCTACCAAGCAAAAAATGAAGAAAGCAAAAATCATTAAATTTTTCATGTGTATTTGTTTTATTTTTATCAAAAATAGCAATAAGTTATCATATATATGTAGCCATTTATCCCTACTTAAAACCAGTTAAAATTTAGGTATGCAACCGTTTATTATACAAGGCAATATTGTAGATATTTTTAAACAAAATATTTTTTATGGAGAAATTACTGTAATTAAGGGAAAAATTGATTCTATAAAAAAATTAGAACCAATTGACGAACAACTGCCAACGAACAACTTTATACTCCCAGGCTTTATAGATAGCCACGTTCATATTGAAAGTAGTATGCTTGTACCAAGTGAATTTGCAAAGCTAGCTGTTGTACATGGTACTGTAGCCACTATTAGCGACCCTCATGAAATTGCAAATGTATGCGGTATGAATGGTGTACAATTTATGATTGAAAATGGCAAAACAGTGTCTTTTAAATTCCACTTTGGTGCCCCAAGTTGTGTGCCTGCCACAGTTTTTGAAACTGCAGGTGCCACTTTAAATGCAAATGATGTTGATTTGCTTTTACAGAGTGATGATATTTTTTATTTGAGTGAGATGATGAATTTTCCGGGAGTATTAAATGGCGATGAAGAAGTGATGAAAAAAATTGCATCGGCTAAAAAATACAATAAGCCTGTAGATGGTCATGCCCCGGGGCTTAGAGGAGAAACTGCAAAAAAATATATTGAAGCTGGTATTACCACAGACCATGAATGTTTTATAAAAGAAGAAGCGTTGGATAAATTAAAATACGGAATGAAAATTTTAATTAGAGAAGGTAGTGCTGCTAAAAATTTTGAGGCGTTAATAGATTTGTTACATGATTACTCTAACGAAATAATGTTTTGTAGCGACGATAAGCACCCCGATAGTTTAGCAGATGGTCATATAAACCAGCTATGTGCAAGGGCTGTAGCTAAAGGAATTGATATTTTTAAAGTACTACAAGCTGCTTGTATTAATCCTGCATTACATTACAACATGAAGGTTGGTTTACTTAGAGAAGGTGATGCAGCCGATTTTATTGTAGTAGAGGATTTAATAAATTTTAATGTAGCAAAAACTTTTATTAATGGAGGGTTAGTTGCTGAAGATGGGAAATCATTAGTAGCTAGTAATAGTGAAAGTGTTCTAAATAATTTTGATTGTGCCGAAAAAGCAATTTCAGCATTTGAATTTAAACCTTCAGATTTTAAAACCCCCATTTATGCAATTGAAGCATTAGATGGGCAATTAATTACTAACAAAATTGAAGTAGATGTAAAGGATTTGCTCACCACTCACCACTCACTACTCACCACTAATATAGAAAAGGACATTTTAAAAATAGTAGTTGTAAATCGTTATAATAACAATGCTCCTATTGCAAAGGGATTTATTAAAAACTTTGGATTAAAGCAAGGTGCTATTGCCTCATCTGTTGCACATGATAGCCACAATATAGTAGCTGTAGGTGTAGATGATGAAAGTATTTGTAATGCAGTAAACCTAATTATAAAAGAAAAAGGCGGAGTAAGTGCAGTAAGTACTACAAAACAAATAGTTTTAGGCTTGCCCGTTGCTGGACTAATGAGTAATGAAGATGGCTATATCGTAGCCAAAAAATATACCGCTATTGATAAAATGGTAAAAGAAGAGTTAGGCAGCACCCTAACAGCACCTTTTATGACATTATCTTTTATGGCATTGCTTGTAATTCCACATTTAAAATTGAGTGATAAAGGAATGTTTGATGGGGATAGGTTTGAGTTTGTGTAAAAAATATTTTTTTTTGATGACCTTTTGTAAAATTCTACATTAATATATATAAATCCCATTTATGACAGATAATGATGTTATATATTATTTAAAACAAAATGATTACGAAAAGGCTTTAAGCACCCTATACAAAAATTTTAATCCAGTAAAGAAATATGTATTAGCCAATAGTGGTACTACTGAAGATGCAGAAGACATTTTTCAAGATACATTAGTTATTTTATATAAGAAAACCAAAGACTCGTCATTTCAATTAAACTCCGCCTTAGCAACTTATTTAATGGGAATTGCCAAAAACTTATGGCATCAAGAGTTAAGAAGAAAAAGCAAACTAACTGGTATACCTATTACAAATGATGCAATTGAGCCAATGATTGATGAGATAGGTAATTACAAAAATGCAGAGGTTGCATTTAATTTATTAGGGGAAAGGTGTAAGCAGTTATTAATGCTGTTTTATTACAACAAAAAATCTTTTAGGGATATTGCTAAGCTGTGAAGTTTTAATGATGAAAAAACAGCAAAGAATCAAAAGTATCGCTGTTTACAAAAAGCTAAAGAAAATTATTCCACACTTACTTCAAATTAAAAAAATGATTACCAATACAGAAATTATAGATCGTTATCTTCAAAATGAGATGAGTGATATTGAAAAAAAAAGTTTTGAAGAAAGATTAAAAAATGATAAGCATTTATTTGAGGAGATGACAATTCAAGAAAAAATTATCGAGGCGTCCATAATCATTGGTATAAAAAAAACATTTTTAAGAATACATAAAAAAAGAATGTTACTTAAAAAAGTTATAATAGCATTATTAGTAGCTATACTAATAGCTTTTATTGTACTATTAATTATAAATAAAGAAGATAAATTCTTTCAAAAAAATATTACCGAAACTACAGATTCTACAAAAAATAACTACAACCTTGAAATTCCCTTTTTAGAATTTACTGTTAATGCTTCAATAGGAGACACTATATTTTATAAGTCTGGCAGTGTAATAATTTTTCCAAAACACTCGTTTGTAGATAAAAATGGGAATATTGTTGCAGGACTAGTAAAAGTAAAATATAGGGAATTTGCAAATCCGATAGACTTATACTCTGCCAAAACCCATATGCAATTTGATTCTGCAAATTCAGAATATATACTTGAATCATCCGGAATGTTAGAAATACTTGCTTATAAGGAAAATGAAGCTCTCTTTGTTAATCAAAAAAGTATGCCGCAATTAGTTTTAGCTACTCCTAAAACTAACCCTTCTTTTAACCTTTATTATTTTGACTCTTTACAAAACAAATGGATTAGTAGTGGAAAACCTGATATTTTGGAAAATGGTAAAACTAGTTTACTAAATGATAAAAAAGTTAATGAGGAGTCTGTGGCAAGTACTTTAGAAGCACCTATAAAGCCTCAAAAACCTACAAACAATAATCCGATAATAAAAATACTAATAGACCCTGCTTCTTTTAAAGAATTGTTGGTTTATGACAATCTACAATTCCAATTAGATATAAGTGAGAAAAACTTTACTCCAAGTGATACTAGTGATGCTTGGTCAAATGTTGAATTATTAAAAACTGAAAACAAAGGGCTTTACAAAATAAAATTTAGCACTGCTAAAAGAACAGTATCTTATTTAGCAAGACCTGTATTTATAGGAAAGGATTACGATAAAGCTTTAGTAATTTTTAATAAGAAGCAGGTTGATTTTGAAAATGCCCAAAAGCAAATATTCGATAAAGAAGGCAAAGCAAAGAAAAAATATACTAGTGACTCCATCACAAACGATAAGGTGATTATGCAAAATAAAAAAATAGAAAGGTTAAGTATATTACTGCAAGCAAGACTAGATGCTGTTTTAAAGCAAAATGTAATTATAAATGAAATTAATCTTGCCAATAGATTATATAGTAACTTTCCCATTACTCAATTTGGTTATTGGAATTGCGACCAACCAGTAATTAGGCAGCTAATCCCTATAACTGGAACATTTCTTAATCCAAATGGTCAACAAATTGAGCTTAAAGAAATAGCTGTTATATGCAAGAATTTTAACAGCATACTACGTTATAATAGTAATAAAATAGGGGTTGTTAAGGATGTTGAAAATATGATTGTAGGAAAAGCAAATACAACACTTTACTATATGACTTATGAAGATTACGCTAAATTAAATATCACTAAAGAAAAAAATGCTCAAACATTTGTTATGACTCCTGTAATATACTCCAATAATTTATATGATAATTTATATTCTCTTAGCAAATAATTTTATATACAAGATGCAATTATATTATTAAACTCTAATCCACCTTCGCCCCCACAATCTTCAACCCCACGCTATCAGTGCCTTTGGGAGCAAATTCTTTGTTTTTAAAACTAGCACTTTCGCCGGGCTTTATTACATCATAAACTACATCGTTACTACTCATTAAAAAAGCACCTGTTTTACTGTAATAGCTAATTTCTATTTCAACATCTTTATAAGCAGCCACTTTGGCATTATTTTTTACTTCGCCTTTTACTACTAATTGCCCTATTAAATTCTTTTTATCTTTATCTAATTCAACCGATAAAAATCGCTTAGGATTTTTCTTCTCCGTTTCTTCCAAAGTTTCTTTAGTTTGCTCGTACTTATCTTTTTCTTTTTTTTCGGCTATAGTTTTATCGGCACTATTACAACTAATAATAACTGCTGCAAAGGCTAAGGCAAATAACTTACTCATTGTTTTTATTTTAAGTACAATAAAAATACATTTTTTTGAAATAGTTTGTTAAAACTTATTGCTACCTTAGTTACAAATTGAAATAATGGTTCACAATTTAAGCACTCATCATTCTTTAGTAAGTAACTACATAGGCGAATTGCGTAACGTTGATATACAAAATGATAGATTACGTTTTAGGCGAAACTTAGAACGTATTGCCGAAATTATTGGCTACGAAATAAGTAAAACCTTGCCTTGGGAAGACACAGAAATTACCACTCCTATGGGAATTTCTGTATGTAAAACACTAAAAGAACAACCTGTTTTAGCTACCATTTTACGTGCCGGCTTACCTATGCACAATGGCTTATTAAATTATTTTGATAAAGCAGACAATGCATTTATTAGTGCTTATCGTAAGCATAATGTAGATGGTAGTTTTGAAATTGCATTGGAATATATGGCTGCCCCAGATATTGAAAACAGAATTTTAATTGTAAGCGATCCTATGTTGGCTACTGGCTCATCGCTTGTAAAAACAATACAATTTTTACGTGGCGAAGGCAATTTTAAGGAATTACATATTGCTTGTGCTATTGCTTGTACTGTAGGTATTGAGTATGTACGCCGTGCCGAGCCGCAAGCCACTATTTGGTGTGGTGATATTGATGATGAAATTACTGCAAAAGGTTATATAGTACCAGGCTTGGGAGATGCTGGAGATTTGGCGTATGGGGTAAAGTTGCAGAGTTAAACTAGGCATTATAAAATTTTGTCACGTATTACATTTGTAGAACTACTTCTAATTTTAACAGATAAGTTTCCACATTTAAGCAGCATTTAATGGTAATTCCTTATCTTTATTGGTATATAGATTTGAAAACAATGATGAGAAAAGTATTTACATTTATAGCATTAGTATTTGTTTTAACCACTGTTAAAGCACAAGACCCTCATTTTTCGCAATTTTTTGCCTCTCCACTTACACTTAACCCTGCTTTTACAGGTAAGTTTGATGGTACTTGGAGGTTAAGTGCTAATCATAGAGATCAATGGCCTAGCATTCCAAAGGCTTATGTTACTACAAGTGCCTCTTTTGATATGGGCATTTTAAAAAGTAAAATACCTCAAAAAGATGTGTTTGGTATTGGTATTTCTGCCCTGTCTGATGCCAGTGCTAATAATATTTTAAAACTAAATTATGGTTCGGCATCATTGTCGTATCATAAAGCATTAAGTGAAGATGGCTACAGTACTATTGGTGCTGGTTTTCAAGCTACATACAGCAGTTTATCATTAGATGTAGCTAAACTTACTTTTGAAGATCAATTAACAGCTAATGGATTTACGGGTGTAACATCGGATATTATTACCAATGGTAATAATCAAAATTACTTTGATATAAATGCTGGTATATTATATAGTGGCAGTACCAATGGTAGCAACAATTTTTATGTAGGTGCTAGTATGTATCATATTAACAGGCCCAAAGTAAGTTTTAAAGATAAAAACTGGAACTTAACTGGCAGAATTACTGTACATGGCGGTGGTTATTTTCCTATAGGTGATAGAGTATCTGTAAACGGCTCTGTAATTCATCAAATACAAAATAAAGCTAGTGAAACAGTGTTTGGTGCTGCACTTGGCTTAAATGCAAATGGTGATATGGAAAGACCTACAAATGTTTACATTGGTAGTTGGATGAGGTTGAATGATGCACTTATCCCTTATTTAGGGCTTGAGTTTAATGGCTTACGTATTGGTGCTAGTTACGATATTAATGTATCTAATTTAAAAGCAGCAACTGCCAGCCGTGGTGGTATGGAGCTTTCATTAATTTATATTAAAAAGCCTGCGGAGCCAAGTGGAATACCTTGTCCAAGATTTTAAAAAAGAAAATTGTAAAATATATAGCCGCATTTGTTGCGGCTTTTTTTATGTTGGGCGGAAAGGGCTTCTTTATCAAAAACATTTATCTTTATAGCCTAAGTTCAAGCTATAATGTTAAAAGAAATAATTACAGCCATACAGGCATATTCTCAAACCCATCGTTTTATAAGTAAGCATAGGCTTTGGAAATGGATTTTTATTCCGGGGCTTATTTATGCCTTATTATTTGTTGCTGGCATTTATTTTTTTTGGCAAAGCAGCGGCACTGCTATTGAATGGATGTTTTTAAAAACAGGTGTAAAAGGATGGATGGATAAGATGAATGAAAGTTGGTTACGCTTTTTATTCATTTTTGGTAGAATTATGTTGCACTTAGTTTTCTTAATGTTTTACTTTTCGTTATTTAAGTATGTGTTTTTAATAATAGGCTCACCAGTATTTGCGTATTTAAGTGAAAAAACAGAAAGCATAATAGAAGGCAAAGATTTTCCATTTAGTTTTCCGCAATTGTTAAAGGATATTGTAAGAGGTATAAGGTTAGCATTACGTAATGTATTGTGGCAAACTGTTTACACCGTTTCAATTTTAATACTTTCATTTATACCTGTTGTAGGTTGGATAACGCCACTAATAGGTTTATTGGTTGAATGTTATTACCTAGGCTTTAGTATGCTTGATTATAGTTGTGAAAGAAATAAACTATCAACATCGCAAAGTATTGCTTTTATTGGCAGACATAAAGGCTTAGCCATTGGTAACGGGCTAATATTTTATTTAATGCATTTTATACCTGTACTTGGGTGGATATTAGCCCCAAGCTACGCTGTAATTGCTGCCACACTTAGTTTATACAACACCAAGAAAAATTAACCATGGCTGCAAACCTATTTTTAATCCCTTGTGTAATTGATGAAGCTGCTACAGAAACTATACCTACTTATATTATTGATGCTGTAAAACAATGTGATGTAATTTTTGCAGAAAATGAACGAACCACTCGTAGATTTTTAAAAAGTATAGATAAACAAATAGTAATTGACAACTATGAATGGTTTACTATTCATAAAGCTGAGGAAGAACAAATAAATATTTTTAAGCAAAAAATAAAGGAAGATAAAACTATTGCTATTATTAGCGAAGCTGGTTGCCCTGGCATTGCAGACCCTGGGCAAATATTAATTGAAGTTGCACAACGAATGAATGTGCCTGTAAAGCCATTTGTTGGCCCCAGCAGTATTTTATTAGCTTTAATGGCAAGTGGTATGAATGGGCAACAGTTTGAATTTGTAGGTTATTTGCCCATTGATAATGCAGAAAAAATAAAAGCAATTAAGGAGTTAGAAAACTCATCTGCAAAAAATAATAGCACTAAAATTTTTATTGAAACACCTTACCGCAATAATCAATTGCTTGATACGCTAATAAAAACCTGTAAGCCTAATACAAAAATTTGTGTAGCCTGTGAAATTACTGGTGCCAACGAGTTTATTAAAACCAAAACTGCCGCCGATTGGCAAAAACAAAAAACCGACTTACATAAGAAGCCGGTTATATTTTTGTTGCATAGCAATTAGCTACTGTGCTCTATCATTCAAAACATCTACTTTATAAATAAAGTATTTTGTATCTCCACGCCAAAATAATTTTACTACTCTTTGCTTATAATGCAGTTTTAAAAATTTTCTTTCGCCTGCCGTATTTAATATATTTACTACGCTATCGTCAGTTACAGAAAAAGCCCATTCTTCGTTGGGGGTAGAAGTGTTTCCTAAATTTACAAAGCCTGTTTTTAAAATGCCTTCATGCGTTTTAAATACTAATCCTTTTTTTGAAAACTTATATACATAACCTTCTCTAAAACCATCACTATAAGAATATAAATACCCTACAGCTATGTAG
>JAGNRZ010000254.1 GCA_017988335.1 Ferruginibacter sp.
GTAAGTGTCCTACACTCTGCCTAGCTTTTATTGGATAGTTAGCAAGATAGATAGGGCTGAAATATCTAAAGGAATATGGTAAATTTTATATGTTGCCTTTTCTTTAGGCTTAGCCATTGCAATAGCATCGAGTGCAATATCAAGACCTGAAAAAGCTATCGTTTTGTCAGCTAAATTTTGTTGTAGCTGAACTAAAATTTCTCCAGCGCCACACCCAATTTCGGCTATAGTTTTCACCTCAATTTTATTTCTGTTTATCGCTTGTAATATTTGTTTAGCTTTCCATGCCGCATCTTCTTGGTGCCAGGTTGTGTTTAATTGTAAATACTCACTATTATTTTGTTGATATTCCATTAAACAAGTTATAGGTACATAGTGAGTAAATAACAATTGTATTACCTACAAAGTACTTTTACAAACGAGGGTGTACTGATTCTATCTATTTCCAAAATGTCTATTTAAACATTCTTTTTACCTTGCCACCTACTTTAAGAATGGCATTTAAGTAAGGTCTTATTTTTTTATGTAATCTTTGACCAGATGTAAAATCACTTAAATTTTTTGAAGGACTCTTCATTATGTTATGAAATTCCTCTACAGAAATACCTAATTTTTTGGAAATATAGTCAATATCTTCATTTTCTTCTTGTTGACTTTTGTATAATGGCGTAGCTAATATTTCTAATGCTGCATCTCTAGATAATAAACCACTAATAACTAAACTAGCGATATGGGCTTTTCTCTTTTCAACACCATGTTTTTTTACTAAAAAATAATTTTGATGAAACTTTGTGAACCTTGATTCATTATGCTTACCTCCATAATCTTTGTAGTCAACTACTTCAGCTAAGGTTTTAAGTGCCTCTTCCTTAGAATATTCGAAACAATTTAACAGATCAACCACTATGAACTTTCTATAGATATAGTTGATTAAATTAAACTTCCAGTATCCAATTAGTGGAAAATTTTTGAGCGGTTGTTTATAGTAACACTTATATACAGATTTTACCAATATATCATCCATAGCACTTTCGCCACGCCAAGCTAATGGTAAAGTGTTTTCGGTGGCAATATTTACTCCATTTAAAACATACTTAATATTATTTTTTTGTGCATAATTATATAATGCTGCAAAAAAAGCATGATCTTGAGGAATGTCTTGGTTGACTAAGCCAGATCTTAAAAATGCCAATTGCACTTTACGCATTACACTCCAATCTACTACCTCAGTTATCAAATCTATTTTTAATTTGGTACAAATATTTTGAATATTTTGCACAGCTAACTCACTATTCCAACCAGCGTCTACATGTACAGCCAGCATTCGCAAACCCAATTGGGTGCCTAAGTATGCCAAATATGAACTATCTACTCCGCCACTTAAGCCTATTATACAATCATACTCTTTACCTTTTCCGTATTCTTTAATTTCATTTACCCAGGCTTGCATTTTGGCTTTTCCGGCATCACCTTTTAGCCAATATTTAGAGGTTTCGTTTTCATATCTATCACACCAATTACATACGCCGCTATTATTAAATGTGATGTCAGGGTCTGTGGTATCCATTACACATTTACTGCAAATTTGATAATGCTTACTCATTAATTTGTTTTATATCATTGTTATTTAAATAAGAAATTAACACTGCTTTATGTTTGCCATGAAAAACAAACATGCTACCAGCAGCCAATGCAGATGCTCCTGCTTTCTTTGCCTCCACTAAGTGTTCTGTTTGCCAAGCACCGCCAACTGCTACTACTGGAATACTTACAGCTTGTGAAACTTTTTTTATTAATTCAGTATCATATCCAGTACACATACCATCTTTATCAATAGCATTTAGCACAATTTCGCCAGCACCTTTACTTTCACATTCTTTTGCAAATTCTAGCACATCTTTACCAGTATCTTTTGTGCCGTTTTTTATATACACTTTATATTTACCCCACATATTTTTTTTTACATCAATACTAGCTATTGCACTTTGATTGCCAGAGCTATTAGCTATTGCTGTAATTAAGTTGGGATGTGTATGTAATGCCGCATTTAATAGAATTTTTTCTACACCATAATAAAGTAATTCTTTTGCTTGGTCAAGCTGTGTAACGCCACCACCATAGCTTATGGGCATAAAGGCTTCTGATACAATATCGGCAATGCGTTTAATATCTGGCTTTTTATTTTCTACGGTTGCCGAAATATCTAACACACATAATTCATCTACTTCTTTTTCGTTAAATATTTTTACTGCATTAATAGGGTCGCCTACATAGCGATGATTTTTAAACTGCACCCCTTTAACTAAGCCTTCGTTTTGAATTAATAAAACGGGTATTACTCTTGTACGTATCATTTATAAATTAGCGAAATTTTTAAGTAATTGCATGCCAAATTTGTGGCTTTTTTCTGGATGAAATTGTGTGCCAAAAATATTATTTTTTTCTACAGCCGTTATAAAAGGATAGCCGTAGTTTGCTTTTGCCGCCACTAACTCCTCATCACACTGGGCATAGTAAGAATGTACCATATAAAACCTTGGTGCTTCAATATTGGCAAAAAGAGTAGCCTTGTTTTGTACTTCAATATCACTCCACCCCATATGTGGAATTTTATAGTTGGATGGCATTTTAGTAGCATCAAATTTTACTACTTTTCCGTTTAACCAGCCTAAGCCTTTTTCAACACCCTCTTCACTACTTTCAAATAGCATTTGATGCCCAACACAAATACCTAATGT
>JAGNRZ010000255.1 GCA_017988335.1 Ferruginibacter sp.
CTTTGCGGTACTAATTAATAATTCCTAAACTAAAAAAATTATCATGAATTCTAAAGCAAAAAAAACTGCACCCAAAAAAGCAACTGCTAAAAAAGTTGCTCCAAAAAAGAAGGCTGCGCCCAAAAAAGTTATTGTAAAAAAAACGCCGACTAAAAAAACTAACAGTCCAGCTTTACCCAATCATATCATTTCAAAAGAAAAAGGATATGAAATGGTAGCACGGTTTGCCGAAAATCAAAAGGATTTAAACAAGATTTATTTTTTTAAAGGGATTGAATTTAGCAGATCATTATTCGAAAATATTTTGCAATTACCGGGTTGTACAAAAGTTAGAATATATAATGCTGTAAATGATAGGGGTGAGCAAACATTTGTTATAACCGGAGCAGATAGTAAAATGAATGATATTTATTTTAAAAATATAAAACCTGTTACTAAAACAAAATCTGTTGCTAAAAGTATAACAGGGGCCGATACTGGTGATGGTGTGGGAAATATGGGTAATGCTTGCCCGGAATATAAAGATGATGCAACAACATTAATATAAATATGAAAACAGCAGATGCAAGTAACCTAATAAAATACATTGAGCTATTAGCAGGCTTTACCGGGATAATATGCTATCGTAAAAACAGAAAGTCTATTTGGTTTGCGTTTGCTGTTTACCTTCTTGTATTATATGGTATGGAAGAGTTGGGAACCTGGTTTGGTAAACAAAAATTAAGGAAAGAGAATACGATTTTGTATAAGTGGATTGTTGTGCCATCTTTATTTTTTATGTATCATATGCTTTACTATTATATAGTGCAAGTAAAGTATAAAAAATTTGTTATTGTTAGTGGAATTTTATTTTTAGCACTTGCTTTGTTTGAAAATATATTTTGGAATAAAGAGCATTTTTACTCTATTTCAATGAGTATTAGTTATGGATGCCTTGCTGTACTTTTTTTTAGTTTGCTGTACTTTTTTGATTTAGTTAAAGGGGATAATTTATTGCATTTTAAAAGGCTTATGTCTTTTTGGGTATGTACAGGATTATTAATATTTTATTTGGGAAGTTTCCCATATTTAACCTTTTTTAATTCTATGGCTATTTCTAAAACAAGCAGTATTGCAGTAATGTACAGGTGGATTTTTATATTTTTGAACTATACTATGTATATTTTATTTACCATAGGCTATATATGCAGCAAACCGAAGTAGTAACTTTCACCATAATTGCAAATATTATACTGCTAGTATTTATTATTGGCACTATACTTTTTATACTTCAATACAAAAGGAAAAAAGTGGAACATGAAAACGAAAAAACAATGATTAACGAAAAGCATACACAAGAATTGTTAAGTACAGAGCTGGAAATGCAAAAACAAACAATGCAACATATTGGCAGAGAAATTCATGACAGTGTTGGTCAGAAGCTTACACTGGCAAGCCTTTATACTCAACAATTAGCTTACGAAAACAAAGCACCGCAGGTAACCGATAAAATTGAAAACATCAGCAATATTATCAATGAGTCATTGCAAGAACTCAGGCTTTTATCAAAAAGCCTAACCGACGATGTAATAATAGTAAATGATTTAATTGTGTTGATTAAAGCGGAGTGCGAAAAAATAAATGGACTAAAAAAATGCACCGTAAAATTTACGACTACATTAGTAAATACTAACCTGCCTTATCAGGTAAAAAATGTATTATTACGGGTTGTGCAGGAGTTTTTACAAAATAGTATTAAGCATTCAAATTGCAAGCATATCAATGTCGATTTAACCAAGCAAATGAATTTTTTAGACTTGAAATTAGAGGATGACGGAATTGGATTTGACAAAAACAATATTAAAGAAAATGGGATTGGATTAAGTAATATGGAAAAACGAACTAAAATAATTGGCGGAAATTATAGGTTATCAACAAGTTTAAACAAGGGCACACAATTAAATATTCAAATACCTTTATAAAATATGATGCATAATATTGTAATTGTTGACGACCATCTTTTGATAGCAAAAGCCTTAACTGGCATAATAGAAAATTTCAAGCAATATAATGTACTGTATGAATGTGACAATGGTAAAACCTTGCAAGAAAAAATGAATACAAAAAAAAACATACCGGATATTGTTTTGCTGGATATAAGCATGCCTGTAATGGATGGGTTTGCCACAGCTGCTTGGTTAACCGAAAACTACCCGGAGATATTAATAATGGCCTTAAGTATGCAAGATGATGAACAAAGCCTAATTAAAATGGTAAAGGCCGGAGCAAAAGGGTATTTACTTAAAAATGTGCATCCTATAGAATTAGAAAAGGCTTTAAATGGGTTAGTTAAAAACGGATCTTACTACCCGGATTGGGCAACAAGTAAAGTTTTTGCAAGTATTAGTAAAAAAATATCAGTCAAGCAAACCGTTAATGTAACAGAAAGAGAAAAAGAATTTTTACAATATTGTGTTACAGAAATGAGCTATAAAGAAATTGCCGAAAAAATGTTTTGCAGCCCTCGTACTGTTGAGAGTTATAGAGATTCTCTATTTGAAAAGCTTGATTTAAAAACCAGAGTTGGGCTAGCGGTATTTGCTATGAAAAATGGATATATTGCTTAATCAATGCCATAAGTTACTAATGATATTTTTCCGATAGATACTACAAGTTTACTTTGATTTTCTTTGCCGTTAATATTCTCTCCTCTATTTATGAAGATAATTTCACTTTGTTTCAAATCTTCAAACGAT
>JAGNRZ010000256.1 GCA_017988335.1 Ferruginibacter sp.
GTAATGTACTCATTGGCGGAGCAAACAAATAGCAAAATGCTTTTTTATTACTACGCCCCACTCTACCTCGTAATTGATGTAAATCACTCAAACCAAATTGATGAGCATTATTAATGATTATTGTATTTACGTTTGGAATGTCTACACCACTTTCTACAATGTTGGTACATACTAATACATCGTAGCGTTTATCCATAAAATCTAAAATGGTATCTTCTAATTTATCGCCTTCCATTTGCCCATGTGCATAGGAAATACTTAAATCGGGGCACAGTCCTTGTATAAGCCCACACATTTCTTTTAACCCGTTCACTCTATTATGTATAAAGAAAACCTGACCTCCTCTTTCGGCTTCATAATATATTGCATCTCTTATAAAGTCTTCATTAAATACATGCACTTCGGTTTGTACAGGTTGGCGGTTAGGTGGCGGGGTGTTTATTATACTCAAGTCTCTTGCCCCCATTAAACTAAATTGTAAAGTACGTGGTATAGGCGTTGCCGTTAGTGTTAAAGAATCTACAGTTGTTCTAAACTGTTTTAATTTTTCTTTTGCGGCTACGCCAAATTTTTGCTCTTCATCAATAATCATTACCCCTAAGTCTTTAAACTTTACATCTTTGCCCAACAATGCATGTGTGCCCACAATAATATCTACTTTACCTTCTGCAACTTTTTGTAGGGTTTCTTTTTTTTCTTTAGATGATTTAAAGCGATTGATAAAATCAACTGTAACAGGAAAATCTTTTAACCTATCACTAAAGGTTTTATAATGCTGATAAGCTAAAATTGTTGTAGGCACTAAAATTGCAGCTTGTTTACCATCGCAACAACTTTTAAATGCTGCTCTTATGGCTATTTCTGTTTTACCAAAGCCTACATCTCCACACACCAGTCTATCCATTGGGCTTGGCTTTTCCATATCTTTTTTTACATCAATAGTTGCCTTATTTTGGTCGGGTGTATCTTCATAAATAAAACTTGCTTCCAACTCTGTTTGCATGTAATTATCAGGGCTGTGTGCAAAGCCTTCTTGGCTTTTACGTTGAGCATACAATTTTATTAAATCGGTAGCAATATCTTTTACTTGCTTTTTTGTTTTTTCTTTTAGCTTATTCCAAACATCGCTACCTAATTTATTCATTTTGGGTATGCTACCTTCTTTACCACTATACTTTGCAATTTTGTGTAAAGAAGAAATGTTTACATACAACAAATCTCCATCCTTATATTGAATACGAACTGCCTCTTGCATTACGCTACCTACATCTACTTTTTGCAAACCACTGTACACTCCTACGCCATGGTCGATATGCGTTACATAATCCCCAGGTTGAAGTTCTCTTAATGTTTTAAGCGTAAGAGCTTTGTTTTTATTGAAGGCTTGTTTTACTTTATACTTGTGGTAGCGTTGAAAAATTTGATGATCGGTGTAACAAACACATTTTATATCATCATCAATAAAACCTTCGTGTATGCTTGTGGGTATTGGCGTTACTTGAATTTCGGCTTTTAAATCAACGAAAATGGTATGAAGCCTTTCTAGCTGCTTTGGATTTTCGGCAAAAATGTAAATATTGTATTTTTTTGCTTCGTATTCCTTTAAGTTTTTTATGAGCAAATCGAAATTACGGTTGAAGGCTGGTTGCTCTATTATTGAATATTTAATATTGAATACCTGACTACCGGCAGGCAAGGTTGAATATTGAGGATTTAAATTAAAATAGCTTTTATCACCAAACTCAACTATATGATGATTTTGCAATTGAGCTTCTAATAAATTAGCGTTTACAAAATCATTTTGGGTTACTTCTTTTCGTTGATGTGTTTCTATTTCATTATCATGCACCATTTGCTTTGCACCAAAAGTAGAATGCCATATTTCAAAATCTTCTTGCTCTTGTTCAATCTTTTCTTTTATAAAACCCCAATCTTCACTCCATACAATAGTATTTTGTGGTAGAAATTCAATTAATGAAACTTGCTCTCCGCTTTGGTTTTGCAGTACATCGGTATTAGGAATAATATTTACCGATAATAATTTTCGTTCACTCAATTGTGTTTCTGGATCAAAAATTCGTATGCTATCAACATCGTTTCCAAACAACTCTATCCGGTAAGGTTTTTCGTTTCCAAAACTATAAATATCCAAGATACCACCACGTATAGCAAACTGCCCTGGTTCGTAAACAAAATCGGTTCTTTCAAAACCATAGTTTACAAACTTTTCCATTACACCATTTGCATCTAAAACATCACCTTGTTTTATGCTAATAATATTTTCGGAAAGTGTTTTAGATAAAACTACTTTTTCAAACAATGCTTCTGGGTAAGTAATAATTAAGTTTTTATTTGAGCCAACAGCTAGTTTTGTCAACGCTTCTGTACGAAGCATTACATGGCTTGGGTTAAGCAGACTGTAATTTTTCTTTATTTTAAAAGAAGATGGAAAATAAAAAAGATTTAATGCCTCAGTTAAATTTTCTAATGTATTATGAAAGTAAGCCGCTTCTTCGGCATCTCTCAGAATAATTAAATGATTAAGCTGGCTACAAGCTGGGCTGTTAAAAACAGCTGAAATTATGAATTGAGATGCACTGCCGACAAGACCTTTAAGATGTAATCGTTGATGTGTAGACAAAGTAATCCTGTCCGCTATTTGAAAACAGCGGGGGTCGTTTTTATACTCGTTCTTCAAC
>JAGNRZ010000257.1 GCA_017988335.1 Ferruginibacter sp.
TAGATTTTATGGGTACTATGCAAGACTGTATTAGGCTTAATTTGAATTTGCGATGTGCTAGTAAGGTGCTATTTTCAATAAATGAGTGTAGGGCTTTTAATGCAGATGAGTTATACAAAGTATTAGTAGATTTTGCTTGGGAAAATGTGTTGCCCTTGGATGGATATTTTAGTATTACCAGTAATGTAAACAATGAAACGATTACCAATAATTTATTTGCTAATGTAAGAGTGAAAGATGCTATTGTAGATAGATTTAGAAATAAAATGGGAGAAAGGCCTAATAGTGGACCAGAACTAAACAAAGCCGTAATACATTTATATTGGCAAGATGATTATGCCGAAATTTTTGTAGATACTAGTGGCGAAACATTAAGTAAACATGGTTACCGAAAAATACCGGGTAAAGCACCAATGCTTGAAAGCCTTGCTGCTGCAACATTATTAGCCACCAATTGGGATAGAAAAAGTGCGGTAATAAACCCTATGTGTGGTAGTGGTACCATTGCTATTGAAGCAGCTCTATTAGCAACCAATCGTAAGCCAGGATTGTTAAGAGATAATTATGCATTTATGCACTTGGTAGGATACAATGAGAATATTTATTTAGATGAATATAAAAAATTAGAGCAACAAGTTGTTGACATACCCACATTAAAAATTATTGCAACAGATATTAGTGAAGATGCCGTAATGATTGCAAAAGTGAATGCAGGTATTGCAGGAGTTGAAGAAATGATTGAATTTGATGTTTGTGATTTTGAACAAACAAAAATTATAGAAAATGAAAACGGTATAGTTTATTTTAATCCTGAGTATGGTGATAGGTTGGGCGTTGAAAAAGAATTAGAAGCTACCTACAAGCGTATGGGTGATTTTTTAAAACAAAAATGCAAGGGCTATACTGGCTATATTTTTACTGGCAATCTAGAATTAGCTAAAAAAATTGGCTTAAAACCTAAAAGAAGAACAGAGTTTTTTACCAGTAAAATTGATTGTAGATTATTGTCGTACGAATTGTATGCTGGTAGTAAAGACGTTAAAGAAGAAAAATAATGAGTGGAGAAACAAATTTGCAAAAATTACTACAAACCATGCAACCAAAACATAATACTGGTGAGTATGTATTTTGTACTATTGAATTTTTGCATTTAATTGATAATACAAAAGTTGTTTGCTTTTTTAAAGAAACTGAAGGCTACACCATAATTATTGATAAGGCGATTGCAGATGAAAAGCAACTTAGCTACACAGCAGTATTTAGTTGGATTACACTTACTGTTCATTCTTCCTTAGAAGCGGTAGGATTAACGGCTGCAATTTCAACAGCATTAAGCAGCAATGGAATTAGCTGTAATGTAGTAGCAGCTTATTATCATGATCATATTTTTGTGCCTGTAAAAGATGCAGAAAAGGCTATGAGTGTTTTGGAAGCTTTAGTAAGCAAATAACTAAGAGTATTTAATACTTGTTTTTTCTTGTGTAATCTGTGAAAAAATATTTGTGCTAACCTGCCTGCTGGCAGGTAGGTCTGTGCTTAAAATTTATCCATATAACTCTTGGTGAATACTTTTTTTATCGTAGCCTAAGCTTATAATTCTTTGTTTAGCTTCATCTATCATGTTTTTCCAACCACATAAAAAGAAAGAAGCCTCTGGCAAAATGTTATCTGTTTTTTTTGCATTTATTATTTCTTCAAAAACTTGATGCACATAACCAATACGTACTAAATGTTCTAAATTTTCTTCCTCTTCTCTGGAGTAACATGTATGAAAGAAAAAGCCAGGTTCTTTACGCATTAAATCTTTTAGTTCGTTAGCATATAGTGCATCGCCAAATTTTCGGCATCCAAAAATTAAATGTATGTTTTGGTGTAGAACATTATTTTCATTTATGTAATGTATCATAGAACGAAAAGGAGCAATACCAGTGCCAGTACAAATAAAAAATAATTCTTTTTGTAAATTTTCTTCATGCAAGGTAAATACACCTACAGGCCCACGTAAAGTAATTTCACTACCTTCTTTTATTTCATTAAACAAATAAGTAGTGCCAGCACCACCATCTAATAACACAATGCAAAGTTCAAAGGTGTTAGTACCATTTGGCCAACTAGCAATTGAATAACTACGTAAACGCTTAGCAGGTTTTTCATGTATTGGTAAATCTAAGGTTACAAACTGACCAGGCTTAAAATCAAATTTTTCTAACTCTGGAATTTGTATAAAAAATCTACGAGTGTTTGAGGTTTGTTGCTCAATTTTTACAACAATTCCTTTTCTCCATGGTTCTAGTGCCATAGTATTTTGTTTTGGTGTAGAAAGTTACAATTAATAATTAGTAATTAAAAATTAATAATACATTCTAAAAATGACTTGTTACTTTATGAGGGTAATCATTTTTCTACTTATTAATTGATAATTCTTAATTACTTTTGCACCCGATGAATTTGGATGTGTTGAAGAACGAGTATAAAAACGACCCCCGCTGTTTTCAAATAGCGGACAGGATTACTTTGTCTACACCTCAACGATTACATCTTAAAGGTCTTGTCGGCAGTGCATCTCAATTCATAATTTCAGCTGTTTTTAACAGCCCAGCTTGGAGCCAGCTTAATCATTTAATTATTCTGAGAGATGCCGAAGAAGCGGCTTACTTTCATAATACATTAGAAAATTTAACTGAGGCATTAAATC
>JAGNRZ010000112.1 GCA_017988335.1 Ferruginibacter sp.
TAATTGATAATATTAAATATGATGAGAATTTCTGGAAATTTAGTATTCAAGATTTTGGTATTGGGATACCAGAAAATAAAACTTCTGAAGTTTTTCATCTTTTTAAACGTATAAATGTTTCCAATGACTTTGAAGGTTCTGGAATTGGATTAGCCACTTGTAAAAAAATTATTGAATTTTATAAAGGCAAAATTTGGATAGAATCTAAAGAAAATAGCTACACTACTGTAAATATTTTATTACCCATTCACTTAATTATTAATTAATTTAGGTAGGTTGCTACTACCAGGTATCTAAGTGTATGTAAAAGTGGCATTGACGTAACTGCAACATACAGTAAAGCCTTCTGGCATATTAATGCAATACAATGTTGAATTTAGCAAGGCTTGAGAAAATTAATAAATGTTTATTTATCGCCGCTGGTCGGAGACGCAGGCGGCGGCGAAGAGCTTAGCGGAGAACACCAACGAGGGCTAAAGGCTTAAGAAGATTATTAATAGTTGAGTTATCGCCGCTAGTTGGAGACAGAGAAGTCGGCGGAGAACACCAACGGAGGCTAATAGTGAAATGACTTATCTACTAATTGTGCCTTATTAACCATTCCAAATATTGTGAATAATATTATACTTATTGTTTTCATATTTCAAAAATTAAATTTAGTTGTTAAACTCCATATTTAGATGTATTTAAGCGGTTCGATAAACTTGCTACCAACACAATATTAATCTAAATATTAGAGGTATCCAATTTGTAAATTTCACATTTATATATATCTAGTTTACTACTTTCGTACTGTTATAGTATAAATACAAAGCCTCAAAAAATTATTGAGGCTTTTACAAATTGTTTATTAAATTTATTTATTTCTTTTTTACAGCTGCTTTTTTCTTCACCGCCGCCTTTTTCTTAGCAGGTGCTTTCTTCGCAAAAGCAGTCGGCTCTTGGGTTTCAATCATTTTCTTTACTTCATCCAAACTAATTATAGCTAATTCTTCAGCAGTAAATTTTCCATTAGCACCTTTGCCTACAAGCTTAAGCATTTTTTTACCAAAGCGTATAAATGGTCCCCAGCGGCCATTTTCAATAGCAATTTTTTCATCGGACCATTGTTGTATAAAGCGGTTGGCTTCTTTTTCAATTTTCTTTTCTATTAGTTCGTTACAATCTTGCTGGGTAAGGGTATCAAAATTGTATGCCTTGGGTATATTAATAAATAAATCGTTCCATTTTATAAAAGGGCCAAAGCGGCCTTTGCCTTTGGTAATTGGTTTTTCTTCGTAAAAGCCAATAGGGGCGTCTTCTACTTTTTTGGCATTAATAATTTCTATGGCTCTTTCTAAGTCAACCGCAGCAGCATCTTCGCCTTTGGGTATGCTTACAAATTGGTCGCCAAATTTTACATAAGGGCCAAAGCGGCCAATATTCACCGAAATTTCTTGCCCTTCAAATTCACCAAGTGGAGCACCTAGCTTAAATAAATCTAAGGCTTCTTCCAACGTAATGGTTTCAATACTTTGTGTAGCTTTTAACTTAGCAAATTTTGGTTTTTCCTCATCGTTTTGTGCACCTATTTGTACCATTGGTCCGTAGCGTCCCATCCTAGCCGTTATGGGTTTACCATCTTCACTTACACCAAGCATACGTTCGCCAACAGCTCTTTCGGCATTTTCCAACGTATGCTCCACACCATTATGAAAAGGGGTATAAAAATCACCCACCATTTTGTTCCACACCATTTTGCCATCGGCAATTTCATCAAACTCTTTTTCAATATTGGCGGTAAAGCTATAATCCATTACATCTTTAAAATGCTGGCTTAAAAAATCGGTAACCACCAAGCCTAAATCAGTAGGGAACAGTTTGCTTTTTTCTGCTCCTGTATTTTCCTGCTCTGTTACTTTTTTAATATTATCGTCTTTTAACTTTAATATGCGGTAATCTCTCTTAATGCCTTCTTTATCTTTCTTTTCTACATAGGTACGTTTTATAATAGTACTAATAGTAGGGGCGTAGGTACTTGGGCGGCCAATGCCTAATTCTTCTAATTTTTTAACCAAACTAGCTTCGGTATATCTTGCACTATGTTTAGTAAAACGTTCAGTAGCCGTCATTTGGTTAAAGTCTAATGCTTGCCCAACGGTTAAATTTGGTAAACGGCTTTCGTCACCCTCTTCGTTGTCATCATCATCTGTACCTTCTAAATACACTTTCAAAAAGCCGTCAAATTTTATTACTTCACCACTTGCAGTAAGTTCCTCCTTATTCGTACTAATATCAATTTTAGCCGTAGTTTTTTCTAACACGGCATCACTCATTTGCGATGCTATGGTACGTTTCCAAATCAACTCATACAGTTTTGTAAGTTCGGGGTCGTTTACATAATGGTTTTCCATGTACGTAGGGCGTATAGCTTCATGTGCTTCTTGTGCACTTTCGTTTTTATTTTTGTATTTGCGTACTTGTATATATTTATCGCCGTAGCTTTTGCCAATCTCTGCTTTAATGCCTTCCATAGCGGTGTCGCTAAGGTTTACACTATCCGTTCTCATGTAGGTTATCTTACCACTTTCGTATAGCTTTTGTGCAATAAGCATGGTTTTGCTTACACCATAGCCTAATTTTCTACTGGCTTCTTGTTGTAGGGTGCTTGTTGTAAAAGGTACTGCTGGCGTACGTTTGCCGGGTTTTACTTGTACATCTTTTACTTTATATGTAGCACCTACACAGCTTTGTAAAAACTTTTCAGCATCTTCGGCAGCATCGTATTTATTGCCTTCGGCTTTAAAGGCAACTGTTTTATTATTTAAATCAGTAGCAGCTAATAAGGCTTCTACCTTAAAGCTACTAGTTGGTACAAATTGATTTATTTCTCTTTCTTTTTCTACAATTAATTTTACCGCTACGCTTTGCACTCTGCCAGCACTTAAGCCGCCTTTCATACCTATTTTACGCCATAGCACTGGGCTAAGTTCAAAACCCACAATTCTATCCAACACTCTACGGGCTTGTTGTGCATTTACCAAATCCATATTTATTAGCCTTGGGTTAGCAACTGCTTTTTGTATGGCTGGTTTTGTAATTTCATGAAAAACAATACGCTTAGTAGTTTTTGGGTCAAGCTTTAAAACCTCTGCCAAATGCCAACTAATACTTTCTCCTTCTCTATCCTCATCCGATGCTAACCATACTTCATCACTTTTTTTAGCAAGGGCTTTTAATTCGTTTACCACTTTTGTTTTTTCGGGGCTTACTATATATTGTGGCATAAACTTATTTTGGATATCAATACCCATATCGTTTTTTGCCAAATCTCTAATATGACCAAAGCAACTTTTTACTTCAAAATCTTTTCCTAAAATTGCTTCAATTGTTTTAGCTTTTGCCGGACTCTCTACTATCAATAAATTTTTTGCCATATTACCCAAACCTTCAATGAGGTTTTATTAATGTTTTGTTACTAATTTTTTTATTACAAGCTTTTTCAACTATGGTCATCATCGTTGTGTCACTCACTTGTACAACAGTTCAAAATGCAGCAATGGTGCAGGTTTTACAATGTATTACTACTTTCTTTTCTGCATTTGCTTTTTGCCAAATTTCTATGCAATATTACTTTAAAATTGAAAAATCAAAATTTATTTTAGAAAAAGGCTATGTATTAAGTACACTTTAGTGTGCAATTTTTTTATCAAACACTTAGGCATATAGATAAATAGTTTTATGTTTTTTATGTTTCTAATGTACCTATGTAATTAAAATTTTTAAATAAAATCAATTATTGTTTTTTTAACTGTTGCATCGTTATAAATTCTACGATGCCCAAGCCCTTTTGTAATGACGAAATTAATATGGGTATGGTTGTGTGCTTTTACTTTTAGGGCATCACTTATAGGGGTAATATCATCATCCTCATCGTGTAGCCATAATATTTGTGCTTGTAAATTTTTTACTATTCTGTTAATACTGTACCACTCAGTAGGTTGTCCTCCTAATTCTAGAATAATGTTATCTATTTCTTTTCGTACTTCTTTATTATCAATTTTTAGCATTTCAAAAGCCTTGTTAATAGCAGTAGTGGTTTCGGTTGCAGGGGCTATTAATACAAGCTTTGTTTCATTAGTGTGTACAATATTTTCTAATGCTAGACATACAGCAATGCCGCCAAAGGAGTGTGCAATAAAAGCATCTACCTTACCAAAGTCTTTTATAATTTGCTGTATGGCTTGGCTATATTCCACAGCATGTGTGGTTTTTCCATCGCTTAAGCCATGTGCTGGAGCATCAAAAGCTAATACACGGTAGCCTTTTTTAACGGCAGGGCTTACATAGCGTTCAAATTTATAAGCTGCAGAGCCAAAACCATGCAGAATAAGCAGGGTTTTGCTACCAGAATTGTTCCACAAATAGCCCTTTATTGTTTTTTGCTCCAATTTAATGCTAATAGCAGTAGCATTTTTAGGCAGTGTTTTAGGGATTGACTTACCAAAGGGAGTGCAAAAAAGCTCAAAAGCCTTTTCAGCAGCTTTTCTCTTTGATATGAATGTCAATACTTTAAATTTTGTTTGTATGTATTTTATTGCTAATCTTTGTGTATATTTCACATAGCAAAGATAGTCCTATGCAAATTGTTATTATAGGTTCTGGAAATGTGGCCACAGTTTTAGGCAGGTTATGTAAGCAAAAGGGGCACAACATTTTACAAGTAATGAGCCGAACAGAAGGCAATGCAAAAATATTAGCAACCGAATTAGGTTGCGACTATACCAATTACAATGGTAAAACCAATATGAACGCCGATTTGTATTTGGTGGCCATATCTGATGGGGTATTGTTTGATTTGAATAAATCATTTAAGCTAGGCAATAAGTTAATTGTACATACTGCAGGATCGGTAAATAAAGATGTATTGGAAGGCATATCTACAAACTATGGCACTTTATATCCTTTTCAAAGTTTACGAAAAGAAACTGCTGAAATACCATCTATTCCTTTTTTGGTTGATGGTAATAATGAAGAAAGTATATCTATATTGGAATCATTTGCCCAAACCTTAAGTGATATAGTAAAACGCACTACTGATGAAGAAAGACTAAAACTTCATGTTTCAGGTGTTTTTGTAAGTAATTTCACCAATCATTTATATGCTTTAGCTAAAGATTTTTGCACTAAAGAAAATGTTGATTTCTCCTTATTATATCCATTAATTTTAGAAACAGCCCAAAGAGGTGTAAAATATGCCCCTGAAGATGTGCAAACAGGACCTGCTTTACGAAAGGATGTGTTTACTTTAGACAAACATTTAAAAGTGTTAACAAATCATACTAACTTAAAGTACCTGTATTTAAAAATTACAGATAGTATTATGAACTGGAAGAATTAATTATTTCCACGGAAAAACTATATCTGTTCTTACTTTATAAGGGTCAATAGGTTTACCAGTAGTGTCAATTGGGTCGCCTACATAAATTTCGTAAGGCACACCATTAGCACTGCGTTTACTATCTTTTAATCTTTCCTTAATAGCTGTGTAACCTTGCGATAATAAGTTATAAGGACCAAAGAAATGTGCTATAGTAGCACTATCAGTTTTAACTTCTTTAATATACATGTCTTTTCCCAATTTTGCAGGGGCTTTTGAAACTGGGATACCAGCCTCAAAAAAGTAAGGAGCTTTCTCATTTTTATACCAAGCCATGGGTTGCCCAGTTGTTGATAATTTATTTTTTGCAATTATTTCTTTACTAATTTGCCCATAAATAGCTCCAAGTTTTTGCCCAACGCCTTCAATGGTAGCACTGCTATCCTTCATACAAACAACTATTTTTCCTACACTTATTGTATCTAAAATATTTATAGTAGGTGGCTTTATAGGTTCTTCCTTTTTAATCTCTACAGTATCTTTAACCTCAACCTTACTAGTTTTGGTGTTATCGTTACAAGAAAATAGTTGAAAAGCTACAGTAAGTAATACGAGGTAATTTATTTTATTAGTCATTATTTTAGTTTTGGATTGTACAAAATAGAAATTTATTGAAGGTTATGCAATTGTTTTGGATAAGATTTTTCATAATTCGTAATTTAAACTAGGTTTGCCACCCGAAATTTGCATCATGTACGAAATAACATTTAAGTTTGAACAAAAAGGTTTATTACCCATAACATTACAAAATGTACAAGACGGACAATCTTTATTAGAAGTTGCATTAAAAAATGAAATTGAGCTACATCATAATTGCGGTGGCGTATGTGCTTGTAGTACTTGCCATTTATATATTGAAAAAGGAGAGGAGCTTGTAGAAGAGTTGAGTGATAGAGAAGAAGATTTTATTGATAGGGCTGTAAACCCTCGATTAAATTCAAGATTAGGTTGCCAATGTGTATTAAATGAGGGAAGTGGTCAAATTGTAGTTACCTTACCCGATCAAACGCAATTTTTAGGAGAATAAACTCTAATGTGCTAAAGTGATAATATTGCTAATGTGCTAATAACTACTATTACACAGTGCTTATTAAAGCAAAAAAGAATTTACATTTATGAAATTAGCACATTAGCAAATTAGCTAATTATCAAATTAACAATATGACTTTTGAACCACCTATACACTGGAACGATTATGAGGATATTGCCATGAAACTTTACGAACGCTTTGGTGATGATTTTACCGAAAGTAAAATATATCGCATTCGCTTTACCGATTTACATAAATGGGTATTGGAAATCCCACGTTTTGAGGGCAAGCCAGAGGAAAGTAACGAAGGGCATTTAGAAATGATACAAAGCAGTTGGGTGTATGAGTGGAGAGATAATCAGAAATAGCAACCAGTTCATTGTTGATAGTTCATGGTTCATAGCAACAGCATTTACCTTGATGTATTTACAATGAACCATCAACCATGAACCATGAACGTATTACAACAATTTAAACCCATAACCACTTTTATCTTTGATGTAGATGGTGTACTAACAAATGGTACATTGTTGGTGCTTAATGATGGGCAAATGGCAAGGCAAATGAATATTAGAGATGGCTATGCATTACAGTTGGCTATAAAAAAAGGATATAGAGTTGCTATCATTAGTGGAGGTACATCTGATGCTGTAAAAGAAAGATTAAATAAATTAGGAGTAGCTGATGTTTTCATGAAAGTAGAAGACAAAAAAGAAAAGCTGCTAGAATATTGCACTACACATAATTTAAAATGGGATGAGGTGTTATTTATGGGAGATGATATACCCGATTACTCACCCATGCAAATGGTAGGCTTAGCCTGCTGCCCTGCCGATGCCGCAACCGAAATAAAACAGATAAGCAAATATATATCTCCAATAGCAGGTGGTAATGGCTGTGCTAGAGATGTAATTGAAAAAGTTTTAAAACTTAATGGGCATTGGGATTTGGAGAGTGGGGTAGCGGCGAAGTAATTATATTTATTATTTTTTGTACATTTGATAAATGCTTTTAAAAAATGAACTACAACATCTCATTTCAGGAATTGGCAAATATGCAGAAGCAGATATTATCCAAACAATTACCCATCACCTTAGAAAATGCAAGAAAACAAGTGGAGTTCCTAAAGCAGAAATCTACAACATCAAAGAGCAAGAAGCAGAGAGTTTAATTGAATTTGCCAATAAAAATAACTTATATTTTACTACATTGCCTTCATCGGATTATTTAACCGAAGGAGCAGAACAGAAAGTTTATTTGTTAAAGGATGGTCAGTACGTTATCAAAACAAATGATTCAATTTTTTATGAAAATTGGACTGATTATTTTCATAGCCTACTACTACATAATTTTTTTTTTCCTGCTACCAAGTATAAATTATTAGGCTTTTATATACATGATAAAGTATTATATTCAATAGTAAAGCAACCGTTTGTAAAAGTTACAGAACCTACTAATATTGATGAAGTTAAAAGAGTAATGCTTTCGAATGGTTTTCAATTGAAGAAAAATAATGACTATTATCATAGTGATTTAGGACTTATTATTGAGGATTTGCATGATGAAAATGTTATAACCAATCACGGGGTATTATTTTTTATTGATACCGTATTTTACATAAAAAAGTCTCAAATTGAACACTAAAATGAAAACAGTAGCAGCATTTTTTAGGTTAATTCGATGGCCCAATTTGGTGTTTATTGTACTTACACAAGTGTTGTTTTATTATTGCATAGTCCTTACAACTAATAACTTGAATGGTTTTCAATTACCATTTAAATTTTTACAAAGCCTTTTTCTGATAACAATTTCTACGATACTTATTGCAGCAGCAGGGTATGTTATAAATGACTACTTTGATTTAAATATTGATCAAGTCAATAAGCCAAATAAACTTGTTGTTAATAGATTTATAAATAGACGTTGGACAATTCTTTTGCATCAGATTTTTTCTTTTTTAGGGGTTTTAATAAGTATATGGATATTTATTAAAGATGGTGTATTTATAATTCTTATAATTAATATTCTTTCTGTCACTCTTCTATGGTTTTATTCTACTACATTTAAAAAGAAGTTGCTGATTGGGAATATAATAGTATCAATATTAACAGCTTTTGTTATTTTGGTTTTTTATTTTTATTTGATTTCCATACCCTCTAGAGAGGTTGTTGTGCCTGGATGGCATACTACATTCACAACATTTTATGACTCAAAACTAACAAGAATCGCTATCCTATACGCCTCATTCTCATTCATCATCTCCCTAATACGAGAAGTAATAAAAGACATGGAAGATATAGAAGGTGATGAAAAATATGGTTGTAAAACTATGCCTATAGTGTGGGGTATTCCAGCGTCAAAGGTTTTTGTAGGCGTATGGATTGTAGTACTTATAGCTGTGTTAACTATTTTACAATTTTATGTAATGCAGTTTAATTGGTGGTTGAGCATTGCTTATTGTGTTTTATTTATTATTACACCTTTACTTATTATTTTACAAAAGCTATCTAAAGCTCAATCCACAAAAGATTATCATCAACTAAGCAGTTTGGTAAAGTTGGTAATGTTTACAGGTATTTTATCCATGATTTTTTTTAGAATTTATTCTTAATTATGCAACAAATAATTTTAGCCTCTCAATCACCACGCCGAAAACAATTGCTTGAGTGGGCAGAAGTGCCTTTTGAAATAGTTGTAAAAGAAACCGATGAAAGTTACCCTGCTCATTTATCACCTACAGAAATTGCAGTACATATTGCAAAAAATAAAGCATTAGCGGTTAAGGAGTCTATAGGCAACAGCAAACCAATTTTAGCCGCCGATACTATTGTTGTTTTGCAAGGCAACATTATTGCTAAACCAAAAGATAGAGAAGATGCTATTGCAATTTTATCAAAATTATCTAGGCAAAAACATCAAGTAATTACTGGTGTAGTTATTGTACAGCAAGAAAAAATAATTGAATTTGCAGATGTTACAGAAGTAGAATTTCATGCCTTAACAACAGCACAAATTGAGTTTTATGTAGATAAATACAAACCTTATGATAAGGCAGGTGCTTATGCTATACAGGAGTGGATTGGTGTGATAGGAATTAAAGCTATTAACGGCGATTTTTATAATGTAATGGGCTTGCCAGTGAGTAGGGTGGTTAAAGAATTAGCTAACCTGCCTGCTGGTAGGCAAGTGTGCTAATTAGATAATAAAACTATGCAAGGGCTTAAACTTTAGTAATAACTTAATTGCTTTAAAAAATTAGCACATTAGCAAATTATCATATTATCAAATTATCATGACAGAGCGTTTACTCCATTTCATTTGGCAATTTCAATACTTTAATAAAACGGCTTTGCAAACTACTGATGGCGAAGCGGTGGAAATAATTTATCAAGGCAGTTATAATAC
>JAGNRZ010000258.1 GCA_017988335.1 Ferruginibacter sp.
TAATAAAACAAAGCTTATACAAATAAATAGCTGTTTACTTATTGTTTTAAAAATATGCATAATGAATTAATTTATTATTGTAGTTGAGTTAGTATTTTCTTCGTTATCAAAAGGAATGTTCGACAATTTTGTGATTGTATCTTTTTTCATTTTTTTTACAAAAATTAAAAGCACCACAAAAAAGAGTAAAAAGATGAACAATGATATCATGGGATAGATAGCTGCATTATCCATTGTTTCGGTATATTGTTTTATAAACTTGTACATATTTAATAGTTTGATGTTGCTGTTTTGTTAGTGGTAATATCTTTTCCTAAACGTTGTAAGTACGCTATTATGGCAATCACCTCTTTTTTGGGTGATACCCTAATACTATCGGCTAAAAGATTTTTACTTATTTGAGTAGATTGTTCAACCAAATCTGCAATAGCTTCTTTTTCGTATCCTTTTTGATAAGGCACACCCAAGCTACGCATTGCATTAATTTTAGCTTCAGTTTTAGAAATATCTAAATCGTTTTCTAAAAGATTTGGGTATGCAGGCATTATAGAGCCATTACTTATTGATGAAGGTTCTCTAAAGTGTCTAAAATGCCAACCATCTGTCTTCTTTAAATTGCCTACTCCCTCTCTAGCCAAATCTGGTCCGGTACGTTTACTACCCCATTGAAATGGTCTATCATAAACAAATTCACCAGCTTTAGAGTATTCGCCATAGCGTTCTGTTTCACTTCTAAACGGTCGTATCATTTGTGAGTGACATACATAGCATCCTTCTCTTACATATAAATCTCTTCCCTGCAACTCAAGTGGAGTATATGGCTTTACACTTGCAATAGTGGGTACATTTTCTTTTACCATAAATGTGGGTACCAATTCAATAATACCGCCAATTAAAATAACCACAAGGCTTAGTATCATTAATTGTACTGGTCTTCTTTCAATTACACGATGCCAATGTTCCCCTTCATGTTTTACATATTCTTTTTGTAATGGTGCTGCTTCTGCTTCTTCATTAGCTACCAATTTTCCACTCTTTACAGTTTTGTATAAATTGTAAATCATAAAACATACGCCAAGCAAGTAAAGTGAACCGCCTATTGAACGCATGGTATAAAATGGTTTCATGTAAGTAACAGTTTCTAAAAAACTATATTTTAACTGACCAGCTTCTGTAAACTGTTTCCACATACTACTTTGCTGAAACCCTGCCCAGTACATAGGTATAGCCCAAAGTAACATACCCAATGTGCTTAACCAAAAGTGATTGTTAGCTAATTTTTTTGAGTACAAATTTGTTTTAAATAAACGTGGAATTAACCAGTATAAAATACCAAAGGTTAACATACCATTCCAACCTAATGCACCAATGTGTACATGAGCTACAATCCAATCGGTATAGTGTGCTACCGCACTAATACTTTTTAAAGAAAGCATTGGGCCTTCAAACGTTGCCATACCATAAGCGGTAACGGCTACCACCATAAACTTTAAAATCACATCATCTCTTACTCTATCCCAAGCACCACGTAAGGTTAACAAACCATTTATCATACCACCCCAGCTAGGGAAAATTAACATAACCGAAAACACCACCCCCAAAGATTGAGCCCAGTTAGGCAACGCCGTATATAATAAATGATGTGGCCCTGCCCAGATGTATAAAAATATTAAAGCCCAAAAATGTATAATAGAAAGACGATAACTATAAACAGGACGGTTAGCCGCTTTTGGCATAAAATAATACATTAAGCCCAAGTATGGTGTAGTTAAAAAGAAGGCAACTGCGTTATGCCCATACCACCATTGTACCAATGCATCTTGCACACCAGCATACCAACTATAACTCTGTAGCCAACTGTATGGCAACTGACCACTACGTACAATATGCAAAACGGCTACGGTAACAAAAGTGGCAATATAAAACCATATAGCTACGTACAAATGTTTTTCTCTACGCTTAATGATGGTACCAAACATATTCCATCCAAAAATTACCCATACCACAGTAATGGCTAAATCAATAGGCCAAATTAGTTCAGCATATTCTGCTCCTTGTGTTAAACCAATTGGCAATGTAATGGCTGCCGATACAATTATTAACTGCCATGCCCAAAAGTGTATGTAGCTCAACTTATCGCTAAACATTCTTGCTTTACATAATCGTTGTAACGAGTAATAAACACCCATAAAAATTCCGTTACCTACAAAAGCAAAAATCACTGCATTGGTATGCAATGGCCTTAACCTTCCGAACGAAAAATATTGTGTAATGTTTAGCGATGGAAAAATAAGTTGCAAGGCTACCCATAAGCCCACTAGCATACCTACAGCACCCCAAAGTACTGTAGCGTAAGCAAAATTTCTTACAATCTTATTGTCATAATTAAATTTTTCTACCTGCATAGTATATTATTTGTTAGTTTTTTTGTTGGTTGATGTATTATTGGTATTGTCAAAAAGTATTCTAATAGATGGGGTATAATCATCATCATACTGACCTGTTTTTACACTAAATAAAAAGGCTATTAAAAAACCTACCGCCACCAAAATACTTATACCAATCAAAATGAATAATGCACTCATTAGAGTTAATAATTAATTGAATCAAAAATATAAGGAGAGTTAAAATTTCTGTATGATGAATATCAAGCAGCAATATGATTATA
>JAGNRZ010000008.1 GCA_017988335.1 Ferruginibacter sp.
AGAATAACCTGGCCCATGCACACTTCCATAAGTAATGAGGCAAGTTGCCTTTTTGTTCCATAATATCAATTTCGCCGCATTGAGGCCAAGGTTTGGTATCTATGTTTGAACCTAACATCCAAAATGCTGGCCATATTCCTGGGCCACTAGGTGTTTTTATTCTAGCTTCAAACCTACCATAGGCTTGAGAAAACAATCCTTTTGTTTTTATACGGGCACTTGTAAAGCCTGATCCATTACTTAATGCAGTTATCATCAATTTTCCATCTGCATTTACAGCAACATTACTACTGTTATTTGTATAAACTTGTAGCTCTGAATTGCCCCAACCGCCGCCGCCTAAATCAAAACCCCATTTAGCAGCATCAACTGCTCCGGGTGTATTAAACTCATCGCTCCAAGCAAGTTCCCAGCTACGCTCTGGTAAGGTTTGCTTTGCTTCTTTTGTACATGAGGAAAAAAATATATAGCAAAATAGAGTTATAAATACTATTTTATGATTCGTTTTTTTCATTATCAATTTTTTTGATGATATAATTAAAATATTCAAATATTGTTGTAACTAATTGTTCTTAATTACCAAATCTTATGTTATCAAAATAAATTACATTGTTAGACCCTCGTGCAATAAAATCGGGGAATATAATTACTTGCTTATATCCATTTCTTATTTGGGCTGTAAAGTCGAATGTAAGTTCCTGCCAACCATTAATTACAGTGTTTGGCACTTTAATTTCTCCAAATGAAAAGCCAGTAGGATCTGCAAGTTTTATTCCTACATCACTTAAAGTTGTTTTGTACACCATTATTTTTATAATCTTATGAGCAGCATCCAAATCAAATATTGGCATACCAGATGGGCTATTGGCTGTTTCGCAACCTGCATATGGCTGCCCAGCTTGTTGAGCACTAAACTTTGCTACTGTTGATGATGTATTAATACCTGTTGGGAATGGGTTTGCTACAAATTCAAGTGGAGGATTAGCTCCGTTTTCAAATACATTCCAGGTCCAACTTGCACCAAATCCACCTGGTTCAAAGTTTATTACATCATTTAAGGTAAATGTGCCACCACCTGCAGGTACTTTCCAGAAATATATATTATCTAAGAAAATATCACTTGTGCCTGTACCTCCGTCAAATTTCATCTGAATAATATTGTTTAATGCCACTGGTGAAAAAGCCGAAAGAGGAATATCAACACTGCTCCATCCAGAAGTAGGGACTGTAAGTGTAAATGGAGTTTCTACTGGGCCAGGGCTTATTAAATACACTTTTAACTGTGTGGCATTTGCTGAGTAAAAATCGAGATGTAAAAATCCGTAAGAAGAAACATTTTGATTACTTCCTAACTGAATACCCTGATAATTAAAAGTAGCATAGCGTAAAGTGTTATTACCTACAATAGGCGTTTGAGTTACTGCGGTAGATTGCCCCCAATTAGGATTAAAATCGGTACCTGCAACATTAGTATAAGTATCGCTAAAAACTGAAAGTACATTTGCTTGTAACCTAGTTGGCACTGGTGCTGCAACCGTAGGCACAACGGGTGGTGCTGGATTTTTAAAGAAATAAATATTATCTAAATAAATATCGCTTCCGCTTGTGCCATCAAATTTCATTTGTATCACATTGTTCAATGCTACTGGTGCAAAAGATGAAAGAGGAATATCTACACTGTTCCATCCGGTAGTGGGTACAGTTAATGTAAAAGGTGTTTCTACTCCGCCCGGGCTTATCAAATACACTTTAAGCAAATCTGCATTGGTGGAGTAATAATCTAAATGCAAGAATCCAAAAGAAGTTACATTTTGACCAGCACCAAACTGAACTCCCTGATAATTAAAATTAGCATAACGTAAGGTGTTATTTCCTACAATTGGTGTTTGCGTTACTTGCGTTGTTTGCCCCCAGTTAGGGTTAAAATCGGTACCAGCTACATTGGTATAAGTGTCGCTAAATATAGAACGAACATCGGCTGGTAGCCTTGTAGGCACAGGTGCTGCTACAGGCGGTACAGTAGGGTTTTTGTAAAAATAGATATTATCTAAATACACATTTGGTAAAGTACCAGATAATACCATTTGAGATAAATTGGCTCTGGTTGTAAGTCCTGTAAATGTTGATAAAGGTATGTCAATACTTATCCAATTGTTTGAAACTAAAGTTGGGCTGGTGATAGTAATTTCATGCTCTTTGTCATCGCCGTTTCCATACACTCCATCTGCACCATTGTCATGCAATAACACTTTAAAATTATTGGGTACAGTTGTGGCATCGGGTGTCCACATATCCATATGTAAAAAACGCATAGCACTTGCATTAATGCGATTAGTACTAAATACCACACCTACAAAATTTAAATTTCTGTACCTAATAACATCATCATTATTTACTTTAATAAAATAGTTATCGGTGGTAGAATATTGCCAATGAGGATTCCAGCTATCAATAGGAACATTTGTATAGGTATTGCTGTATAATGAAATTACATCTGTTGCATTTCTGGTAGGTGCTGGTGCTGCGGTTGTAGGCCCTAAAGGTAAACCAGTAGAAGTTATTCTTAAAGAACCAGTAGCTGAGCTATTCCCCAATTTAGCTGTAATAGTAGTGGTGCCAGCATCTACTACCGATACAATTCCATTATTAGTAACACTAGCAATAACTGGCGATGAAGAAATGAATGTAAAATAATAAGGCGAAATATCTACTATTTGATTTACTCCAGTAGGTAAGTTAACAGAAGCCTGTAAACCGTCAATGGTTATTTTATCTCCAGTTTCAGCATTTGCAATAACTTTATTTTGACCTAATAAAATAATACCCGTAAGATTTCCAAGATCTGCCACCTTTTCAAACTTCACTTCATCTATCCAAAAAGTATAACCTCTTCCATTTTCTGGGCCTGTTGAGTAATACATTAATCCTTTTTCGGCAGTAAGTTTAGATGCATCAGGTATTGGAATAATTACTTTTTTCCAATTGCTGTTAACAGGCAAGCCACTTATACTAACTTGATATTTATTTTCACCAAAATCGTTACCAAAGCCTATTACACCAATGTTTGCTGGTTGTGTAGCTTTAATATAAAAAGTAAGTGCATTGTATTCACTTAAATTTCTGCCAGTTTTACTTAAAAATACACCACCAGCATAAGAGCCATTTGGGCTGTTAGCATCTGGCACTTCAAATCGCATAGACTGTGCAGTACCATTGTAGGTCATTTGTTTATCTACTTGAAATGCTTTTACATCCGACCCTCCAAAAGCTGCGTAAGCAAGGTCGCTAGTGAAATCATCGATAAACACTTCGGCTGTAGTGGGAAATGTGGGATTTTGCAAATCGCCTAAATCTCTTTTTTTACATCCAAGATTGATAGTTATTATTACTGCAAAAAGGCAAAATAATAAGTTGTAAATGGATTGATTTTTTTTCATTTTAATATTTTTTAAGTTATTATGCAATCGTTTTTATTTTCCTAGGTTAAATTGTATATAGGTTCTTAACTCCCACTCGTTTCCATCAGGAAAACCAATAGCATTAGGATCTGGTACCCAATTGCCTGCTCCATCTAATGTTTTAGTAGGAGAGTATCTTGGTGAATATTTGTTTAATGTTCTAAACGTACCTCTAATACCAATTTTAGTTCCTGCTTGAATAAACCAATCTGGCTTACCAATTTCGGTTGATAAATCGGCTATCCACTGCATTGGGAAAGTAAGGTTAAAATCTCTATGATAGTCAAAAGGACCCCAATCGTTAAACTTACCTATGGTCATTAATTTTGTTTTCTTGTAAATTGTTCTAATATCAAAACCATATCTATTAATAGTTCTTGAATCACTACCGTTAGCTTGTCCGTTACCAGCATACAAGTTAGCTATTACACCAAAGTTTGAATTAAGTTTAGAAACAATACGAGTATTTACCTCCCACAAATCTTGTGCTGGTGCAGAGCCAGGGAAAACAAATGTTGTTCTACCATTTCCTAAAATACCAATAGCAGCATCTTGCACTGTAGGCAAGTGGCGATATACTACTCCAGCACTGGCTGCAAATTTTGCATCCTCGGCTCTATCGTTATCCCACTCATACATCCAAGTACCTGGTGTAGGGTCGTAGGTTAACAATAATTCTCCTGCTACTGTTTCTCTGTTTGATCTTACAGAAAATGGATCATCTAAAATATTTCTTGGTCTGCCTGGAGCTAACACATCTGAAGGTATTGGCCCTTCAATAGGCTTTTGGTATAAAAAGTTGGGAGCAATTTGAAACTTGCCAACATTTACAGCAAAACCACTTAATACATTATACATATTACCGCTACCTACATCTTTCAATCTCCAACCTGTAATTGTTTTTGTTTGATCGTATCCGCCATTAGCAACTAAACCCATATATGATGCTAAGCCGTACCATTGTACTGGTCCTGTAGCATAGGTTAGTTTTATTTTACCACCAAAGTTGTCTTGCGTTTTTATTTGATCTTGATACACATTACCATCTCTCATTAATTGAAAAGTTCTACCATTTAAAGGTTGCCCTGCCCATAAACCGCCAATATCAAATCCAAATTTTGCAAACTTTCTAGAAATGCTTAATGCTGCTCTTCTAGTTTTTGGTGTAGGTACAGCAAACGAACTTTGTAAACCACTACGTTGTGTTATATCTTCATGAAACATACCCGTAATGTTGAAGTTTTTTACACTACGATTATACTTTACTAATACAGCTGGGTTAGCTCCCCACCAAAGCTCTGGACCAAATGCAACTTTTAAACCTTTAATGGCTTTTTTGCCTTCTATTTCAAAACCAAATGGAGCTTCGCCATTATATATATCTATGTTAGGTCCGTAGTTTGCTTCTGGATATAGTCCAAAAAAATCTCCTTCGTAACCCCAATGGTAATGACCTGTTCTATAAAAACCTGTAAGGTTAAAATATTTTTGATTCCAGTTAAAACTACTTCTATATAATTGTACTCTATTGTTTGAGCTTATTTGTTGTGTGCCTGTAGGAGTATTTACAGTAATTTTTCTTCCTCTGTTTTCATAAAAAACTTCGTCAATTGGATTTTCGGCAACATTGCCTAATACATTAAACTGTACATTAACAGTTACATTTTGTGTAGGCTTAGCTGTTACTCCTATATTAAACGATTGCATGTGATCAAAACCTAATCTATTAGGATAGCTATTTGCTAAAGCTGGTTCGTTAGATTTTGGAGTAGTAATTAAGCTACCTCCTGTATTGTAAGTGCTAAAGTTTGCTTGTAAATCGCTTAAATAAATTTTGCTTTCACTTTCTGCGTTTCCTTTATTGCCGCCTGCTCTCATAACTGCATCGGCTACTTGTATATTATCTAAACTATTCATTTGTAGTTTAGCATTAGCATTGTAGGGATTAAATTGGTGAACATCTTTTAAAGCATAATAAGCTGCTCTAGGATATAATGGGTAATTACCATTTTCATCTGTTTTACCTTTTGCACAAATACCAAACCACTCTTCGTTCATATTGTTTTCGCCCTTTTCAAAATCGTTTGAATAACCTCCGTTTGACCAAGAAGCGGCTGCATCATGTTCATCTAAATTGGTAGTTTGCCCTGTTTTCCACCAGCCATCGCTAAACTGAAATGTAAAACCACCTATGCTATTGTTAGACTTGCCCATACCAGCAGCATTGGCATAAATTTCTTTCCAATTACTTACTAATACTTTTGCTTGATAATCTTGGTCTTCTTTATTTGCCTTAGCATTATAAGCATCTGCACCAAACTCTGTAAGTAATACAGGCTTGTTAATTTGTGCTTTTGCTTTTTCGTACAAATCCGTAAAAGTTAAACCTCTATAAGAATTAACACCCAAAATATCTACATCCTTACACTCTTTGGCAATAATATCACTAAATAACAAATCGCCATTGCAAATTGCTATGGGGTGATTTGTACTTACTGCTTTCATTTCTTTAACAGCATCATTAAATAATTTATATAAATAATAGGCGTCTTTGGTAGATTTTCTATCTTCTACAGGAATATTTTCTGTTTCGGCACCTCTCCAAAATAATCCGTAATTATTTTCATTACCTAATAGGTATAATAATAAACCTGGTGTTTGATTATATTGAGATACCATTTCTTTTACTTCTTTAAATAAAAGTTCTTTTACTGCTGCATTTGAATAATCGGTATTAGCTTGCCATGCTCCTTTTATGGTTAAGCCATATCTACCAAAAGAGTGATTAAGCATGGTATAAATACCATAGTTTTCATAAATGTATTTTATCCATTTTGCTGGTACGCCAGTATATTGGCGAATAGTATTTACACCCATATTCTTTAGCAATGGCATTTCATAATCTAATGCAGCTTTAATAACACTTTCTGGCTGCGTCCATAAGCTGTAAGAATAGTTAGTTCCAACTGGAAAGTAATCCCAGTTCATACCATTCACAAAAAAATCTTTACCATTTACAGATAATTTCATACCATCAGAATCATTTTTTACAGCTACTTTATTTACCTGTGCAGATAAGTTTGTAGCTAAAAAAACAATGGCAAAAGCAAAAGCAATTTTTCTCATAAATTGTGTTTTATATTTAAGCATGTTACTCACTAAAATGAGCGTTTTAGAACATTTTTTAATAGTATAAAAAGTATAAATTACGGGGAGGTGTAAATGACACAACAATTAAATTTGAATAATGTTTATTTACACATTCTCATTATAACCCTATTACAAAAAATTTAATCTTACAAAAATTACTGAGTGATTACTGTTATGTTTAGTTTGGCGAAACAACAGATAGCAAAGTCAATATGGCAAAACATTACAAGCAAATCATAATACCGCTTTGAGGTTTTCATTGCGTTATTATGACACAATGTAAACAAATGTTTTATTATTATCAAAAAAAAATTATATTTTTTTACAATGAATAATTTAGTTTAGAGGATTGTATGGGAAAAAATGTATGGATAAATGCACTTTTAAGCAATGGAGAACACAACTTTCTTCATTCATTATCAGTGGATTGTATAATATTTGGCTTTCACAAAAATCAATTAAAGGTTTTACTACTTAAACACCGCCACTTAAATATGTGGGCTTTACCTGGCGGATTTATTTATAAAGATGAGCCAGCCGATGATGCTGCTTACAGGGTGCTAAAAGAAAGAACTGGCTTAAATGAAATTTTTTTACAGCAGTTTTATACGTTTGGTGAGCCTAATAGATCGGATAAAGAGTTTCATCTACGAGACTTACAAAAAGATGGTATTGATACCTCAGAAGATTTATGGATTTTACAAAGATTTGTTACCATAGGTTACTATGCTTTGGTAGAGTTTTCAAAAGTTACTTTACCCTCGGATGTTGTTGCCGAACAATGCATTTGGTGGGATATTGACAATATTCCTACTTTAATTTTAGATCATAAACAAATATTAGATAAAGCCTTAACTGCACTTCGTACACAACTTACATATCAACCTATTGGGTACAAATTACTACCCGAAAAATTTACAATGCCAGAACTACAAAAACTGTACGAAACAATTTTGGATAAAAAATTAGACCGAAGAAATTTTCAACGAAAAATTTTGGGGTTTGGCATTCTAAATAAATTAGACGAAATAAAAAAAGGAGTTGCACATAAAGCCCCGTTTCTTTACTCATTTAATTTAGAAAAGTATAACGATGCTTTAAAGATGGGTTTTAATGCTGGGTGGTAAAATTGTATGTAAATAACTCTAACTTATCTTTTACATTTCTCCAAAAACTCCTTCATTCCTTCTACCACTTTATTTACAAACTGCCATTGAAAATTATCGTCCATTATTTTCATTTCATCTTCGGGGTTGCTTATAAATAATGTTTCTAACAAGGCATTAGGGTATTCTGTTGGGCTGTTTAACATAAAATTAAAACTGCCGTTGTTACCATATTCTTTTAACCCTAATTGTAGCAATTTTTTGTAGATGGTATTACCAAACTCTTTAAAAGCAACATATCTGTAAAACACACTTGTTCCTTTTACATCTATTGGGTTAGCTGCAGAATTTAAGTGTACACTCAGCAATAAGTCTGGTAAACTATCTCTATAAAATAAAATACGTTGCTTGTTTTCAAATTCTTTATCTACCACTCTACTCATAATAACTTTAGCCCCTTCTTTTGCTAACGCTTGTTGAAACTTCAATGCAATTTGCAGCGTTATAATTTTTTCTGATGAGCCTGTTGGTCCACCAGCACCTGTATTACTGCCGCCATGCCCAGCATCTACACCAATAATTAGTTTTGATAAACTTAAATCTTTAGGTTGTCTTCTTACCTTAATTACTACAGTATTGCCTTTGTAATAAATACTATGCCCCCAATGTTGTTGATGTTTTAACTCAATAGTAATTCTAAATATTTCATCTTCTACTTGTTCGTAAAAAACATTTTTTATTTCTTCGCAATTTTCTAGTTGTGTAATCCAATTGGTATTATTGGTTGCACCAAAAATATCTACCACAATTTTGCTGGGATTAATTTGCTGTATGCTTTGGTAAGGCAATTTTGTAAATAAGCCTACTTGCACATAATCGTACAAGCTATCGCCATATACCCTCCATGCATTGGTTAAACTTTCTGGAGTAAAAGTTCCTTTGGGTAAAAATTCTACAACATCATCGGGCACATAAGCTGTTTTATATTTACTTAATTGTACTTTGTAATTAGTGCCTACTTTACCTACCACATTTAATAAAATTGAAGAGTCGATATATCCAATTTTTGCACCTCCTAACCTATCATCGCCTAATCCAAAAAGTAAATGTGCCAATCTACCTTTTGTAATAGCAATATTAGGTGCTAATGGACTAAACATACTTATCCAACTATTTGCTTTTGTTGTAAAAGATTTGCCAGCTTTATCAATTATGGTTATTGGTATTTTAGTTACAAAAAAACTATCTGTTTCTTTTACCATATATTCTCCTTGGTAAATACCTGGTGTTTTATTTTGTGTAGTTGTTGGCATTTCATACAATGGAATAATGCCATTAGCCAACACTTTACAATTAGGCAATGCTTTTACTTTAAACTTAATTCTATCCCCAGCTTTTACATATAAATTTCCTTCGGGAAAAATTTCTATACTAGCTATTGAAAGCGTTTTTACTGTATCGGCAGGCTTGGGTAACGAGTAACTATACTTTAAAATTTTAGTTACTAATTTGTTTTCTGCATTTGCGGCATTTATTATAAATGTGGTATCGCCTATATTTAAATTTACTTCGTAAGCAAAAGCCCCAGTAGCATATACTTTTACTGGGTTGTTGTTTATAGTAAGGCTGCAAGTTTTACAAGTACTACCAACAACATATTGTTTTGCCGATTTTACTATCTGATTTTCTTTAGTGGGTTGTACAAGTTTGATGAAAGGACTTTGTGTAGCTTGGGCAAGACAAAATTTATTAGCCCCAAATATCAAGAAACAAATTATTATTATTCTCATAACATAAAAATAAGCATAAAAAAAGAGCATAACTGCTCCTTTTAAAATTATAGTTAGTAGACCCCTATAACTGTATCTTGTTGCTTTTCTAATCTACCTTATAAATATATTTTTACTCTAAATAAAAAACATGGCTCCTATTCTCAGCACTAACTCAATAATTTATTCAAATTTTTTTACAATAGTATTGATTACTGGTTTAAAAGTAGTTATTGCATAGCTAGATGCTCTCTTTGTTGGGGGGTAATTTTTGTCTAGTTCTCTATCATAAAAATTAAAGTCAAAACCTGTAACTCTTAAGCCACCACTAGTACTAGCTCCCTCTGCCTTAGTTATTGTATTGGTATGTGAGGATATTACTAATGCGTATTTATATAATTTTGTATTTGCATACTTACCTTCTCTGTTTTTAATAACTGATAAATCTACAAACTCATACTTATTTCCATAATTTTCAGACATATAATCTTCCATTTTCTGTTCTGCTTTGTCCGATACTTTAAATTTTTCTACAAGCAATATTGTTTTACTAGGATCAAAATCTTGAGGTATCCATTTTTCGCTATTTCCAAAAGTCATCTTAGATGGGTTACAACCAGCTAACAAAATTGTAAAAAGTATTAAAATTCCAGTAAGTTTTAAGATATTCTTCTTCATTTCTTATAAATTTATTTAAGTAAAAGTATAGCAATTTCAACTCCTTACCAACAATACTTCCCTTCTGCAATCATTTTATCTGCTACTCTACGTCTTGCATCTTTTGCATTAAAAGGTTCGGTTTTTGTAAAGCGTTTTAAGCCTAATAACATCATACGTTGCTCATCACCACTTGCAAAGCTATTAATAGCATCTTTGCCAAATTTGTTTACCTTATCTACAGCATCGTTCAAATAAATTTTCATCATATCTATTTGAGTGCCGCAATTTGCTTCGCCATTTTTATCCACCATTTTCATTACACGTAATAATGTACTTTCGGCTTCAAAAGTTTCAATAGCCATATCAGCAATATTCATCAAAATTTCTTGTTCGTTTTGCAGCGTCATCATTAATTTTTGCACTGCTGCACCAGCTACCATTAAAATACATTTTTTCATATTTACAATGGCTTTGCGGTCTTTAGCAAAAGCTGTTTCATCTTCATCACCAAACTCTGGTATGCTCATCAACTCTTTACTAACTGCCATTGCTGGTCCCATTAAATCAATCTTTCCTTTCATCGCTCTTTTCAAAATCATATCAACGCTAAGCAGGCGGTTAATTTCGTTTGTACCCTCGTAAATACGGTTAATACGGCTATCTCTATACGCTCTACTAATTTCGTACTCATCGCTAAAGCCATTGCCACCATGTATTTGTACACCTTCATCTACTACATAATCTAATACCTCACTACCATGTACTTTTAATATGGCACATTCTACTGCATATTCTTCGGCTGCACCAAGTAAGGCTTCGTTAAAAGGTTTGCCGGCGGCTTGTAATTCTACTTCTTTATCATCAATCCATTTGCTAGTTCTATACAATGCACTTTCGCTAACAAAAATTCTTGTTGCCATTTCTGCCAACTTATATTTTATTGCACCAAAGTTGGCAATAGCTGTTTTAAATTGTTCTCTTGTAGTTGCATATTTTACACTTTCTGTTAATGCACCTTTGGCTCCACCAATTGCTGCCGCACAAAGTTTCAATCTACCTATGTTTAAAATATTAAAAGCTATAATATGCCCTTTACCAATTTCGCCCAATAAATTTTCTATAGGTACTTTACAATCTTGAAAATATAATTGTACCGTACTACTACCTTTAATACCCATCTTGTGTTCTTCAGGTCCTTGGGTAAAGCCTTCTGCACCACGTTCTACAATAAAGCAACTAAATTTATCTCCATCAATTTTAGCAAATACAGTATAAACATCGGCAAAGCCGCCATTAGTAATCCAGCACTTTTGTCCATTAAGTACATAATGCTTTCCATCTTCGGTAAGCTTTGCTGTAGTTTTTGCACCCAATGCATCGCTACCACTATTCGGCTCCGTTAGTCCGTAAGCACCTTTCCATTCGCCAGTAGCTAACTTAGGTATATACTTTTTCTTTTGCTCTTCTGTACCAAAATATAAAATAGGCAATGTACCAATACCAGTATGAGCTGCAATAGCTACGCTAAAGCTGTAACCACCACCTAAGCCTTCATTTACTAATGTACTAGTAATAAAATCTTTCCCTAATCCGCCCAAATCCTCTGGGATAGAAGCTCCTAGCAAACCTTGCTCCCCAGCTTTTTCCATTAAACCAGCCACCAAGCCTTGCTCCATTTTTTCAATACGGCCAATAACTGGTAACACTTCGGTGTTTAAAAACTGTACACACATATCTTTTACCATTACCTGCTCCTCATTAAAATCTTCGGGAGTGTAGGTTTCAAAAGCATTACTCTCTTTAATTAGCCATTCGCCACCTTTTATTGGCGTGGCAGTTGATGTTGATGTACTCATATTTTTATATTTTTTTGTTCATAGTTCATAGTTAATTGTTCATAGCAAAGCAACTTTGCGGTCAACTAAACTATGACCTATTAACTATGAACTATTCTCTATTTTAAATTATCATAAACCACTTGTAATACCTCTTTAGCTATTTCTATTTGCCCGTTTGTAACCCCTTCTAATGCTTCATTCAATGTTTGGTTAGCAATTTCCATCGTAAGCTCTTGCAAAGGTTGTGCCGCAGGAGCTAGGTAAATCATATTTATTCTTCTATCGTTTTTGCTAGCTACTCGTTTTACCAATTTTAATTTTTCTAAGTTATCTACCAATCTTGTTATACTAGGTTTATCTCTAAATGTAGCATCACAAAGTTGTTGTTGGCTTAGCCCATCTTGCTTCCATAAATGATATAACACACTCCATTGCTCAATAGTTATGTCAACATTATTCTGCTTAAAATTTTTTTGTAGTCTTCTTGCTATAGCCGTACTAGCTTTACCTGTAATAAAGCTGTATAATTCCCCTCGTTTAAATTGGTTGTTTGACATATAGTTGTTTATGCAACTACCTCAAAGATAATAATTATTTTGATTTACAAAATTTTATTTTTGTGTTACCGGCATTTGTTTTTCATAGCATCATCGTTGTGTCACTCACTTGTGCCTAATACCATTTAGCAACAACCAAACAAATCAAGAATACTCGGCATCCCGATTATTTCGGGGTACGGCATACCAATATGCAGCAGGCTTTACTCATCATTAGTTTAATATTGTTTATCAGTTATGCTGCTATAATCATTTATTATGCAATTAGTTGGCTAAATATTCCAAGTTTTCTACCATCAGCTATCAACCATCAACCATCAACCAGTATTTCCATAATCATCCCAGCAAGGAACGAAGAAAACAATATTGCAGCCTGTTTACAAAGTATCATCAATCAATCTTACCCAAAAAATTTGTACGAAATAATAGTGATAGACGATCATTCTACAGATGCTACGGCAAGTATAGTGCAAGGCTTTAATCAAACCAATATAAAATGTATTGCTTTAAAAGATTTTATTGGCGAAGAAAAAAATAGTTATAAAAAGAAAGGAATTGAAGTTGGCATTGCACAAGCCATTGGCGAATTAATTATTACTACCGATGCAGATTGTATTGCTCCTCCAAATTGGTTACAAACTATTGCAAATTTTTACGAACAAAAAAAGCCTGATTTAATTGTAATGCCCGTAAGAATTCGCCTAATGTCGAATTCCACACAGAATATGCCACAAGGCATATTCCTACAAATATTTCAAGCATTAGATTTTATGACACTGCAAGGTATTACTGGTGCTGCGGTACATAAGAAAATGCACAGCATGTGTAATGGAGCCAACTTGGCTTACACAAAAAAAGCATTTGAAAGTGTAAATGGTTTTGCAGATATCAACGCCATTGCCAGTGGAGATGATATGCTACTTATGCATAAAATTTATACTCAAAATAAAAATGGAGTTGCATATTTAAAAAATGAAGAAGTAATTATGCAAACAGCACCTGTAAAAAGCATAACGGAGTTTTTTAACCAACGCATACGCTGGGCAAGTAAAGCAGATAAATATGATGATAAAAGAATGTTGCCAGTGTTAGTTGTTGTTTACTTTTTTAATGTACTGCTTTTAGCTTTACCATTCATTGGCATTGCATTTAACGCTCAATATTCAATACTTGGGTTGTGGCTATGGCTTTTACTTTTTAAAATACTAATCGAAATCATCTTTCTAATCCCTGTTGCAAAATTCTTTAATAAACAATCGCTGCTTTTTTTATTTCCTATAATGCAGCCATTTCATATTATTTACACTGTAATTGCTGGCTGGCTGGGCAAGTTTGGTAGTTATAGTTGGAAGGGGAGAAATGTAAAGTAAAAAAAATATTGTATTTTTAACTATGATGAGTGTAAATCAATTTATAGTAATAGATAAATCAATAAGATTTGGTAAACCTACTGTAAAGGGTACCAGAATTTCTGTTGCAGATGTTTTAAATTGGCTTGCCGAGGGTATGACTATTAAGGAAATAATTGAAGACTTCCCTCAATTAAATGCCGAACAAATTAAAGCTTGTTTAAAATACGCAGCTTCTAAAGAAAGTAAATTAGCTGTTGCATAATGTTGTTACTAGATGAAAATATATCCCATAAATTAATTGCTAAGCTTAATGCATATTTTACAGGAATAAAACATATTAAAGAGTTTACGTCTGCAGGTACTGATGATATTGCCATATGGGAAGTTGCCAAAAAGAATAATTTAACTATTGTAACTTTCGACTCAGATTATGAAGACATTTTATCTATAAATGGGTTTCCACCTAAAGTAATTTGGTTTAGGTTTGGAAATACATCAACAACTACTATTGCCAGTACTTTAATACATCATTCTAGCACTATACTTTCTTTTTTACAAAATAAAGATTTAGGTATTTTAGAAATTAATGAAGCCATTTAATTAATGCAACAATCATTTTCTTTTAAACAACAAACTTGGCAGCGCCTTAAAAAAAATAAGGGGGCCATGTTTGGCTTGTTTATAATTGTAATAGCTGTACTTGTTGCTATTTTTGGATATTTAATAGCCCCAGACAATTCCCCAAACGCCGATTTTCAAACGGTGGAAATTCAAGCAAAAAAATTAGGATATACACAACAGTTTTTAAAAATTGAGGAAAGAAAATATTGGGAAGGCTCTTGGATTGATCATTTCTTAAATGGCAAAAAAAAACATTACCAACTAATACCAATTAGCGGATATAAAGTTAAAGGCGATACTCTTTTTATTGAAAAGTTTATTGATGATGATACTTCCGTTGTACAATTTTTTTCTATCAACAACATAACCAACAATCAACCTCATCTTCTTACCCAAAAAAATATTGTAACAAAAAAATATTGGTTAGGTACCGATAAGTTTGGTAGAGATATTTTAAGTCGCTTAATTATTGGTACTAGAGTTAGCCTTGCTGTAGGCTTAATTGCAGTAATTATTGCTTTAAGCATTGGAATTATTTTAGGAGCATTAGCTGGTTATTTTAAAGGTAAAACAGATGCTGTAATTATGTGGCTGGTAAATGTTACTTGGAGTATACCTACCTTACTTTTAGTATTTGCCATTACTATAGCATTAGGCAAAGGTTTTTGGCAAATATTTATTGCAGTGGGTTTAACTATGTGGGTACCAGTTGCTAGGCTTGTACGAGGGCAAGTATTAGCTATAAAAGAATTAGAATATATTACGGCAGCAAAAGCTTTAGGCTTTACCAACATAAGAATAATTGTTAGGCATATTTTACCCAATATTATGGGGCCAGTATTGGTTTTAGCGGCAAGCACTTTTGCCACAGCTATTATTGTAGAAGCTGGTTTAAGTTTTTTGGGCATTGGTGTACAACCGCCGCAACCAAGTTGGGGATTAATGATAAAAGAGAATTACAACTTCATAATTACAAACAATCCATTTTTAGCATTAATACCAGGTATTGCCATTATGCTTTTAGTATTAGTATTTAACTTATTAGGCAATGGATTGAGGGATGCTGTGGATGTAAAAAATTAAGTTTACTCTCCTCTTAACACATTTACATTTCTACTAAAGCCTTCTTCTAACGAAATAAAGGTTTCTGTACGTTCTATTCCCTTTATCTTTTGCAGTTCATCGTGTAGTACATACCGTAATTGATTAATATCTTTACAAACAATTTCTATAAACATACTATAGTTGCCTGTTATATAATTTAGTCTAACTATTTCTGGTATTTTCATCAGGTCTTTTGCAACACTATCATATAAATCACTTTTTTCTAAATAAATACCAACAAAAGCGGTGATATCGTAACCCAGTTGCTTTAAGTCAACATTTAATTTTGTACCTTTAACTATACCAAATTCTTGTAGCTTTTTTATACGAACATGAATGGTACCGCCACTTACAAAAAGTTTTTTACCTAAGTCGGCATAAGATACTTCTGCAGTTTCCATCATTTCATGAATGATTTGAAGGTCTAATTTGTCGAGATTTAATTTAGCAGCCATTTTATAAAATTAAATTAGTATTATTTCAATATTTTATACAAATATTTAAATAATTTCTATATTTTCCAAATTTTTTATAAATTATTTTTAATATAATGGTATTTTATATAGATTTGTGTTACAATAGTTCTTAACACTGTGGGGTGATGAAATTTTTGGCAGACATACCCTCTTGTCTCGAGGGTGGGGAGCCACGGATAAACATTGAGTAATGCCGGTATATCTGCAGGTGTACCGACTGGGGTCGACCACCAGGTTGAAATAGTTTAGCGACTGTTTCTTTTTTGCTCAAAGGCTAACGTCCCCGTGAAGGTTCGAACCCTTCCCCTACAGCTTTTTTTAGCCTTTCGATAAATATCGAAAGGCTTTTTTATGCACCTCATTTTATTACCTTTGCCGCCCAATGGCACAAAAAAAATTACTACGTTTTGCACAAATAAAAACCTTTGCCAATGTTTTGGAATATCCTCAAAACATGCAGGGAAAATGGAATACTTATTTTGAAAATGATAATCCAATAATATTAGAATTAGCTTGTGGTAGAGGTGAATATACTGTTGGCTTATCAGCCTTATACCCCAATAAAAATTTTATAGGAGTAGATATAAAAGGCAATAGAATGTATATTGGTGCAAAAAAGTGTTTGGATAATAATTTAAGTAATGCTGCTTTTTTACGTACTCAAATAGAAATGCTACCTGATTATTTTGCTGCTAACGAAATAGATGAAATTTGGATAACTTTTCCCGACCCTCAATTACGTACTTCAAAAGCAAAAAAAAGATTAACACACCCAAGGTTTTTACGCTTATACCAACAAGTGTTAAAGAAAGAAGGGTGCATTCATTTAAAAACAGACTCTCCTCATTTATTTAACTTTACCAAAAAAGTAATTGAACATTATGGGCTTTTACTTGTTGAAGAAAATAGTAATGTTTACCAATCAACAAATGTGTGGCAAGACTTACTAATAAAAACACATTACGAAAGTTTAGACATTGCTCAAAGTAAAAGAATTCATTACCTACAATTTAAGCTGCCTAATCAAATTAAAGATATGGATGCTGTATTTCAAGAAATTTTAAAAGATGAAGAAAAAGCTGATTGAGGGCGAAGATTTTTATTATAACGACCTTGGTTATATGGTGCTTACTGCAAAATTTCATTTAGAAAAAGGTACATGCTGTGGCAATGGCTGCATGCACTGCCCTTTTGAATATAAAAATGTAGCAGAGCCAAAACGCAGCGAATTACTATCTTTAAGGCTGAATGAAAAAGAAAATAGCTACTAAAAAATCATCTACAACTAAAACAGAAAAACTTCCTGTTAAAAAAACTCCTAAAGAGTATAGTTTTTTTACTGATGTGTATGATGTAGTTAGGCAAATACCTAAAGGCCGAGTTACCAGCTATGGCGCTATTGCAAATTACTTAGGTACCAAGCTTAGCGCTAGAATGGTAGGCTGGGCAATGAATGCGGCACACAGTGCAAAGCCAAAAGTACCGGCACAACGTGTAGTCAATAGAAATGGTATGCTTACAGGAAAATTTCATTTTGAAACACCAACAAAAATGGAAGAGCTTTTAAAAAAAGATGGTGTAGCTGTAAAAAAAGATACTATAGAAGATTTTAAAACCCGATTTTGGGATCCAGCAATTGAATTAAGTTTATAACATTATGAGCAACACTATTTTATTAGGCAAGGTTTCGTTTGTAAATCATGAAAAGCAATATGTAATGATTGAATACCAAGCTGGTACTAAGAAAAAAAACATAAATGGAAAAGTTGATGATAAAACACAACAGGAGTTAATTGATAAAAAGATAATTAAAAAAAAGCACTTATTTCACATAGGTGATGTAGTACATTTTATAGCCAAGCTTAGCGATAGAGGAGATAAAATGGTAGCCTTAAATATTCAATATAAATACAACGAAGCATTAGATGTATTGGTAAACAAAGCCAAAACCAATAATTTATTTATTGGTTATTTAAAAGAAGCAGATGGAAAATATTTTGTAAAAGAAATTGATAGTTATCTTTTTTTACCAGTACAAACATCGCCATGGCAAGTAAAGTTTACCGAGCAAGAGTTAAACGAACAAGTAAATTTTACTTTAGAAAATACTCACAATAAAGAAAAAGCATTTGCACAGCTTACTAAAGTAAAATACATACCAGAGTACTATGTAGCAGAAAAAGCATTTAAACAAAAAATAACTGTAGAGGCTAAAGTTTATGCCTTAAAACCACACGGCATATATGTAAATGTAATAAGCGATAAAATACAAGCCAAGCTGCCTGTTAAAGATGGAGTGAAGATTGATGATGCAATTCCAGTAAAAATTATTTATTTAAGCCCAATAAAAATAGTTGTAGAAACATTATAAATCCTCTAATTCTTGAGGAGATAATCCTAATTGCAACGCCATTTTTGTTTTATTTGGGGCTTGCATTGCAAATAACAAAATAATTACTGCTGCTAATGCTATAAACGCATAGTTACCTACCAAAAAATAAGCTATACCATTAAATAATGTAGCCGCCTCAAGTAATGCCCACTGCAACAAACTTGCTGTACGGTATTGCTCAAACCTTTGCGTAACGATTAGTTGAGCATTCTCCTTAATACCGTTTATTTTCTTTTTAAATAAAATATTGCCCACAAAAAAAGCAATGCCCGTAAATAACAAGGCTACTATTTGAAACATTCTATCATGCTCAAAAAAAGAAGGGCTTTGTACTTTTGTTATTATTAACGTTAAAAAAATAATAGTAGCAATAATTTGTCCAAGCAGCATGGCTTTATGAATAAGTTTAAAGGAGGCGAAGGAATTTTTTGGCTCTACCATGCTGTAAAAGTATTAAGAATTGATAGAACAAAAAATAAAACCCTTTTTAAAATCATTTTTTTAGCTTTATAAGATAAAATGAAAATATTTAGCCCATTAATTTCTTTATTGCTTACAAGCTCTTTTATTGTTGCTCAAACAAAGCCAATAGGCTTGGGTTTGCAACTATTTAAAAATATTGAACAAGTGGAGTATTGTGTGCTACTTCCATTAAAAGAGTTTAAAGAATTGCCAGCCTCTCAAAGAGGTAGTCATTCATTTGTACATAATAAAAATAAAAAAGTAACTATTGAAGTTGCTGGTTATACAATGCTTGATAGTATTATAACTATCGATTCTGTTTATGCAAGGTACATGGGTGAGCCTCATGAAGAAGTTGGTAAAATAATAACCCAAATAGAATTACTTAAAAATCGAAAATGTTTTTACAGTATTGGCTACTACAATAATTTTTTAGGTAAATATGAATTTATAGAAACCACTTGGGTAAAAAATGATGAAGTGATAACTATGCAAGTACACTATCCTATTAAAGAAAAAAAGCTTTGGTACGAAAGATTAAAACTAATAATTAAAAATGCTTACTGTAGATAAAAAATAATTATGCCGCATATAAATTATTTGTAATAAGGACTTATCATTAAATACACTACTACTCCAGTTATAGCTACATAAAACCAAGCTGGCCATACATAACGCACTATTTTTTTATGTTGTTCATATTCACCTGTTAATGCCCTGTAAGCTGCAAATAAAATAAACGGCAATACTAAACCTGCTAACGGAATATGGGTAAGCAAAACAAGTAAATAAACCTTTCTTATACCACCAGCTACAATCAATTCCATTTCACTTAAACCTTTTACACCATCCGTTTCGCCATAAGCAGTTTCACCTGCAAACAAGTGATGGCATATATATGATACTAAAAACAAAACCGAAAGTAGCATAGCAAACATCATAATACTTTTATGTGCTTTATACTTTTTTTGCTTAATGGTAATTAAACCAGCAATTAGTAATAAAGCCACTGTTGCATTAATTATGGCGTTAATCAAAGCAAACACATGCACATCAAACCCAAAATGCACCTTGCCTGCTAAGTTATATTTCCCTAATATAGTTACTGCTGCAAAAACTACAAATGATACAATACCTATTAACCACTTTGCTTTACTATCATTTTTTTGAAGAGATGGTGGTAGCATAATTACTGGTTTTTCTTTTTTTATTTAAAAATAGTGTTACTAAAAAAACTATACCAATAGCAATAAATATTAATGGTAGTATGGGTATAAAACTTCTAAATATTGATGGCTTTGTTTTGTCTTTTTCTAACGACAATAAAGAAATATCTCTAGCTAACTTACCCATTGCAACATCGTTGGTAGTATTATCTTCATTTAAAGAATGATAAAACCCTCGTACAACTCTATTTTTATCAATTAAAAAAAACATATCGGTGTGTACAAATTCTGGTGTAACAGTGGTGTCTGCAATACTTGCTTTTAGCTCTTTTAACATAAAGTGATACAACTCATCTTTATTGCCTGTTAAAAACCACCAGTTATCGTGGTTTACATTATACTTATCTGCAAATTTTCTAAGTTGGTGTGCACTATCAAAATTTGGATCAACCGAAATAGAAATAAACTGTAGCAACGAGTCGGTTTTTGCATAGGTGTCCTGCATTTTTTTCATTACCTGAGTAATTTTAGGACATATACCACCACACCTTGTAAAAATGGTATTAACTACTAAAATTTTTCCTTTTGCACTATCTAAGTTTATTGGCAGGTTAAATTGATTAACAAAGTTTGTATTTTTTACTTTGTGCCAAATGGTATCGGTGCTTGTTTTTCCGTTTTTGGTAGATACCACTACACTATCTGGCTCAAAATATTTACGAGGCATAGGTGCAGCATCTTTACTAAAATATTTTACAAAAAAATAGCCTGAGAAAGGAAGTACTAATGCTAATAAAAGTCCGAATACTGCTGATTTTTTCATGTGTAATTAACCTAAAGGTTGTAAGTTTTAAAACATCGTAACTCAATAATTGTTTTACAGTTTTTCTATTTTTTTACCGAGAAGACGAGAAGGCGATATTTTTTAACATCTCCATATTTGGGCTTGCCAACTTTTCGGCTATTACTTTTGTTGCAAAGGTACGTCAATAAAAAAACCATCCCTAAATTAAGGATGGTTTATTAAATATTTTTATTCATTTATATTAATGCTTTGCTCCTTTTTCTACAGCCGGAACATGTTGTTCAGTTTTAGGAGCCTCTCTACTTCCACCATCTGTATTTTTCAAATTCTTCCAGCTATTACCATCCCACAAAAAAGCAGTAACAAACCAAATAAATAAAGCCAAGGTGGTTACAATGGTTAATCTAAAATTACGCAACTCACTTCCTAAGTGCATAAACACACCTACAATATAATAAGCTTTAGCTAACGATAATATTACTATAGCTCCTACAAAAAATTTGCCTAAAGCGCCATGCTTATCTACCCAACCAGCTTTCGTGGTCATGGAATAACCCATTGCTAATTCAATAATAGTTACTACTGAAAGCAATAAGAATACTTGCCAAATTCTTTTTGTACTGCCACCATGCTCTGGTGCAAATGTAATTTCTGGTGATACTGAATGACTACTCATATACTTGAAATATCTTTGATAAATTATTTAATTAGATTAGATAGAAACATAAAAACACAAACACCCACACTAAATCTACAAAATGCCAGTATAAGCCTGCCTTTTCTATCATTTCGTAATGACCCCTTTGATCAAAATGTCCCATTTTAGTTTTAATATACATGATAATATTAATAACCACACCACTTAATACATGAAAGCCATGGAAGCCTGTAATACCAAAAAAGTAACTACCAAATGCAGGTGGCCCTTGTGTACCTACATGTGCTGTACCTGCATTTACCAATTTTGTAGCTTCGTCTACCAATTGTGCATGTGTAGCATCATGTGCATTAAATGAATGATTGTACTCATGTACCATTGCTGTTAATACTTCTGGGCTTGCTTTTGGTAAAGCTGCTAAAACATTAGCTTTATCTACATGCTCAATACCCCAAGGATTATGGCTTACTGTAGTATTTAATGCACTTAATACACCTTCTTTAGATAAAATGAAATGCTCTCCTGTTAATAAATGCGTCCACTCCCAAGCTTGACAAGCTAAGAAAGCTGCACCACCTACAATTGTCCAAAGCATATACTTCTCTACTCCCTTTTTGTTCATTTGATGTCCCTCATGCACCGCTAACACCATTGTAACAGAACTGGCTATTAAAATAAATGTCATTAAACTTACAAAAGCTAAAGGCCAATCAGACCCATGAAAACCAGGGAAAGCGTTAAACACCTGATTAGCATCTACCCAGCTATTCATACTAAAGCGTAATGTAGCGTAGCTAATAATAAATGCACCAAATGTAAAGGCATCACTCATTAAAAAGTACCACATCATTACTTTACCGTAACTTATATTGAATGGGCTTCTACCGCCATTCCACCATTTTGTACCCGATGGTATTGTTGTTGCTGACATAATTATTTTTATTACATCGTACTCCGTACATCGTACATCGTACTATTTTATCATCATTAAAAAAATCAAAAGATAAATCCAAAGCGCCCCTACAAAGTGCCAATAGGTGCTTACTAAATCTACCGATACAATACTATAATTTTTTGTTTTGGTATTAAATGCATTTTTAAACAATATTACTAATGCTATTACCCCACCCACCACATGGGCTGCATGTAAGCCCACAATTACATACAAAAACGAGTATGATACTGTAGATTGTAATGTATTGCCTCCATCCCACAATTGTTTAAAACCTACTACCTGCCCTACTAAAAAAAGAACTCCTAAAACCGTTGTGGCTGTTACCAATTGGCGATACTTTGCCATTTCTCTTTGCTTAAACGCTTTACCTGCCAAATACAACAATACACTACTTAATATAATGGCAGCCGTACTGTACCAAAACAATCTAGGTATTTCAAATGTTACCCAATCTGCCTGGTTACGTTTTACAATGTAAGCACTTGTTAAACCTGCAAACATCATAACAATACTCCCAAGCCCAACCCACAAAGTAAATTTATGTGGATGTATTTTATTTTTTTGTTGCATTACCACTGTATTCATTCACTTCAATTATTATTAATCAATTTTTTATTTAAACGCAAAGGCATTTTTACTACAATCTTTTACACTCTTACTTTATCAGCATATAAACTAATCAACACAATCATTAAATAAAAATAAGAACTAAACATTACCCACCTAGCACTCTTCACATCCATCTTTATAAACAAATTAATACTTACTAATACCATAAAAATATTACAAGCTAATACTATCCACATACTTATCGCTCCACTCATATTAAAGTAATGTGGTAATAAACCCACTGGCACCATTAATGCACTATACATTACCGTTTGCAATGCGGTAAACTTTGTTGGTCCTTTATCGCTTGGTAGCAATTTAAACCCTGCTGCACTATAATCTTTATGTGCTACCCAAGCTATTGCCCAAAAGTGTGGAAACTGCCACAAAAATTGAATAGCAAACAATATCCATCCGCCATAACTTGCTTCGCCAGTTAAAGCATCTGTTGCTGCTACCCAGCCAATTAAGCAAGGTAATGCACCAGGCAATGCCCCTACTAAAACTGATATTGAATTAACCTTTTTTAATGGTGTATAAATAAAGCCATACAAAAACAAGCTAAACAAACCCACCATTGCACTTTGGAAGTTAAAAAACCGCCACATAATAAAAACGCCTAAGCCGCCAGCTATTATAGCAAAGAAAGTAGCTTCGCTTACACTCATTCTACCGCTTGGTATAGGCCTACTGGCTGTACGTTTCATTAGTGCATCGGTATCTTTTTCCAAAATTTGATTAATAGTATTTGCACTTCCGGTTATTAGCATTCCGCCAATAAAAAGTAAAAGAACTGATAGTAACTTATTTCTTGTATAAACCACCTCATAGTTTGGTGCTAACAGAAAACTTATTACTGTACTAAACACCACCATAAAACTTAAAGTGAATTTCATTAGTTGAAAATAATCTTTCACTTTACTTGCTATTCCAAACGATGTTGAACTAGCTATGTTGGCGTTATCTTGTTGATCCATTATGTTGATTAATAGTGATGAATAAAGTATAAAATTATTTATTTAAAACATTATCCATTATCCATTAAGCAATTTTCAATTATTAATGACTATCACTCTCATCTTCTCCCACAGGTGTTGTTTGTGGAATAAACTCTTTGCCATCTTTAGCATAATCATAAGCTCCTCTATACACTTCTGGTATTTCGCCTGGCCAGTTGCCATGTCCAGGGCGTATTGGAGTTGTCCACTCCAATGTATTGCTACCCCAAGGATTTTGTGTAGTAACTTTTCTTCCTTTAAATATGCTATAAAAAAAGTTAAATACAAATAACAACTGCACTGCAAATACTACTAAAGCCACAAAGCTTATAAACTCATTTAAACCGCTAAACATTTTAAAGCTTTCCCAGTTGCTATAGTCGTAATAACGGCGTGGCATACCAGCTAAACCTTCGTAGTGCATTGGCCAAAATATTAAATAAGCCCCTACTATAGTTACCCAAAAGTGGATGTAAGCCATAGTGTTATTTAAGTACCTACCAAACATTTTAGGAAACCAGTGATACACCCCTGCAAACATTCCAAAGAACGATGCAACACCCATTACAATATGAAAATGGGCAATTACAAAATATGTATCATGTAAGTGCAAGTCTAAAGCAGAGTTACCTACGAAGATGCCAGTTAACCCACCACTAATAAATAAACTTACAAAACCAATAGCAAACAGCATCCCCGGCGTAAACCGTATATTACCTCTCCACAAAGTGGTAAGCCAGTTAAATACCTTAATAGCACTAGGTACAGCAATTAAAAGCGTAAGTAATACAAACACCGAACCCAAGAAAGGATTAAGCCCTGTTACAAACATATGATGTGCCCATACCAAAAATGCCAAAATTGCAATTGCAAACATACTAGCTACCATGGCCATATAACCAAATATAGGTTTACGGCTATTAGTTGCTAATATTTCACTACTCATACCCATAGCTGGTAAAAGAATAATATATACCTCTGGGTGACCTAAGAACCAAAATAAATGTTGAAATAAAATTGCACTGCCTCCTTCATTTGGTAACACCTTACCTTGTATTACAATATCGCTTAGGTAAAAACTTGTACCTAAATTTCTATCAAATAATAATAATATAGCACCGCTTAATAATACTGGGAAACTTAATACCCCTAATACAGCAGTAAAGAATAATGCCCAAACTGTTAATGGCATTCTTGTCATGCTCATTCCTTTTGTACGCATGTTAAGAATGGTAGTGATGTAATTCAAACCTCCTAATAAAGACGATACTATAAATAACGCCATACTTACCAACCATAAATCCATGCCTATTTTACTACCACTACTTGCCTCTCCTAAAGCACTTAATGGAGGGTAAATCGTCCAACCGCCACTAGCAGGCCCAGTTTGCACAAATAATGAGCCAAACATTATTATAGATGCTGTAAAAAAGAACCAATAGCTAAGCATATTCAACAATGGTGAAGCCATGTCTCTTGCACCTACCTGTAATGGAATTAAAAAGTTGGCAAACGTACCACTTAAGCCTGCTGTTAATACAAAGAATACTAAAATAGTACCATGCATAGTTACTAAAGCATAGTAAAACTCTGGTTGCAATTTTCCACCTTTAGCCCATTGACCCAAAAAATCTTCCAAAAAAGGAAATGTTTGGTCTGGATAGCCCAATTGCAAACGGAAAATAACCGAAAACAAACCTCCAATAATTGCCCAAATAATACCAGTTATTAAAAACTGTTTAGCAATCATTTTATGATCTTGGCTAAAAACGTATTTGCTAATAAACGTTTCATGATGGTGATGCTCATGATGTGCATCATGCCCTGCATGAACATCTGCTCCGTGTAATGTGGCTACGCTACTCATATTCTTTAAAATATTTTCTTAATTAGAACTATTTATTTTTTTTCTTTTACAACTTGGGCAACTACTTTAGTAGCTACAGCAGTATCTGCTTTTACTTCTTTTGGTGCCTTGTCTGGAAACACAGTAAAATACTCTGGCTTTTGTGTGGCAAGCCATTTTTTATAATCTTCTTCTGTATCTACAATTATAACACCCCTCATACTAAAATGCCCTGCACCACACATTTGATCGCAACTAATTTCGTAAGTAAAATTTGGATTCCCAGTTTTCACTTTCATTTCCTCTGTTGTCCATTTTGGTGTAAACCATTGTGTAGTAGGTATGCCAGGTACAGCATCCATTTTTAAACGAAAGTGAGGTAAGCCCACATCATGTATTACATCTTGTGCATGTATTACCATTTTACAAGGCTTACCAACTGGTATATGCATAGTAGCACTTGTACGTATATCATCTCTGCTAGCTAAGTCATCAAAGTCAACACCAAGGCTGTTAGTTGCAGTTGTTAATTTAAAATTCTTTTTTCCTAATACCTTATCAGCACCCGGGTATCTAAACTCCCATCCAAATTGGTGACCTGTTACTTCAACTACAATCGAATCTTTTGGTGCATCTCCAGTTATTCTAAACCATGCTTTTAAACCAAATACTACTAAAATACAAAGTACAATTGCTGGTACACCTGTCCAAAGCATTTCTAATTTATTGTTATGGGGAAAGTAGTAAGCTCTTTGCCCGTCTTTTTCTTGATATTTAAAGGCAAACCAAAACAATAACACCTGTGTAATTACAAAAACAATACCTGTAATTATTATTGTAGTAATAAGCATAGTATCAATTTCTTCTCCCTCAACAGAAGCAGAACCTTGTGGAAACAATGTTTTACCATAGTAAAGTTCGTTGCAGTACCATGCACCTATCATACCAAATATTAAAAAGCCTAAAAGCAAAAAAGCATTTATCTTATTATTCTGCTTATGGGTTTTCTCTTCCCCTTTTAAAACACTTACATATTCACTAGCTTTTGCTATTTGAAAAATAACAACAAAAACTAAAACACATAACAGTACTAATAAAAACTCTTTCATATAAAATTTATTTAAGCCACCCCAAACTCCTTTTGGAATTTTTAAACCCTATTTAGGGAGAGAACTTTTCAATATTTATTATTCCTTTATTTACTTTTTATACTTATGTACCTCACACCTATTTTGGTGTATGTAATTAAGTATGATGTATCATACTTTCTTTTAAGAAAGGATGATTTTTTGCCAATAATGAATTAGCGGTTAAATATCTACCCACACCCCACATAATTATACCTACAAACAAGCATGGTACTCCAAATTCAAATAAATTCATTTGCGATTTGCCATGTAATGTACCCGGCATAATCATTTGATAAAAATCTATCCAATGACCGAATATTATTAAAATACCCAATAAGGTAACGAACGTCCAGTTACGTTTTACACCACGTTTCATTAACAATAATAATGGGCATACAAAGTTTAAAATTAAATTTAGAAAGAACATGCCATGGTAAGGACCACTTTTTTCTGCTGTACCAATTCTTTCTACAAAATACTTAGTTTCTTCTGGCTGATTACTATACCAGATTAACATGTATTGGGAGAACCATAAGTAAGCCCAAAATACAGAGAAAGCAAACATAAACTTACCTACATCATGTAAATGCTCTTCGGTAACATATTCTAACTTGCCTTGATTTTTTAACCAAATAACAAATATGGCTATTAAACTCATACCACTTACAAATGTGCTTGCAAAAGTGTACCAGCTGTACATTGTACTGTACCAATGGGGGTCTATACTCATTAACCACAACCAAGGTATAGTTGATGCTACAGTTAAACCAAATGTTACAGTAAATAAAGAAGCCCAAACTGTGTTTTTCCAAATCCAAGCCTTACCAGTTTCATAATCCATTGGGCCGTTTTTATCAGTTTCCAAACTCATGCTACGCATTTTTTTGCCTAAAAACCACCACAAGAATATAGCTAAGCCAGATACTACTAAAAAGAATGTAGGATTTAAGAAGCCCTTTTTGCCATACAATATTTTATCAAATGTTGAAGATCCTTTTACATATAAATCTTTATCTAACCAATGATAAATATCTGTACGGTGTAATGCTACTATTGATAACAACACTACAAAAGTTATTATACCTAAAATTGGCACTACGCTACTAATAGCTTCTGGCACTCTACGCAATGCTACTTGCCATCCACCCATTGCCATAGTAGTTACACATAAAAAGAACATACTAGCATTAACTACTAATAACCAAAACACACTGTTTTGTAACATTACTGCCCAAAAACGAGTGCCGTTTACACTAGCATCTGCAGCATGACCAGCACCATGTGCACCATGCTGTACAGCATCAAATGGGTGATACATAATTAACCCCCATAATACCGCTGCTGCACCAGCAATAATTAAGCCCAGTGTCCACTTTTTATAACTACCTGGTAATTCGAATGTAGAAGCCATTTAAAATTATTTTTATTGAATTACTTATTTTATTTTTTTGCTACCGATGCACTATCTGCACCACCAGCTGTTGTTGCTTTAGGTTGTAATGTTCTTACATAATTTATAACCATCCAGCGTTGTTTTCTATCTAATTGGCTAGCATAGCTACCCATGTTATTTTTGCCATACGTTAATGAGTGAAACATAGTGCCATCCGTCATACTTACATACATAGGTAATGTTAAGTTAGCTACAGCACCAATTTTACCTGCTATAGGACCGTTGCCAGTACCTTTATCGCCATGGCATATTCCACAGTTAATATTATATAATCTTCCTGCCTCAGCTAATTCATCTTTTGTAAATACAGTTACTGGGTTTTGTAAACTTGCACTTGCTTTATAGCCTGCACTATCGTTTGTACCTGTATAAGCTGGTAATTCGCCTCTTTTAACTGTACCTGCTGGTGGCATAGCATTAAAGTATATTTTATGAGCATCTGTTCTGTTCATTGTATATACATTAGTATCTAATTCACTATATGCTTCGTATGCTCTACTGTATGCCATATCTGGCATATAAACTTTACCAGGATTACGTTTGCTACCGCAACTTGTAATTGCCAAGGCAACAACAGCAGTAAACAATATGGTATAAATTGATTTATTCATTTCAATTTTAAATTTCAATTATTCAATTAATAGCCTTTCTCTTCTTTATATAATTTTTGCTCTCTATCGTATCTTCCAATCCACCAACCCGTTTCTGCTACTTGTACATTTACTTCTTTTGCACCTGCATTGTTTAAAAAAGATTGTACTTCTGCGTCATTGGTTTTGTCGGTACACTCAATAGCCATTACAAATAAATCATCTGTAGCTCTTGGGTGAAACACATGCTTTTTTACAAACGGAGCCAAATTACATAAGTAACAAAATGTAAGCACCATGCCTACGGCAGCAAATAACACCGTTAACTCAAAAGTAATAGGTATCCAAGCTGGTAAAGCAAAGTGTGGCTTACCACCAATGTTTAACGGCCAATCTTTTGTAAATACCCAGCTAATAAATGCAACTGCTGTAGTAGTACCAGTAATAGCGTAAATAAAACCAGCAGTGTGTAAGCTTGTTTCTCTTAAGCCCATAGCATGGTCTAACCCATGTACAGGAAAGGGTGTATATACATCATGTATTTTATACCCAGCTTTACGTACTTTTTTCACCGCAGGAAATAATACTGCCTCATCATCAAAGCACCCTACAACGAATTTTTTTTGTCCTCCAGCCATAATATTAATTTTCGATTTTTAGATTTACGATTTTTTATATCGTAAAACCTAAGCTATTTTTATTTATTTCAATATTTACGAACCCAGTTCCCCTTTAGGGGCGGAGGGGTATTAGTGTGCATGTTCCACTTCTTCTATATAAAACTTCTCTGCATCTGCTTTTTCAATATCCGTCATTTTTGCTTTATAGTTTTCGCCTGTTGTTTTTAAAATCGATTTAATTTCGGCAATAGCAATTACAGGGAAGTATTTAGCAAATAAGAAGAAGCAAGTAAAGAATAAACCAAATGTACCTAAGTAGAAACCTATTTCCCAAATAGATGGGCTATAGTATGTACTCCAGCTACTTGGTAAAAAGTCTCTGTAAACAGATGTAACGATAATTACAAAACGCTCAAACCACATACCTATGTTTACAATAATACTCATAAAGAAAGTAACAGTAATATTTCTACGCAATTTTCTGCTCCAAAATAGCTGAGGAGATACCACATTACAGAACATCATTAAATAATAACTCCAACCATAAGGGCTAAATAAGTTTCCTCTATTTTCAAAAAATGCCCAAAGTTCATATTGGTTTTGTCCGTACCAAGCAATAAATAATTCTGTTAAATAAGCACAACCCACAATACTACCTGTTAATACAATTACCTTATTCATGGCCTCAATATGCCCAAGGGTAATATAATCTTGTAAGTTTAATACTTTACGTACCACAATCATCAGCGTTTGCACCATGGCAAAGCCAGAGAAAATTGCCCCAGCCACAAAGTAAGGAGGGAAAATGGTAGTATGCCATCCAGGAACTATTGAAGTAGCAAAGTCAAAAGATACAATGGTATGTACTGAAAGTACAAGTGGAGTTGATAAACCAGCTAATACTAATGATAAACTTTCATGACGTTGCCAGTGTTTTGTACTACCACTCCAACCAAATGCAGCAACACCATACATCATTTTTCTAAACTTTGTTTTTGCTCTATCTCTTACTGTAGCAAAGTCAGGTAATAAACCACTATACCAAAATAATAATGAAACGGTGAAATAAGTTGATATCGCAAATACGTCCCAAAGTAATGGAGAGTTAAAGTTTACCCATAATGGGCCTCTTGTGTTTGGATAAGGCAATACAAAGAAAGCCATCCACACTCTACCCATATGCCATATAGGAAACTGACCAGCACACATTACCGCAAAAATTGTCATCGCTTCTGCAGCTCTGTTTACCCCTGTTCTCCAACCTTGGCGGAATAATAATAAGATAGCCGAAATTAACGTACCAGCATGACCAATACCTACCCACCATACGAAATTGGTAATATCCCAACCCCATCCAATAGTTTTATTTAAGTTCCATTGCCCAATACCATAAGTTACCTCTCTGTAAATACTATATACCCCAAAAAGTAATAAGCCTACGCTTATCCAAAAACCAATGTACCACAAGCGGCTTGGCTTCATCTCTATTGGGCTTACAATATCTTCCGTTACTTGGTGATAATCCTTGTTACCATCCACCAACGGCTCCCTTAGTTGCGATTCGTATTTTAGTAATGACATATAAACTTTGGTTAATAGCTAATAGTTCATTGTTAATAGCTAATTATGTTTTATTCTTTTTTATTGTCTCAACAATATTTCTTTTTTCAACTTCACCTGCCGGCAGGTTGGCGTCGCACTCTTGTACCGCATATCATTATTCACCTTTTATCATAGCGTATTTGTTGCTCTTTAAACAACAAAGCCTATTTTAATGATGCACTGCCTCTGCCTTTTTCTCTTCTGGCTTACTAGCTTCATGCTTTTCACCTGCTGCTAATTTCACCTCTTCACCATGCCCACCCATATGAGTATCTGTATTTCTAACCTTTGCTAAGTAGCTTACGTTAGGTAACACATGCAATTGCTCTAACACATAAAAATTTCTATTCTTATCTTCTCTTGCTTGGCTTACATCACTTGCTGCATCATTTACATTACCAAAGCTAATAGCATGGGTAGGACAAGCCTGCATACAAGCCGTTTTTACATTACGAACCATTAACGGATCTTGGTGTTTTTTAGCTTCTAACTTGCTTTCTTGTAATCGTTGTACACAAAATGAACATTTTTCGATAACACCACGGCTACGTACAGTAACATCTGGGTTTAATACCATTCTAGTTAAATCTTCATTCATTTGCATTACTACTTCATCCATATCAGAACCAATTAATGGTTTTTGATTGTCTTTGAAGCTATCTGCACCTGTATAATCTAACCAGTTAAATCTACGTACTTTATAAGGACAGTTGTTTGCACAATATCTTGTACCAATACATCTGTTATAAGTCATTTGGTTTAAGCCCTCACTGCTATGGTTAGTGGCAGCAACTGGGCATACATTCTCACAAGGAGCATTATCACAATGTTGGCACATCATGGGTTGAAATACCACTCTTGGATTTTCTAAATCTTCGCCAGTAAAGTATCTATCAATACGTAACCAGTGCATTTCGTGTGCTCTTTGTACTTGTATTTTACCAACTACGCTTACATTGTTTTCAGCATTACAAGCTACTACACAAGCACTACAACCTGTACAAGTATTTAAATCTATACTCATACCCCATTTTACACCCGGCTTATCAAAGTGAGGATACATAGTTGCATCTTTCACATAATCTTTACTGCCGTTAGCTGTAATATCAAGCTTTTCCTCATTTATATGATGCATCATTTCGCCAGGGTTAGCAATAAATTGATGCAAACTTGTTTCGTATATTATGGGTCTATCTTCTGTTAAACCATGCACCTGTGTTTGTGCTAATGGATAGGTAGAAGATGTTTTTTCTATTTTAACATCGCTTGAATATTGAATGGTAGTACCATTAAAGCCAGCTAATATATAGGCGTTTTTACCAGCTCCGTTTGCAGCTCTTCCAATATATTCTGCAGTGTTTTCTTTATTAGCACTTTGACGACCATAACCAACGGCTACAGCTATTGTATTTTTTTGAATACCCGGTATTAATAATACAGGCAACTCAAGGCTTTTTCCGTTAGCCGTAATTTTAATTACGGGCTTTTCTGGATTTACCTCGTAAGAGTCGCTAGCACCTTTATCTTTTAATACATCTTTACCATACAACTCTTTGTACATAACAGTACCCATCATTGCATAGTTATCCCAAGTTACTTTACTAATTGGGTCTGGTAATTCTTGCAACCAAGGGTTATTGGCTTGGCTACCGTTACCTACACCTACTTTTTCGTAAAGCACTACTTCGTATTGACCACCTTTTACAGCAGCTAATTTTGTAGCCGCTTCAGCTACTTTACCAGCGCTAAAAGAAGCACCAGCTACTACAGGTGTTGCAGGCTCTGCTACACCATCTTGCAATGCTTTATTATACGCCTCTGCACTACCTAATTTAGTAGCCCAAAATGCTTTAAAATATGTTTCGTAATCTGCCACGGTAGAGGCAGACCATTTTAATAATGTAGTTTGAAATGCTCTTGTTTTGAATAAAGGATTGATGGTAGGCTGCATCATGCTGTAGTAACCTGTTTTAGGTTCAGCATCGCCCCAGCTTTCAAGCCAGTGGTGAGATGGGATGATATACTTACACATTTCTGTAGTTTCATCCATTGTTGCATTACAAGAAATAGAAACTACTTTGCTTAATCCATCGTTGAATTTTTTAGCATCGCTATAAGAATAAGATGGATTAACACCCCATACAATTACCGCACCTACAGTGCCGCCATTCATGTCGTTTACCAAAGTATTCATATCAGCATCTACACCTTTACGATAGTTTGATGTAGAAGCCCAGTTAATGGTTTTACCATTAGCACCAATAGCTTCGTTTATAGCATTTACAATTACTTGTACATTTACATCGTTGCTGCCACATACTACCAAACCTGCACCAGCATTAGCTTTTAATGCTTCGGCAGTGGCTTTTATACCAGCCGCTAATTTAGCATCGGCAATAGAAGGTGCTGTTACGCTACCGCCTAATGCAGCTAATAAACCTAAGGCTACTGCACCTGTTTCAGATGGCTTGTGTAAATATCTATCATCGGCATTACTACCTGTTAAGCTCATCATACTTTCAAACTGAATATGCTTGCTTAACTCTGGTTTATTGCCTTTTACTTTTCTATTTTTTGCGTATTGGCTGCTAAATTCAACAGGGCTTAACCATGTGCCTAAAAAATCGGCACCAAGGCTTACAATTACTTTTGCATTATCAAAATGATAACCAGGAATTGCTTTTTTGCCGTAGCAAGCCTCATTTGCCAATATCATTCCGCTGTAGCTCACCGCATCGTATTGAACGTGGCGGCTACCTGGGTATTTAGCTAAAAATTCGTTTATTATTTGTTGGGTACTTGGTGAGCTTACTGTGCCAGTTAATACCGCTACAGATTTTCCTGCTATTGCAGCGCCTACCATTTTATCAAAAGCATCAAAGCTGGTAACTTCTTTAAATTCCTTACCATCTTTTTGCATAGGGTAACGCAAACGAGTTACATCATATAAATCTAAAACAGATGCTTGTGCTTGTGCACTTGTACCGCCATTTGTTAATTTGCTTACGTCGTTTCCTTCAATTTTAATGGGTCTGCCATCTCTTTGCTTTACTACTACTGGTATTGCATCGCCACCATTTACGTAGGTAGATGCATAGTAGTTAGCCACACCGGGTATAACATTATCGGGGCGTTGTAAGTATGGCACCGACTTACGTACAGGCATTTCGCAACTTGCCGCTACAGCTGCAGCCGCAGTGCTAAAACCTAAATATTTAAGAAAGTCTCTACGTGGAGATTTTGCATCCAATAAGCCCTTATCATCTAAATCGGCTAAAGGCAATAGCTCTTCCTTAAACTCATTTTTGGTAGCTGCTTCAAACCCTTCAGTTTGATTTAATTCTCCAAAACTTTGCCAGTATTTTTTATTACTCATAATTTACCCCAACCCCTAAAGGGGCTTTATTTGTGTTATGATAAATATTTCAAAATGTATATCTTCTCCTTAAGTCCCCTTTAGGGGATTTAGAGGTTTAATAATGACATTTTTGACATTCCGTTCCGCCTATTTTTTCAACTGTTACGCTATCAATCTTCTTATTCTTAATATCGTTATGGAATTTTTCGTAAATGCTGTAAAACTTGTTACCAGTGCTATCTGCCTTGTTAAAGAAGTCAACTTTACTTTCTCTATGGCAGTTTACACACCAGCCCATGCTTAAATTGTTAAACTGGTAAACCTCTGGCATTTCTTGAATATTGCCATGGCAGGTTTGACATTGCTGTTTACCTACGCTAACATGTTGGCTATGGTTAAAATACACATGGTCGGGTAGGTTATGAACTTTTACCCAAGGAATTGGTCTAGCACCATCAGGTATTCCGTCGCCATTATTATCAGCTTTATATGTTTTGGTAGCAGCATCCCAACCAGCGTAATCGTATAATTTTTGTATTTCGGCAGTACCATTTACGGCAGTACCATCTTCTCTTTCTAACTTATCTGGCCCTTCGTATTTACTAATAGACTTATGACAGTTCATACACACATTTACCGATGGTATGCCAGCATGCTTACTATCTTGTGCTGTACCATGGCAGTACAAACAACTAATTTGGTTAGTACCAGCATGTACTTGGTGACTATAATATATGGGTTGCTCTGGCTGGTAATTTGTTTGACGACCTAAACCAATAGCTCCATTAATTGTAAAGTAACCGCCTACAGCAAATAAGGCTAAAATACCCACCATTAAATACGTTTTGTTTTTATAGAATGGTACAGGCTCACTTCTATGAATACCAGATTTTTCATCTGATAATTTTCTAAGATTGCTATTTACTTGTAATAATATAAAGGCTACTAAAGCTAGTACTAGGGTTAAAATACCAAAAAGAAGAGAGTTGCCGTCTGCACCATTGGTATTGGGCTTATTAGGGTCAACAGTAGGGGGTGGCGGCGGTGCATAATCATCCACATATTTTAATATAGCGTCAATTTCTTGTTTTTTCAATTGTGGAAATGCAGTCATTACACCACCAGAAACCCATTTTGCCTTTAATGCTGTTGCATAAGCATCTGTTGTACCTCCTGGACTAGCTATCCACTTATAAATCCAACCTTCTGGTTGTCTCTCTTTCCAACCTTTTAAAGCTGGGCCTGTAAAATCCTTGTCTGGCTTATGACAATTAGCACAAAGGCTTTTAAATAAGGCTTCACCATCTTGGGCAAAAGAAGTATTGGAAACTAACAGACATGCAAGCAGGAAAAGACCAACAAAAAATTTGTTAAAGATTTTTCTTAAACGACTCATACAGTTATATCGGGTCTAAAGTGGAAAAATATCCTATTCGGCTGCAAAAATACGTTACGATGCCCACATAATATCAACATTTTGAAATTTTTTTTTTCCTTATCTGGTGTGGGTTTCAGGCAATTGCATGTAAATAGGGCCAGTAATTGTCATGTTTTTGTAAGACATTTTAAGCATTTTAAATTTTTTCTTTATTAATAATAAATTTTGCTTTTTTTAACTCACTTTTGCGGCATGTTTAAAAAGCTGCAACAGCATTGGGGGGTAAATGGCTTACAGGTATTACTTATTTTAATAACATTTGCATTAGGCGGAAGCCTTTGTGGTTACTTGGGTAGAAAAATACTTAGTTATTTTACAATTGACAGCAAAGCCTTTTGGGTTATTATATATATAGTATTAG
>JAGNRZ010000259.1 GCA_017988335.1 Ferruginibacter sp.
AAGAAAAAAGAAAAAATAAATTCTTTATAAATCTTAAAAAAGCAACATCAAAAAAGGTGTTGCTTTTTTTATTCCCTATATCTCATGTATTTTTGTTTTATGCAAATTGAAGATTTATATAAACTATTTTTAAACCACCCCAGTGTACAAACCGATACTAGAAAAATAAAAAAGGATGATTTATTTTTTGCACTAAAGGGTGAAAATTTTAACGGCAATTTGTTTGCACAACAAGCCATTGAACTTGGTGCTGCTTATGCTATAGTTGATGAAGATATTAATACAACATCTGCCAAAATAATAAAAGTAAAAGATGTACTGCAAACTTTACAATCATTAGCCCAGCATCATAGAGAACAATTTAATACCATGCCTAACGGAAGGCAAGTACCATTTATAGCTATTACAGGTAGCAACGGAAAAACTACTACTAAAGAACTAATACATCAGGTACTAACTACCTCTTATAAAACATATACAACAGAAGGCAATTTAAATAACCATATTGGTATACCTCTTACCATACTAAAAATAAAAAAAGATGTAGAAATTGCAGTGATAGAAATGGGTGCCAACCATCAAAAAGAAATTGAAGGCTATTGTAAATATGCACAACCCACACATGGCTTAATTACAAATTGTGGCAAGGCTCATTTAGAGGGTTTTGGAGGAGTGGAAGGAATACGAAAAGGCAAAGGTGAATTATTTGATTATTTAAGAACAAATAATGGCACTTGCTTTATTATGAAGGATTATGATTACCTAATAGAAATGAGTAAAGGCATAGCCTCTATTTTTAGCTATGGCACTGCAAATGCAGATATAGTGGGTAATGTTTTACAAAATGATACTTTTTTGCAAGTAGATATCACACAAGGAATAACCGAAACCATAAAAACACAATTAGTAGGTAGTTATAATTTACCAAATGTATTAGCCGCAGTAGCTATTGGTACATATTTTAAAGTAGATGCTAAAAAAATAAAACAAGCACTTGAATCTTATACACCAAGTAATAGCAGAAGCCAGCTCATAAAAAAAGATACCAACACCATTATTTTAGATGCTTATAATGCTAACCCAAGTAGTATGAAATTAGCTATTGAAAATTTTGCTAAAGTAGATGCAAATAAAAAAATATTGCTACTAGGCGGCATGATGGAGTTAGGCAACGAAAGTAAAGTAGAACACCAAGCCATAGTTGATTTATTAAAAATGCATAATTGGCAAAATGTTGTTTTAGTAGGTGGAGATTTTAAAACAATACCACATCCTTATACTTATTTTGACACCTCTACCCTAGCCAAAGAATGGATGCATAACAATAATTTTATTGATACCTATTTTTTAATAAAGGGAAGCCGTAGTATGCAAATGGAAAAAGTGTTGGAATAATTTTTTACTATACATTTGCAATCCATTTTACAGAGAGGTGTCCGAGTGGTTGAAGGAGCAAGCCTGGAAAGTTTGTATACGGGTAACTGTATCGAGGGTTCGAATCCCTTCCTCTCTGCAAATATTATGCAAATACTTTTAAAGCATTTTTAGTTGTAATATCAACTACTTCATCAACCGTCACATTTTTAATCTCAGCAATTTTTCAATTACATATCTTAGATAGCTACTTTCATTTCTTTTTCCTATAAAGGGCACTGGTGTTAGGTATGGAGCATCTATTTGAAAAACTATATGTTGCAAAGAATTATTTTAATAAAAACACGCCTTCTTTTTACAAAATACATTGTTGTATCATTATCTATGGTAAAATCAAAAATTATTTTTTACTAATTCTTTTGCATTACTATTTTTTCCTTTGCACCAATATCTGGCTTGCTTCCTTGGTAATCATAAAACCCAGGTATAATAGTTCCAGCATTAATCAAACTACTATTATTATTTAATTCAAACATATTGTTTTTAGTTAAATTAAAATTTGGATTTGTTTGAAGGGGATTTTGTATTAGTATGTTGGGGCTTCCTGATAATTTAGTTAGTGTGCTTTGTAAAATATCTACACTATTTACTTCTGTACAATTATATTGACCATGAATATGCTTAGCTTTTATTATGACAGAATTTGGATTGTATGTAAAATAATCATCTGTAACTGAATGAATTTGAAAATTAGAATTTATTGGAGAATTTGCAATATTAACATAAAAGATGGGATAGCTATTTTCATGTGCAAAAATATTATTAATAAATACCGCTTTTTTCCATTCGCCAGCCCATGAAGTAAAAACAAAGCCTAATGTATCCGAAGAAAAAAAAGTATTGTTAAAAAAATATAAGTTTCCACGAATACCTTTGCCAGCGTAACCAGAGTTTGTTTTTATTCCAACAGCCTGCCCTTTGTAATTGGAGCTAACAGGGTAACATCCAATAAAATGTGGATCATATCTTTCGTTACGCCTACCTTTCATCCCATAAAATACATTTCTATAAAAATATCTTGGCCCAATCAATGGGGGTGCAGCAGATATTCCAGCCATAGGCCTAATAATTTCGTTTTTCCAAACTCTTAAGTTTGTCCAATAGCCATCACACTCTATTGCATCAAAGTTATCAACGAATGTATTTTCATAAATATCCACCTCTTCATTTAATCCACGATCATAAGAGCCTGCAATACCACTATTCATAC
>JAGNRZ010000260.1 GCA_017988335.1 Ferruginibacter sp.
TCATAAAACGATAAGTATCTAAATACTTCCGTTCCACAGTCATATCTTTTACATTTATTGCCATAACAAAATCAATTTAATAATTTTGATTTTGTTACCGAATTATGTGACTTTTACAAGGCTGACAGTATAATTTTAATGTCTAATTGGTATTATTTTTATACTCAGCTAAAAAGCCATTTATAGCCGTAAGATAACAAAAAATATGCCCAAACACAACGCTTGGGCATATTAATTTTTTATGTGTACTGCTTTTAATCAATATTCTCAATAATCCCTGCAATACCCTGTCCACCGCCAACACAAGCCGTTACAATGCCGTATTTTTTATTAAGGCGTTTCATATCATTTAGTATTTGAATAGTCAGCTTAGCACCAGTACAACCTAGCGGATGCCCTAACGCAATAGCACCGCCGTTAATATTTACTATATCTTGATTTAAACCCAACTCCCTAATAACCGCTAAAGACTGAGATGCAAAAGCCTCATTCAACTCAAATAAATCAATATCATTTAAACTCAAGCCAGCTTGTTTCAATACTTTTGGCACTGCCTCAACTGGGCCTATACCCATAATACGAGGATGCACACCAGCACTTGCACAATTAACTAATCTGCCAATTGGTTTTAAGCCCAAGCTATTCACCAATCTTTCACTCATTACCAATACAAAAGCTGCACCATCACTAGTTTGTGAGCTGTTACCAGCAGTAACACATCCGCCTGTTGCAAATGCAGGTTTTAATTTTGCTAGCCCTTCAATGCTTGTATCGGCTCTTACGCCTTCATCTGTATCTACAATAAAATTTCTCTTTTGTTTTTTGTCTTTTTCATCCCAGTAACTCTCTTCTACATTAATGGGTAAAATACCAGTTTTAAAATACCCTTCCTTGATTGCGTTACCAGCTTTTACATGACTATTGTAACTAAAAGCATCTTGGTCTTCTCTACTTACATTATATTCTTTAGCTACTGCCTCGGCAGTTAAGCCCATGCTTAAATAATAATCGGGTTCATCTTTAGCAATGCTATAAGCTGGTACAGTTTTCCAACCTGCTGTTGGCACCAGGCTCATACTTTCTACACCGCCAGCAATAAAACACTCACCCATGCCACTTCTAATTTTTGCTGTAGCCGTAGCAATAGCTTCTAAGCCACTTGCACAATATCTATTAATAGTAATACCAGCTGCAGTAAAACCTACAGCCCTTGCCGCAATAATACGACCCACTTGTAACCCTTGCTCCGCCTCAGGCACAGCGTTTCCTACAATTACATCATCTACTTGTTTGGGGTCAAGCTGTGGTACACTTGCCAGCAATCCTCTAATTACGTCAATGGCCAAATCATCGGGTCTAGTAAATCTAAAACCACCTTTTTTGCTTTTAGTAACTGCAGTTCTGTAGCCTGCTACAATGTATGCTTCTTGCATTATTTATACATTCATGGTTAATAGTTCATAGTTCATGGGTGATAGCATAATTAGTTTCTATGAACTATGAACCATTTGCTATCACCTGTTTAGTTGTTTATGCAACCATATACCAAAGGTAGTAGTTCTTATTAAAAAATCAAACTCAATTATCTTTGCCACATTATGTATAAACTGCTGCGGTCTTTTTTATTTTTATTTGAGCCAGAATGGGTGCATTATTTTAGCATGAACAGTTTAAAATTAATTTGCAGGCTGCCATTTGGTAAATCATTAATTAAAAAGATGTTTTGCCCTAAAGGAAATATTCAATATTCAATATTCAATATTCAATTCCCAAATAAAGTAGGTTTAGCGGCTGGTTTTGATAAAAATGCTAGGTATTTAAACGAATTAGAAGCCCTTGGCTTTGGCTTTGTAGAAATAGGCACCGTAACTCCAAAACCTCAAGCAGGAAATGATAAGCCACGACTATTTAGATTACCCAAAGATAAAGCCTTAATTAACCGAATGGGGTTTAATAACGATGGTGTTGATAAGGTTGTGGAGAGGTTGAAGACGTGGAAAGATGTACGATGTACGAAGTTAGATGTACGAGATAATACTGAAAACAAACAACAGTCGTACACCAAACATCTAACACCGTACATGATTGTAGGAGGTAACATTGGCAAAAACAAAACCACCCCCAACGAAGATGCTTGGAAAGATTACGAAATTTGTTTTACAGCCTTACACTCATACGTAGATTATTTTGTGGTAAATGTAAGCAGCCCAAATACACCGGGATTGAGAGAATTGCAAGAGAAGGATTCTTTAAAAAAGATTTTAGGAAATTTGCAAAACCTAAACACTAAACTCCTAAACCCTAAACCAATTTTATTAAAAATAGCACCCGACCTTACTACAGAACAATTAGACGATGTAATAGATTTAGCCCTTGAAATAAATTTAGATGGTTTAGTGGCAACCAATACAACTATTAGCAGAGAAGGGTTAAGTGGTCAGTCGTCAGTAGTCAGTAGTCAATTGGGCGGCTTAAGCGGCTTACCTGTAAAACAAAGAACTACAGAAGTAATACAATACATTGCCCAAAAAACAAATGGCAAAATACCTATTATTGGTAGTGGTGGTATTTTTACTGCTGCTGATGCTAATGAAAAAATACAAGCTGGTGCATCATTAGTGCAAGT
>JAGNRZ010000009.1 GCA_017988335.1 Ferruginibacter sp.
GTTTGGCGTTGCAGTACTAAATGGTATTGTATTAATTGCAGAATTTAATCGATTAAAAAATAACGGAATGAAAAATTTATATCTAATTGTTTTAACAGGAACAAAATTACGTTTACGTCCAGTTTTAATGACGGCCTTTGTAGCCTCATTAGGTTTTTTACCAATGGCAATAAGCAATGGTGCAGGTGCCGAAGTACAACGACCATTAGCAACTGTGGTAATTGGAGGCTTGTTGGTAGCTACATTTTTAACTTTATATGTTTTACCACTTTTGTATATTTTATTTGAAAAAGGTGTTAGAATAAGTGCCATTACAACTAGAAAATTAGCTATTGTATCATCGCTTTTCCTATTAGTATTAAATGGTTTTGCACAGCAAAAAATAAGCCTAGATAGTGCTATTAAAATTGCTATGCAAAACAACAATCAAATAAAAAACGAACAGTTAAAATCGGCTTATGCAAAAGCATTAATAAAAACCGCAACAGAAATTCCTAAAACAAATGTAGTAGCGGAGTATGGGCAAATAAATAGTGCATATAGCGATACTAAATTTGGTATTGCACAAAGCATTGCTTTTCCAACAGTGTATAAAATGCAAAAGAAACTTGTGACAGAAGAGTATAATGCAGCACTATTAGGCATTACATTAAAAGAGCATGAAATAAAAAAAGCAGTTACCCAAGTTTTTTACAATGTTGTTTATTTAAAAGAAAAGAAAAAACTATTACTACTTGCAGATACTTTGTATAATAATTTTTATACAAAAGCTAACCTTCGTTTGCAAAAGGGCGAAAGTAATATTTTAGAAAAAACAACTGCAGAAACTCAAAGAGCAAATATTGTGTTGCAACTAAGGCAAGTACAACAAGCAATAGAAACTACCATTTTAGAATTGCAATTATTGTTAAATACCACACAAATATTTGAGCCAGTAGTAGCTAATTACAAAATGCTAAATGTTGTACTTGCAGATACTACTAGTATTGCAAACAATCCATTGCTTAAAATTATACAACAGCAAAAAGCAATAGCTCAAGCTCAAACAAGTGTAGAGAAATCAAAACTGTTGCCTGACTTTTCATTGGGTTATTTTAATAATAGTTTTAAAGGTACTGGTGCAGATAATAAGTTATATACAGGCAGTAAACGTTTTAATTCTGTACAGCTTGGTATTGGCATACCCATATTTGCTAAAGCACAAAAAGCAAGGCTTGCAGCAGCAAAATTACAAGAGGGTATTTTGCAAAGCCAATATCAATCCAATTTGATAAATCTTCAAAATCAATACAAACAAATTTTTACTACTTATCAAAACAATGTCGAAGCTGTAAAATATTTTGAAGAATCGGGGCTTAAAAATGCTAGTTTAATTACACAAACTGCAAACAAGCAATTTATAAATGGCGAAATTAATTATTTAGATTTTGTAATGCTTACCAATCAAGCAATAGCCATTCAAAGTAATTATATTGAAGCGGTTAATGCTTTAAATGAAAGCATTATTGCCATTAATTTTATCACATCAAAATAATTTTAACGATGAAATATATCATAGCAATACTCATAATATCATTAATGCTATTTGCTTGTAAAAGCAAAACAACATCAATTGAAAAAACAGCAACTATAACAAACGAAAATGTAGTTACACTTACAGATGCTCAATTTAAAAATGCAAATATTGAAACCACTATTTTGGAAGAAAAAAATATTGCAACCATTTTAAAATTAAATGGAAAGATAGATGTGCCACCACAAAATTTGGTTTCGGTAAGTGTACCGTTAGGCGGATATTTACGCAATACCAAATTATTGCCTGGTATGCATATTAGTAAAGGTGAAGTAATAGCTGTAATGGAAGACCAACAATACATTCAGTTACAACAAGACTATTTATCGGCAAAGTCGAAATTACATTTTGCCGAGTTAGAATATAAGCGTCAAAAAGAACTGAACCAAAGCCAAGCCAGTAGCGATAAAATAACACAACAAGCATTGGCAGAAGTAAATATTCAACGCATTACAATGAATGCCACTGCGGAAAAACTAAGGTTGATTAATAAAAACCCAGCAAGCGTTACAGTAAACAATATTTCTAAAACAACAAATGTTTACAGTAGTATAAATGGTTATGTAAGTAAAGTAAATGTAAATATTGGTAAATACATTACACCAGCCGATGTTATGTTTGAACTAATAAACCCAGCAGATATTCATTTAAACGTAAAAGTATTTGAAAAAGATATTGCCAAGCTTTCAATTGGACAAAAAGTAATAGCTTATGATAATGCACATCCAGATAAAAAATATAATTGCGAAATAATTTTAATTAGCAAAGACATAACGCCTGAAGGTACAGCAGATGTTCATTGCCATTTTGAAAATTATAACCAAACTATTTTGCCTGGCATGTATATGAATGCAGAGGTGCAAGTTGCAACAAGTGCATCTAATACGCTACCTGAAGAAAGTATTGTAACTTTCGAGGGCAAAGAATTTGTTTTTGCAGAAACAAAAAAGCACCAATTTGAAATAATAGAAGTAACTACTGGCACAAAAGAAAATGGCTTTGTTAGTATTACTATTACTGAAGCTTTAAAAAACAAAACCATTGTAACAAAAGGAGCTTATACACTTTTAATGAAAATGAAAAATAAAGAAGAATAAAAAATAGATAACAATAAAATACAAACCAAAGAAATATAACAATGATTACAATTGAAAATTATTTAGACAACCATTACATACATAGAAGTAACTGGTTAAGGGCTGCGGTTTTAGGTGCAAATGATGGAATAATTTCTATATCTAGTCTTGCCATAGGTGTTGCTGCTGCAAGCTCAACAAGAGAACCTATTATTTTGGCAACAGTTGCTGGTCTTGTTGCAGGTGCTTTATCAATGGCAGCAGGTGAGTATGTTTCGGTAAGTTCACAAACCGATACAGAAAAAGCTGATATAGAAAGAGAGATTATAGAACTTAAAGAAATGCCAGAAGAAGAATTAAATATTTTGGCTCAAATTTATGAGAAACGTGGCTTGAAAAAAGAAACTGCAATGCAAGTGGCGATTGAGTTGACCGAAAAAGATGCTTTAGGAGCTCATATTAGAGATGAATTAGGAATTAATGAAATTAGTCAGGCAAATCCTATACAAGCTGCATTAGCATCTGGAGCAGCCTTTACAGTTGGTGGTGTTTTGCCTCTTTTGGTAATTCTGTTTGCTCCCATAAAAACGATGGAATATTGGCTTTATGGATCAACCATAGTTTTTTTAATAATTCTGGGTACCATGGCAGCAAAAACAGGCGGCTCAAATATTTCAAAAGCAATTTTACGAATAACCATCTGGGGTACAATTGCAATGGGCTTATCGGCATTAGTGGGTTATATTTTTGGTGTTAGAGTGTAGTTGAATGATATTCGTAAGTCATTTTTTAACATAGCTTTAAAAGCCAATTTGCGAAAGCAGGTTGGCTTTTTGGATTACAAAAATTATTTAATATAACTAATCCAATATATTTGCAGTGTGAAGTTTTTTACAATCATATACGCCTTATACATTTTAGTACTTCCACTTTTCCCTTGTGGTGATAAGGAAGAATGTGTTGATGAAAAAACTGAAACTTCAATAACAAAAAAAAATAACACGGAGCAACAAAATCATGAGCATGAAGATGAAAACTGCTCACCATTTTGTACTTGTATGTGTTGTGGGCAAGTAATTACCAATTTATTTTACCCTATAAGTAGTGATATTAGTAAAAAATATTTCATCTCAAAAAATATATCTTCTTACAATAATACTATTCTTCTTTCCTCTTATTTAGATAGAATTTGGCAGCCGCCTAAATTTAGTTAGAAATAAATTTCAATTATTTTTTAACTAAACAATTTCAGTAATGTATAAATTATGTATGTTGCTTTGTGTACTATTTATTTATTCTAGTGTCAAAGCACAAAATAATATTTTGGTGGTAGTTAAAGATGCTGCTACAAAACAACCAATTAATGGAGCCAATGTAGTAATCCCAAATTCTACTTTCCAAAAATCAACAAATGCAAATGGAGTGGTATTTTTTTCATCTGTTTCTAATGGAAAACAAATACTGCAAGTAACTTTTGTAGGGTATCAAACTTATAGTGATACTTTAACTCTACCAACAAATAATGCAGATAGTTTTTTTGTGTATTTAACAATTGAGGAGGAAGAAGAGGAAGAAGTAATTGTGCAAAGCACTCGTACTAGCCGTACAATAAAAAATACTCCTACCAGAGTAGAAACTATTGATGGCGAAGAGTTAGATGAAAAAAATAATATGCGTCCTGCAAATGTAAGCATGCTATTGCATGAAAGTACAGGACTGCAAGTACAGCAAACTAGTGCTACCACAGGCAATGCCAATATAAGGGTGCAAGGCTTGGATGGGCGTTATACTCAATTATTAAAAGACGGCTATCCCAACTTTGGAAATTTTGCAAGTGGATTAAGTGTATTAGAAATTCCTCCATTAGATTTAAAGCAAGTTGAAATTATTAAAGGCCCTGCATCTACCTTGTATGGCGGTGGAGCAATATCTGGTGTTGTAAACTTTGTAAGTAAAACGCCAAAAGAAAAATTTCAAGGTGATGTGATTATTAATCAATCTAATATTGGGCAAATCAATATTGGTGCTTTTATTGCTCATCGTAAAAATAAAATTGGATACAGTCTTTTAGCGGCAGCCAATTTTTCCAAAGTATATGATGTAGACAGAGATGGCTTTACCGAAATACCTAAAAGTAACAACTTTACATTTCATCCCAAACTGTTTTTCTACATAAAAGAAAATGCAAGTTTAATGATTGGAAATAGTTTTACAAAAGGAAAAAACGAAGGAGGTGATGTAAAAGTAATTAAAGGTAATGCAGGTATTAATAATGTGTATTTCGAAAATAATAAAACCACTCGTAATACAACTACTGCCGAGTTTGATACAAAATTTAAAAACAATAGCTCTTTAAAAATAAAACAAAGTGTAAGTTTATTTGAAAGAAAAATAGAAGTGCCTTCTTTTGTATTTAGCGGATTAAATACTAATGTATTTTCCGAAGTAAGTTATTCTTTTGTAAAAAAGAGTCATAACCTAATTGCTGGGTTAAATACTGTATTTGATAAGTTTAAGCAAAGGGAAAATAGCGTTTCAATAAACCAAAGTGCTCAATCATTTACAACTGGGCTTTATATTCAAGATACATGGGACGCATCTGAAAAAATTAAAGTAGAAGGTGGCTTACGTATCGACAACGCTAATTATAAAAATGTAAATTTTTCAAAAAATCAATTATTTGTATTACCACGTTTTTCTGTTTTACTAAAACTATCCGAAAGTGTTACCTCAAGAGTAGGGGCTGGGCTGGGTTATAAGTTGCCTACCATTTTTACAGAGCAAACAGAAGCATTGCAATATAAAAATGTAAGAGCGTTAAATAATGTAAAAGCTGAGCAAAGTATTGGAGGTACAGCCGATGTAAATTTTAGAACCACTATTACAAACGATTTTAATTTTAGTGCTAATCAATTATTTTTTATTACACAAATAAATACGCCATTAGTATTAGGGTTTGATAATTTTAGTAATCAATACTTTTTTAGCAATCAAAATAAACCAGTTATTACATCAGGCTTTGAAACCAATTTAAAGTTTATATATAAAGAAGATTTAAAATTGTTTGTTGGCTATACATTTACTAATGCTAAAGCCAAATACATAACAGGTAATCAGTATTTAACTTTATTGCCAAAGCATAAATTAAACCTAACTATGATGTATGAAAAAGAAGATAATTTTAAGCTAGGGTTAGAAGGCTATTTAACAGACAGGCAATTTTTAACTACAGGTAGCAAAACACCATCTTTTTGGGAGTTTGGTTTTATGGCACAAAAAACATTCGGCAAATTTTCATTCTATGTAAATTTTGAAAATTTTACCGACCAACGTCAAAGTAAATATAAAGGTGTAGCTAACCCACCTACTAACAACCCAACCTTTGATGAAATTTGGAACCACACCGAAGGTTTTGTTTGGAATGGAGGAATAAAAATAAAATTGTAAACTATTTAATAGGGGTATTTAAGTATCCCTATTTTTAATTTTTATAAAATGAAACTATATTTTAATATCCCTAAATCGCTTTACCCTTTTTATAAAGCCGAACTAGTTGAGGCAAAAAAAATATTGGCACAAGGAAAATTACAAGAATGTTGGCGACATTACGAAAGGGCTCATATTCTTGGGCAACGTTACCCTCTTCAACACTCTTATGTACATTGGCAAATGCTTAAATTTGGTATTAAAATAAAAAGTACTAAAGAAGTATTGGGTCAAATTACTAGATTAATATTTGGAGGTGTAAAGTCTTTTGTAGGTACTGTGCCTGTTGGCAATACAGGCGGTGCAAACGTACCACCATTAAAACCAATGGAAATACCCAGTGACTTACAACAAATACTAAATCAAAATACATAAAATAAGTTGAAGCCAATTTGCGAAAGTAGATTGGCTTTTTTGTTGCCGTTTATATATTATTTATTCTACTCTATTTCTTAACCCAAAAATTGCAATATATTTATTGTTTAAAACTAAACTGTAATGAAACTTTTCACATCAATTTTAAGGCTAACCATTTTATGCACTGTTATATCTTGTAATAATGCAGGTAAAGATGCGGTAATCAATAATCGTTCCTCTTTTTTTGATACAAAAGGAATGGACAGTAGTGTGAAACCACAAGACGACTTTTTTAATTATGCTAACGGGGCTTGGATGAAAACTACAAAAATACCAGACGACCAAAGTGGATGGGGTAGTTTTTATACACTTTACGAGGATAATTTAAAAAACTTAAAAGGTTTGTTGGAAGATGCTAGTAAGAAATCGAACAGTACAGGTTCTGTTGAACAAAAATTGGCCGATTATTATGATAGTGGTATGGATACGGTTACTATTGAAAAACTAGGAGCAGCACCACTTAAACCTATGTTAGCAAGGATTGATGCTATTAAAGATTACAAAGAATTAATGCAATATGTTGCCGAAGCAAATGCAGTAGGCGATGATGATGGTTTGCTATCTTTATACGTAGGTGCAGATGAAAAAAATAGTACTACAAACATTATTAATTTTAGCCAAACAGGCTTAACGCTACCAGAAAAAGATTATTATACTAAGCAAGATAGTGCCACTAAAGCAGCAAGAGCAGCATTTGTAAAATACGTATCTACCATGTTTGCTTTAACGGGTAGCGATGCAGCTACTGCCGATAAAAACGCAGATGAAGTTTTAGGGTTAGAAACAGAAATAGCAAAGTCTCACAAATCGCCAATTGAATTAAGAGATCCTCAAAAAAACTACAATAAAATGAGTGTAGCCGATTTTGATAAGCAATGCCCCAATATAAACTGGCCACAAATATTTACAAAAATGAATGTTAAGGTTGATAGTATAAATGTTGGTCAGCTTGGCTATTATACTTCCCTAAATAAACTACTAGCTACAACGCCTATTGACGTATTAAAGGCAAAAGTAAAATTCGCCTACATCAGCAGTCATGCTTCTCTTTTAAGCAAAGCGTTTGCAGATGCAAAATTTAATTTTAATAAAACTTTTAGTGGGCAAAATAAAGATAGCGAACGTTGGAAAAAAATAGTAAATAGGGTAGATGGAGGTTTAGGCGAATTGCTAGGTCAACTTTATGTAAAAAAATATTTTACAGAAGAGGCTAAAAAGCGAATGGACGAATTAGTTAACAACCTGCAAAAGGCATTTGAAATTCGTATTAACAAATTAGATTGGATGAGTGATTCTACAAAGCAACGAGCCATTGTTAAATTAAACACCTTCCTTAAAAAAATTGGTTATCCAACCAAATGGAAAAATTATGATGACGTAACAATTATCAAATCCGATTTCTTTGCCAATGCCAAAAGTGTACAAAAGCATAATCAAAAAGAAAGCTTAGGTAAAGTAGGCAAACCAGTAGATAAAACTGAGTGGGGAATGTCGCCACCAACAGTAAATGCATATTACAACGCTACATTCAACGAAATCGTTTTTCCAGCAGGTATTTTACAATTTCCTTTTTTTGATGCAAATGCAGATGATGCTATTAACTATGGTGGTATAGGCATGGTAATTGGTCACGAAATGACACATGGTTTTGATGACCAAGGCAGCCAATACGATGAAAATGGCAATATGGTGAATTGGTGGGGTAAGCAAGATGCTGAAAAGTTTAAAGCAAAAACCAGCGGTGTAGTAAATCAATACAATGCGTTTACTGTGCTTGATGGTTTACATGTAAAAGGCGAACTTACCCTCGGCGAAAACCTTGCTGATATTGGTGGTTTAGCTATTGCTTATGATGCCTTTAAAATGACAAAACAAGGGAAAGACACTACAAAAATAGATGGCTTTACGCCTGACCAACGTTTCTTTTTAGGATTTGCACAGGTATGGCGTTTAAAGGATAAGGATGAAAGTATGAGAGTAAGAATAAACGTAGACCCACACTCCCCGGAAATTTTTAGGGTAAATGGTCCTACCTCTAATTTTGACCCCTTTTATTCAGCATTTAACGTAAAAGAAGGCGATAAAATGTATATAAAGCCAGAACAAAGAGCTAGAATTTGGTAAGAAGCTTCTTGATCTTTTAAAACAAGGGAATAGTAGCTAATATTCCCTTGTTTTATTATAGAAAAATATAATTTGTTTGCTATGTCTACAAAAACCTTTCCAAAAAGCTAAAATTGTGAAAAAACTACCTCAAAATTTAAAAAAAATCCCTACCTTTGCCGTCCTTATAATTTAGGGTTAGTGGCATTAACTGTAATTGACTGTAAATATAAGGGTCTTCTGCACATTAAAACGTTTTAATAATCAATATGTCTGCAACAAAAAAAGCAACTGCTGAGCGTCACAATTTTGGAAAAGTTGAACTCTTAGCGGAGCAACCCGATTTGTTAGGAATTCAGATTCAATCCTTTAAAGATTATTTTCAGTTAGAAACTACGCCAGATAAGCGTAATAACGAAGGATTGTTCCGTGTTTTTAAAGAAAACTTCCCTATTACGGATACCCGTAATATTTTCGTATTGGAGTTTTTAGACTACTTTGTAGATCCACCACGTTATTCAATTGATGAATGTATTGAAAGAGGATTAACCTATGCTGTTCCATTAAAAGCTAAGTTACGCTTAAGCTGTAATGATGAAGAGCATGTGGATTTCCAAACTATTGTACAAGACGTATTTTTAGGAAACATACCTTACATGACTCCACGTGGTACTTTTGTTATCAATGGTGCAGAAAGGGTAGTGGTATCTCAATTACATCGTTCTCCTGGTGTATTCTTCGGTCAATCTGTTCATCCAAACGGTACTAAAATTTACTCTGCAAGAGTAATTCCTTTTAAAGGTGCTTGGATGGAGTTTGCAACAGACATTAACAATGTAATGTTTGCATACATCGATCGTAAGAAAAAATTCCCTGTAACTACATTATTACGTTCTATTGGTTTTGAAACCGATAAAGACATTCTAGAATTATTTGGAATGGCTAACGAAATTAAAGCCGATAAAAAATCGTTGAAAGATTGCGTAGGCAAGCGTTTAGCAGCAAGGGTACTACGTACTTGGGTAGAAGATTTTGTGGATGAAGATACTGGTGAGGTTGTATCTATCGAAAGAAATGAAATTGTTTTAGAAAGAGATACAGTATTAGATGAAGACAATATTGCTACTATTTTAGAACTTGAAATAAAGAGCGTATTTATTCAAAAAGAAGAGGTGAGTGGTGATTATGCCATCATCTACAATACATTAAATAAAGATACTAGTAATAGTGAGTTAGAAGCGGTTCAACACATCTATAAGCAATTAAGAGGAGCCGATGCTCCAGATGATGAAACAGCTAGAGGTATTATTGATAAATTATTCTTTAGTGATAAGCGTTACGATTTAGGTGAGGTAGGTCGTTATAAAATTAACCGTCGTTTAAATTTAGACTTCCCAATTACTAAAAAAGTATTAACAAAAGATGATATCATCGCCATTATTAAAACATTAGTACAATTAACTAATGGTAAAAGTGAGGTAGATGATATTGACCATTTAAGTAACAGAAGAGTACGTACAGTAGGAGAGCAATTATATGCTCAATTTGGTGTTGGTTTGGCTCGTATGGCTAGAACAATTCGTGAAAGAATGAACGTAAGAGACAATGAGGTATTTACTCCAGTAGATTTGATTAATGCAAGAACATTATCTTCTGTTATCAACTCTTTCTTTGGTACATCTCAGTTATCTCAATTCTTAGATCAAACCAATCCATTATCAGAAATAACGCATAAGCGTCGTATTTCTGCCCTTGGGCCCGGTGGTTTAAGTAGAGAGAGAGCAGGTTTTGAGGTACGTGACGTTCACTATTCTCACTACGGTCGTTTATGTACTATTGAAACACCAGAAGGACCAAACATTGGTTTGATTTCTACGTTGTGTGTACATGCTAAGATAAATGATATGGGCTTTATTGAAACGCCATATCGTAAGGTTACCGAAGGTAAAGTGGATATGAAGAAAATTACTTTCCTAAGTGCCGAAGAAGAAGATACAGCAAAAATTGCACAGGCAAATATTGATATAGACGAAAAAGGAAATTTTGTTGATGATAAAATTAAGAGTCGTCAAACAGGTGATTTCCCAATTTTAGATAAAGAAGAAGTGGAGTACATGGATGTGGCACCAAACCAAATTGTAGGTTTAAGTGCTTCATTAATTCCTTTCTTAGAGCATGATGATGCTAACCGTGCCTTGATGGGTTCAAACATGCAACGTCAAGCTGTACCATTAATTAAGCCAGAGTCTCCAATTGTAGGTACAGGCTTAGAAGCAAAAGCAGCAAGAGATGCAAGAATTCAAGTACATGCTGATGGTGATGGTGTTGTAGAATATGTAGATGCAAACGAAATTCATGTTCGTTACAAGCGTAACGAAACTCAGCAATTAGTAAGCTTTGAAGAAGATTTAGTTGTTTATAAATTAACCAAATTCGTTCGTACTAACCAAGAAACTACAATTAACTTAAGACCAGCAGTGGTTAAAGGACAAAAAGTAGTTGAAGGCGATTTCTTAACAGAGGGTTACGCTACAAAAGGTGGTGAATTGGCACTGGGAAGAAATATGAAAGTGGCATTTATGCCATGGAAAGGGTACAACTTTGAGGATGCGATTGTAATTAGCGAAAAAGTGGTTAAGGAAGATTTATTTACATCTATCCATATTAGTGAGTTTGAAACTGAAGTAAGAGACACTAAATTAGGAGAAGAGGAATTAACGCCAGATATCCCTAACGTAAGTGAAGAAGCTACTAAAGATTTAGATCAAAATGGTATCATCCGTATAGGGGCTCATATTAAAGAAGGCGATATTATTATTGGTAAAATAACTCCAAAAGGCGAAAGCGACCCAACTCCTGAAGAGAAGTTACTACGTGCCATTTTTGGCGATAAAGCCGGTGATGCTAAAGATGCTTCTTTAAAAGCACCAAGTGGTACAGAAGGGGTTGTTATTGATAAAAAACTTTTCCAAAGAGCTAAAAAAGATAAGAATGCTAAAGTAAGAGAAAAGGCACAATTGGAAAAAGTAGAGAAGGTACATGAGAAGAACGAAACCGATTTATTAGAGTTGTTGTTAAACAAACTTCAAACTTTATTAAAAGATAAAACAAGTGCCGGTGTAAGTAACAATTTTGGTGAAGTATTAATAGGAAAGGGTGCTAAATTCAATCCTAAAAACTTAGCCAATATCGATTACTTAAATGTAAACCCATTGGGTTGGACTGGTGACGCTAAAGTTGATGAATTAATAAACGTTTTATTACATAACTACAACATTAAGTTTAACGAAGAGTTAGGTAGATACAAGAGAGAGAAATTTAATATTTCAATTGGTGATGAGTTACCAACTGGTGTATTAAAACTAGCTAAAGTGTACTTAGCGGTTAAGCGTAAGTTGAAGGTGGGTGATAAAATGGCTGGTCGTCATGGTAACAAAGGTATTGTGGCTAAAATTGTAAGAGCAGAGGATATGCCTTTCTTAGAAGACGGAACACCAGTAGATATTGTATTGAATCCACTAGGTGTACCAAGCCGTATGAACTTAGGACAGATTTACGAAACTGTACTAGGCTGGGCTGGCGAAAAATTAGGAATGAAGTTTGCCACACCAATTTTTGATGGTGCATCAGTTGCAGAAATTGATGAGCAAATTACAAAAGCTGGTTTACCTAAGTTTGGTCATACTTATTTATATGATGGTGAAACCGGTGATCGCTTTGACCAAAAAGCAACCGTGGGTATCATCTATGTAATTAAGCTTCACCATATGGTGGATGATAAAATGCATGCCCGTTCTATAGGACCATACTCATTAATTACACAACAACCATTGGGTGGTAAAGCACAATTTGGTGGTCAGCGTTTTGGTGAAATGGAGGTATGGGCATTAGAAGCTTATGGTGCATCTAATATTTTACAAGAGTTGTTAACGCTTAAATCTGATGATATCATCGGTAGAGCTAAAACATACGAAGCTATTGTAAAAGGAGATAATATTCCAAGAGCTGGTATTCCTGAATCATTCAATGTATTAGTACATGAATTAAGAGGTTTAGGATTGGATTTGAAATTTGATTAAATAGGTGAGTGGTGAGTAGTGAACGGTGAGGGCTTACCTCAGTTTACAAAAACTGCTTGCTAACAGGTTCAATAAAGCTGAAAACGTACAAGTGAGTGACACAACGATGTTGAAAACTGTACAAAAGCTTGTAACAAAAAACAACAAACTACAAACAAGTATTTTAATATGGCATTCAAAAAAGAAAACCGTCCAAGAGCTACCTTTTCTCAAATTACAATTGGATTAGCTAGTCCGGATAGTATTTTAGAAAAAAGCTACGGCGAAATTTTAAAGCCTGAAACTATTAACTATCGTACCTACAAGCCAGAAAGAGATGGTTTGTTTTGCGAAAGAATTTTTGGCCCAGTAAAAGATTACGAATGTGCTTGCGGAAAGTACAAGCGTATTCGTTATAAGGGTATAGTGTGCGACCGTTGTGGTGTAGAAGTTACCGAAAAAAAGGTACGTAGAGAGAGAATGGGGCATATTAAGTTAGTAGTGCCTGTAGTTCATATTTGGTACTTTAAATCATTGCCTAATAAAATTGGTTATTTGTTAGGCATGAGCTCTAAAAAATTAGAAACCATTGTTTACTACGAACGTTTTGTAGTAATACAGTCTGGTATTAGAGCCGATAAAGGTCAAAATTATGGCGACTTATTAACAGAAGAAGAATACTTAGATATTTTAGATGCGTTACCAAAAGATAACCAAATGTTATCTGACGAAGATCCAAATAAGTTTATTGCTAAAATGGGTGCAGAGGCAGTGCATGAAATGTTATCTAGATTAGACTTAGATCAACTAAGTTTTGATTTACGTAATGCAGCCGCTAACGAAACTTCTCAACAACGTAAAGCAGATGCGTTAAAGCGTTTAAGCGTTGTAGAAAGCTTTAGAGATGCTAATACAAGAATAAGCAATAAGCCAGAGTGGATGGTAATGCAATACATTCCAGTTATTCCACCAGAATTGCGTCCATTAGTTCCATTAGATGGTGGTCGTTTTGCATCAAGCGATTTAAATGACTTATACCGTCGTGTAATTATTCGTAACAACCGTTTAAAGCGTTTGTTAGAAATTAAAGCACCAGAAGTAATCTTACGTAACGAAAAACGTATGTTACAAGAAGCTATCGATAGCTTATTTGATAACAGCCGTAAATCTAATGCTGTAAAGGCAGAAGGTGGTAGAGCGTTAAAATCGTTAAGTGATGTATTAAAAGGTAAGCAAGGTCGTTTCCGTCAAAACTTGTTGGGTAAACGTGTGGATTACTCAGGTCGTTCTGTAATTGTGGTAGGGCCAGAGTTGAAAATGCATGAGTGTGGTTTACCAAAAGATATGGCTGCTGAATTATTTAAGCCATTTATTATTCGTAAGCTAATTGAAAGAGGTATTGTAAAAACAGTAAAGAGTGCTAGAAAATTAGTTGACAAAAAAGAAGCTATTATTTGGGATATTTTAGAAAATATATTGAAAGGTCATCCGGTAATGTTGAACAGAGCCCCAACCCTTCATAGATTATCTATTCAAGCATTTCAACCAAAATTAATTGAAGGAAAAGCAATACAATTGCATCCGTTGGTAACAACAGCTTTCAATGCCGATTTTGATGGTGACCAAATGGCGGTGCATGTACCTTTAAGTAGTGCAGCAATTTTGGAAGCCCAGTTATTAATGCTTTCTTCTCATAATATTTTGAACCCACAAAATGGTACACCAATCACCCTTCCTTCTCAGGATATGGTACTTGGTTTGTATTACATTACTAAGGGTAAAAAATCTACTGATACCGAAAAGGTAAAAGGCGAAGGAAAAGCGTTTTACAGTGCAGATGAAGTGATTATTGCTCATAACGAAAAGCAATTAGACCTTCATGCTAATATTAAAGTAAAAGCAAACTATCGTAATGCTGATGGTACATTAACCAATAAATTAATTGATACTACTGTAGGTAGAGTAATCTTTAACCAACATGTACCAAAAGAAGTAGGTTTTGTAAATGCACTTTTAACTAAAAAAGCATTAAGAGAAATTATTGGAGATATATTAAAGTGGACAAGTGTACCTGTTACCGCTAAATTCTTAGATGATATTAAAACGCTTGGATACCGTATGGCATTTAAAGGTGGATTATCATTTAACATTAACGACTTAATTATACCTGATGTTAAGCAAGAAATGATTGACAATGCACAGGGTGAAGTAAGTGAGGTATGGGATAACTACAACATGGGTTTAATTACTAATAACGAACGCTACAACCAAATTATTGATATTTGGAGTAGGGTAGATACTAAAGTAACTGAAACTTTAATTAGAGAATTAGCAAACGATAAGCAAGGGTTTAACTCAGTTTATATGATGCTTGATAGTGGAGCCAGAGGTAGTAAGCAACAGATTAAGCAGCTTGCTGGTTTAAGAGGTTTGATGGCTAAGCCACGTAAATCGGGTTCATCGGGTAGTGAAATTATTGAAAACCCAATCTTGGCAAACTTTAAAGATGGTTTAAGTGTATTGGAATATTTCATTTCAACGCATGGTGCTAGAAAAGGTTTGGCGGATACGGCGTTAAAAACAGCGGATGCTGGTTACTTAACTCGTAGGTTAGTGGATGTGGCACAAGACGTAGTTATTAATGATGAAGATTGTGGCACATTACGTGGTATTGCAACTTCTGCATTAAAAGATAACGAAGATGTAATTGAACCATTGGCAGATAGAATTGAAGGACGTACTTCTTTACATGATGTATATCATCCAATAACAGAAGAATTAATGATAGTAGGTGGTGAAGAGATAAGTGCAGATATGGCAAAAGCTATTGAAGAAAGCGGAATTGAAACAGTTGAAATACGTAGTGTACTTACTTGCGAAAGCAAACGTGGTGTGTGTGTTAAGTGTTATGGTAAAAACTTAGCTAGTGGTATTTTAGCACAACGTGGTGATGCTGTAGGTATTATTGCTGCACAATCAATTGGTGAACCTGGTACTCAGTTAACCTTACGTACTTTCCATGTGGGTGGTGTGGCTGGTTCTGCATCTGTAGAAAGCACAATGCCTGCTAAGTTTGATGGTACTATTCAATTTGATGGTTTACGTACTGTAAATACAGAAGATAATGAAGGTAAAAAAGTACAAATTGTAATTGGTCGTACTGGTGAGGTAAGAATTAGCGATGTTAAAAACGATCGTTTATTAATTACTAATAACGTTCCTTATGGAGCTACGTTAAATGTAAAAGACGGACAAAAAGTAAGTAAGGGAGATGTTATTTGTACATGGGATCCATTTAACAATGTAATTGTTGCTGAAACTGCTGGTACTATTAAATTTGATGCCTTAATTGAAGGGGTTACTTACCGTGATGAAGCTGATGAGCAAACTGGTCATAGAGAAAAAGTAGTTATTGAAACAAAAGATAAAACCAAATTAGCTTCTATTATTTTAGAAGGTAAAGAAAAGAAAACATACAACTTGCCAGTAGGTTCTCATATTGTGGTTGAAGAAGGCGATGAGGTGAGAAGTGGTCAGGTGTTAGTTAAAATTCCAAGGGTATTAAGTAAATTGAAGGATATTACGGGAGGTTTACCAAGAGTAACCGAGTTATTTGAGGCTAGAAACCCAAGTAACCCTGCGGTTGTTTGTGAAATTGATGGTGTTGTAACTTTTGGTGCAATTAAACGTGGTAACAGAGAGATAATTGTAGAAGCTAAGGATGGTGTGGTACGTAAATACTTAGTTCCATTGAGTCGCCAAATTTTGGTACAAGATGGTGACTTTGTAAAAGCTGGTGCTCCATTAAGTGATGGGCAAACAGCTCCTGCAGATATTTTAGCTATTAAAGGACCATTTGCGGTACAAGAGTATGTGGTAAATGAAATACAAGAGGTTTACCGCTTACAAGGTGTAAAAATTAATGATAAGCATGTGGAGGTTATTGTACGCCAAATGATGAGAAAGGTAACTATTGAAGATGCTGGAGATACTATATTCTTAGAAGGAGATACAGAAGATAAATTAGACTTTAACACAGAAAACGATGCTATTTTTGATAAGAAAGTAGTAACAGAAGCTGGCGAAAGTACTAAGTTAAAAGCTGGTCAAATTGTAACACTAAGAGATATTAGAGAAGAAAACTCAATTTTACGCAGAGCTGATAAAAAGCTAGTAGAATTTAGAGATGCTTCTCCAGCAACAAGTAGCCCATTATTATTAGGTATTACAAAAGCATCGTTAGGTACACAAAGTTGGATTTCTGCGGCATCGTTCCAGGAAACAACTAAAGTATTAAGCAGTGCAGCTATACAAGGTAAAACCGACTTAATGTTAGGCTTAAAAGAAAACGTTATTACAGGCCATCATATACCAGCAGGTACAGGATTAAGAGATTTTGAAAATATGATTGTAGGTAGTAAAGAAGAATACGAATTGCTTCAAACTACAAAAGAAGCAATGAGTTTTGATGATGAAGAATAATTTGCTAATTAGCTAATAAATAAAAAGGAGTAAGATGAAAGTCTTGCTCCTTTTTTGTTAAAACAATTCTAAGCCAATAATTGCCAGCAGGACGTTGCATTAAATTAAAAGTAAATAACAAAAGCAGTGTAAAGCCTTGTGCTTAATGCAACAAATTGTTATCTTTATTTAAACCCATAATATTAAATTTAAATAAACTTATGAAACATATCATTCTTTCATTTACAATACTGTTTTTTAATATAGGGTATTCTCAAAAAATTAAAGATATACCTCGATATTATAATTTTACAGATACTATAAATAATATTATTCATTTCAAAGCTAAGTCGAACTCATTCGCCTTTTCATCTGAGAATATAGGTCCTGACAGCTCTCAAATTCTATTTATTGGTGATACTTGTAAGATATTATGCTACAGCTAGTTCAATTTATAATGAAAAAAAGAATTAAATGAAAAAAATAATATTATTTCTTGTAGTAAATTTTTCTACTTTTTCGGAATTATATGCTCAAAAATGTATTGACACTGTACATATAAAAGGCTTTTTACAATGCTAAAAAAACATTAGCGGTTATGACATATTCTAATTTATTAAAAATCTACAATTTGAAATAATATGCGTATAAATCTTGTTTTAAGTTTTTTTTTAATTGTATTTGCTTTTCAGGCTAATTCGCAGAGCATAGTAAGTGACACATTATCTTTAGCTGATTCATTGAATAAAGTACTATATAAAGAATTAAACAATTTGCCCTCAGATATTTTGATAGTAAAATATATTGATAGAAAGAAAAAGAATAATAATTTCAATGTGAGTCTGTTAGTTAATAATAGAAATGTAAAAAAGAAACAGCATAAGAAAAAAATATCATTTAAAAATGAAGAAATAAATGATAATGATAGTTTAGCATTCTTAATAAAATCCAAGGGCGTAAGCCTTCTAAGCCAAAATTTTAGTTTTAGAAGATTCAAAAATGGAGGTGATTTAATAATTGGCATTATAACTAATTATGATTATGAAATAACTAAGTTGCTAAACAATTATTCAAATTATATAATTGAAAACTCTCAAAATCATTTGGCGAAAATTTTATTAAGAACTAAAGACAATGACACTATTTATCGTGGAAAATCATATAAGATTATTTATTGCCTTACTAAATCAAATCTAACAAGTTTAGTTAGTTTGAATTATTTATTCTTTAAATAGTTTTTTAAGCCCAAGAAAACATTAGATGATTGTCCCTCACAAATAAGCATACCCAAAAACGGCTATATTTATGTATATTGCAGTAACGAAACCGAAGGGTTAGTGTTCTTTGATAACCAGTAATGGGTCAGAATTGTTGTTACAAAAATAAACAATTAATTATAGTCACGACCTAATGAGTTTGAAAGTTTGTATAGTGCAATGGGGAATAATCCTATTTTAAAAAATGACCCTTTAGGTGATACATAAAGCTAAATGGTACTCCAGAAGCAATTAAAGAATTTATACAAATGTTAAATTCTACTACAGGAAACACTGCAAATGGTGTAAAAGATGTACAACAAAACTTTAATTTTGGCACTTTTCAATTTAATATAATTTACCAAGGTAGAAGAGTGCCAGGATATTGGGAAGGTGGTACTTATCATTATCCTGTAGATAGTAATACAGGTGTAGTAAAAGATGTTAGATAACATAAATTAATTAAAATGTATACATTTATAAAATGCTTTAGCATTATATTCTTTTATTTTTCTTTTGGTTTTAATTCTAATTGTCCAAATTCTTATGTTTTGGTACAAAAGCCAAACCAATTAATTGGTTGCGGTGGGATTTTGTTTGCAGGTCAATTTGTATTTACTAATGTAAAGGATACAACAGAAATAATTTGTATAATAAAGTGCCCTGATGGTTATGGAGAATCTTTTTTTAAAGAAAAAAATAAGTATAAAATTGAATTTTCTAAAGATAGTGTTTTAAGTAAGGATTATAGCCTTATCAATGTATTTGATATTCCAGCCAATAAAAAAGTCTCTATAAAAATAGTAGAAAAAATTGAACAGGTAAAAGAGGATTAAATGACAACAAAGCCTAATCTATAAAATTAACCAACTGTTACAAGATTTTTTTCGCCGTCGTTTTTGCCGCTGTTGGGTAATGGGTCAGAATTGTTGTTACAAAAATAAACAATTGATTATCAATATCAATTAAGCTAACAAAACAATAAAAATGTTTATTGTAAAACATATAAACCTAAGCAACAAAATAAAAAAAGCCAATTTTACTGCGTTTGTATCCATCCATTTATAGTGAGTGGGTCTATTTGTTGGTGGCATAGAAGTAGCCTAGCTCAGATATGCAGGGTTGGACAAGTGCGTTGGCGTATCTGGGCTTAGCATTAACTAAAAAAATACATGCAACGCTACTTCAAAATCACTCATCAATACCCACATGAGCGACAAATACAAACCCTATTAAAATATATACCGATGGCTTATCCAATTATAAATATTTAGTACCTCCAACACTACACAGCATAAAGCAGTTTGGTACAAACAGAATAGAAAGAGTAAACTTAAATTTACGAACCCATTTAAAGCGTTTAGGTAGGCGTACAATTTGCTTTAGTAAATCTCTAGCCATGTTGCTGGCTTGTGTTAAAATTTATTTTTGGTATTAAAGTTATCTATTAGTATAAAAGCACTCCGTTAACTCTTTCCTAAAAATTTCTGCTATTTATTGCCAAATTGCCCAATCTAAGTATCTTGCCACCGTAAATTAAAAAAATGAATAAAAATATACTTATAGGGTTAAATGTATTGCTGCTAGGTGCTGTTGTTTTTTTATATTATAAAACATATAGTGGGGGAGGCTCAAAAAAAAGTAGTACAGGCAATTACGTAAAAAGCGATAAAGACAGTAATTGCAATAAAGCCCATATTGCTTATGTAGAGCTTGATAGTATGTACGAACATATTACCTATATAAAACAAAAGCGTAACGAAATGGAAGCCAAACAAAAGCGTATTGAAAATGATTGGCAAAGTGGTATAAACAGTTTAAAAGCTAGGCAAGAGAATTTTATGAAAAAAGGAGCTGCTATTACACAACAAGAAGCTGAAAAATTTCAAAACCAACTAATGGGTGAACAGCAAGTTATTGAAGGCCGTAAACAAAGAGATGGACAAGCATTAAGTGAGGAGAGTTTTAAATTTACCGAAGGCTTGCAAAAAGATTTAAAAGATTTTTTAGAAGAATATAATAAAGAAAAAAAATACATGTACATACTTACTACTGGTACTGGGCTTGATTACTTGGTATATAAAAACCCTGCCTTAAATATTACTACTGATGTTATTAATGGAATGAATGAAAAGATGAAGGGGAAGATAAAGTAAAGTGATATAAGTTGCTTTTATTTAGAAGATATTTACTGTGAGAACAATACATAAAAATGTATTAACTTGTTTCCCAATTATAACCTAATTGGGATTTTTTTATGGCAGATCAAAACAACTCCTTCAAACCTACACTTGGGCTTTTTGATGCAACAATGATTGTGGCCGGAAGTATGATAGGTAGCGGTATTTTTATTGTAAGTGCAGATATTACTCGTAATGTAGGTAGTGCAGGCTGGCTAATAGCGGTATGGCTTATTACAGGTTTTATGACGCTTACTGCAGCATTAAGTTACGGCGAATTAAGTGCTATGTTTCCTAAAGCTGGTGGGCAGTATGTGTATTTAAAAGAAGCCTTTAATCCCTTAGCTGGATTTTTGTATGGCTGGAGTTTTTTTGCTGTAATACAAACCGCTACCATTGCTGCTGTGGGTGTGGCGTTTAGTAAGTTTGCGGCGTATTTAATTCCTGCGTTAAGTGAAAAAAATATTCTTATCGATTTAGGATTTATAACCATTTCAGCAGCACAAATAGTTTCTATTGTTTTAATTGTGCTACTAACGGCAATCAATACTAGAGGGATTGAAGGCGGAAAATTAATTCAACGAGTATTTACATCTGCTAAACTATTGGCCTTATTTGGCTTAATTATTTTTGGCTTTTTTATGGTAAAGCAAAGTTTTTGGAGTGAAAACTGGCAAACAGGTTTTACGGCTGTTAAAGAACAAAAAGATGCTATTGGAACTTGGTTGTCTATAAGTGGAGCAGCATTAGTTGGTGCTATAGCGGCTTCTATGGCAGGGTCTATTTTTAGCAGCGATGCTTGGAATAATGTAACATTCATAGCTGGTGAAATAAAAAATCCACAAAAAAATATTGGACTAAGTTTATTTTTGGGAACACTAATTGTAACTGTAATTTACGTTTGTGCCAATTTAATGTACTTAAATGTTTTACCATTAAATGGAATTGCACATGCTGAAAATGATAGAGTGGCTGTTGCTGCCGCAAAAGGAATATTTGGCGATGCAGGAACTTATGTTATTGCTGTTTTGATAATGGTGAGCACATTTGGTTGTAACAACGGTTTAATTTTAGCAGGAGCAAGAGTATATAATACTATGGCAAAAGATGGGTTGTTTTTTAAGAAAGCTGCAGAACTAAATAAAAATAATGTGCCTTCATTTGCATTATGGGCACAATGTATAATGGCTTGTTTACTTTGTTTAAGTGGCACTTATGGCAAACTGTTAGATATGATTTCGTTTGTGGTGGTTTTATTTTATGCCATCACTATTTTAGGCATATTTAAATTACGAAAAGATAGACCCGATGTAGTAAGACCTTACAAAGTATTTGGATACCCAGTTTTACCAATTATATATATTATTTTAGCCATTGTGTTTTGTGTGTTTTTAATAAAGATGAGTCCTGGGTATGCAGGGTTTGGCTTAGGCATTGTTTTAGCAGGAATACCTGTTTATTATTTAGTTATTGGCAATAGAAAAAAGCTGGATTAGTATGGATTTTCAAAAATTATTCCACGATTTTACAAACATAAAGGTTGCTGTAATTGGCGATGTAATGTTAGATACGTATTGGTGGGGAAAGGTAGATAGAATTTCGCCGGAAGCACCAGTGCCGGTAGTAGCAGTTACCAAAAGAGAACAACGCATTGGTGGTGCAGGTAATGTGGCATTAAACTTAGCATCGTTAGGTGCAAAGGTAAACACCATAAGTGTTGTAGGTAAAGATGATGATGGAGAGCAGCTAATAAAGTTATTAAATGACAGTAATATTAGTACAAAGTACGTAGTACAAAGTGCTGATAGAATTACTACTAATAAAATTCGTATCATTAGCCGTAATCAACACATGATGAGGTTGGATGCAGAAATGCAGCAGGATATTTTAAGCAGCGATGAAGACAAGTTGTTGTATGCAGTTGAACAATACATAGCCGCAGAAGCCCCACAGGTAGTGGTTTTGGAAGATTATAACAAAGGAGTACTTACGCCAAAAGTAATTTCTAAAGTTATTGAATTATGTAAGCATCAAAATATAATTACAACAGTTGACCCTAAACGTAAAAATTTTTTTGCTTATAAAGGTGTAGATATTTTTAAACCCAATTTAAAAGAAGTAATAGAAGGGTTAAATATACTTGTAGATACTTTTAGTTTGAGTTTATTAAAAGATATTCATTTGCAATTAAAAGAAAAACTACAACATCAAATATCTTTTATTACCCTCTCTGAAAAAGGGGTTTTTTATAATGATGAAAAAACATCAAGCCTTATACCCACACATATACGTAACATAGCAGATGTAAGCGGTGCAGGCGATACTGTAATTGCTGTAGCCTCATTAGTATATGCTGCTACAAAAGATGTTAAGCTAATGGCAGAAGTTGCTAATATAGCTGGCGGCTTGGTTTGCGAAGAGGTAGGAACCGTAGCAATTGAAAAAGAGGCTTTACTAAATGAGTGTGAAAAATTATTGGGGTAATTTATTTTTCTGCCTTTCTCTTTTTTCTGATATTGATAAAAGCCTATTGTAATTAATAAACAACTCAAAAAATATTTTTGCTACTACAAAAATTAAGATAAATATTTTTCCTGCCCCAAAGGTTAAAAACATGCTACCTAATATTACAATTACTTGTTGGGTAAAAATTCTCATGTAGGGCTCAAACATTAATCTACCCATAGATATTGTTTTATAAATTCCATTGCCAAAAAATGTAAAAAAAGATTGCAATGAATAGTAAAGAATAAAAATTAATAAAACTAGTTTTCCATCATCACCCAAAATAGTAGGTATTTTTGCATAATTAAATAAAAAGGAGCCATCGCTGTAGTATCTACTAGTATTAAAAAAAAGTTGTGTTTGCACAAAAACAAAAAAACCATAGTGTGCAATAAAAAACAAAATAAAAAACCATCCACTTTGCATACTACTACCTCCATTATTTTGCCATGTATCTTGCTTTTTTACAAATAATGTAATAAAGCTCATTTTCAAAACATTAATAATGCCAATAATTACAGTTTCCATAGCATATACTACAAATATATGTTTGGCATCCCAGCCCAAAAACCAAACTCCATACAAGGGTATCAAATTAATAACTATTAAAAGATAGTCGTTTATTGTTAGTCTTCTTTTAAGCATTGTAAAAAAATATTAGAAAGTTTATGACTGTAAATTAAATACTTTTGAGTAACTAAAAATACCCACTACTACGTATGCAAAAATTTTCAATTGTTGTTCATGGCGGTGCCGGAACCATTTTAAAGGAAGATATGACGCCTGAATTAGAGGCTGCTTATATAAAAGGCTTGCAAGATGCTTTAAATGCTGGTTACGCTGTACTAGAAGAAGGTGGTACAGCAGTCAATGCAGTAAAAGCTGCAAATGTAATTTTAGAAGATAACCTTTTGTTTAATGCAGGCAGAGGTAGTGTATTTACAAAAAAAGGGGTGCAAGAAATGGATGCTGCAATTATGGATGGTAAAAATTTAGCGGCTGGTGCAGTAGCAGGTGTACGTAATGTACGTAACCCTATTGAACTGGCAACCGAAGTGATGATTAACAGTAATCATGTGTTTTTAAGTGGAAAAGGTGCTAACGATTTTGCTATTAAGCAAGGCATAAAATTAGAACCCGATGAATTTTTCTTTTCGCAATTTAGATACGATCAATGGAAGGCATTAAGAGATAGCGATAATTATTCACTTGACCATACTCACCAAGGATTAGAAGAGTTAATGAGAGATAAAAAATTTGGAACTATAGGTGCTGCGGCTTGTGATGTAAATGGAAACATTGCTGCAGCCACTAGTACTGGAGGCATGACGAATAAAAAGTATGGCAGGATAGGAGATAGCCCTATAATTGGATGTGGTACTTATGCCAATAATAAAACATGTGCCATCAGTTGTACTGGCCATGGAGAGCCATTTATTAGAGCCGTTGCCAGTTATGATGTAAGTTGTTTAATGGAGTATAAAGGCATGACCTTACAGCAAGCCATGAACGAAGTTGTAAATGTAAAATTAGTGGCTATGGAAGGCGAGGGTGGAATGATTGGCGTAGATGCTGCTGGTAACACAGCCCTTATTTTTAATAGTGCAGGTATGTACCGTGGAATGAAAAATAGTAATGGCGAACAATTTATTGGAATTTATAAAGATTGATAAAAGAAAAAATATTAGAAAGATAGCATGGAAGAAAAGAAGGAATTTACGATAGAGACCGAAAGCCCCTTTAGGGGTTTGGGGTTGAAAAAAATAGCTGTAATTGTTGCTGGTGGCTTTGGTACAAGGATGAATTCTTCTACACCAAAACAGTTTTTATTACTAAATGGTAAACCCATTTTGTATTATACTATTCAAACATTTTTGCAAGCATTTGAAGATTTACATATTATTTTGGTACTACCCGAAGAAAGCATAGCAGCTGGTCAAGAAATTATTGATGCCTTTTTTGATTACGAAAGAATAAAAATTACTGCTGGCGGTAGTACTCGTTTTAACTCGGTACAAAATGGATTAAAATTAATTGAAGAAGAAAGTATTGTATTTGTACATGATGGCGTAAGATGTTTGCTTAGCAAAAATTTAATACATCGTTGTTTTGATGCCGCTATGGAATTTGGTTCAGCCATACCGGTAATTAATTGTACTGATAGTTTACGAATGATAAGTGAAGATGATAACGAAGCTGTAGATAGAACTAAGATTAAATTGGTTCAAACACCACAAACCTTTCATAGCAAAATATTATTACCAGCTTTTAATATTGACTATAAAGAGAAGTTTACTGATGAAGCTACAGTTGTTGAGGCCTTTGGATTAAAAGTACATCTGATTGATGGAGAGGAAACCAATATAAAAATTACCAAGCCGATAGATTTACTAATTGCAGAGCAAATTATGTCTTCAACCACTTAACAAACCAAGGTAGTTTATTAAATTTTAAAGCACTATACTTTTCTTCAATGGCTCCAAAACTGCTATAAAAAAAAGCAAGGCTGCTAATATCACTTCCTTCAAAATCTAAAATTAAATTTTGATTGGCATGGTCTTCTATAAATGTATTAATAAGTGCATGACTAGCTCCCAGTGTTTTTCCGTCAGGAGAATTTCCTACTAAAATATAATAAGCTCTATTGCCAGAAAAAAAGAACGCAGCAGATGCCAATAGTTTTTCTTGTAAATAAATACCATAAGTAATTGCCTTATTTTGTTTTTTTAGGTACATAAATAACTGCTCTAGTGATTGATAGTTATTATTGCTTAAATTACTGAATGTAGCATTTTGTTCTTTAGCCAATTCAATAATACAGTTAATAGCAATGTCTTTTTTTACTTCTGTATTTAGCTGCTTACACTTTTTTATGTTGCGTTTAATATTTTCTCTAAAAGCATCGTAGATAATGTTGTAGGGCTTATTTAAATCTAGGATGTAATTTATTCTATTGTAAATATTAGGGATAGTAAATACGTTTTCATTGTTTAAATAAATATCGCAGTACTTAAATTTTAATGGGATAGCTTGAATAAATGCCTCTAAAATTTTAGATGTGATATTGTTGCCAAATACACCAAGCTGTGCACAAAATGGGGGTTGATATAAATAATAAATGCCATATTTTTTATTGTAAGTAAGTGGCATTATAAATTCGTAATCGTTAGCCACTAAAGCATCCCAATGTATTGTCATATGGTTTAAATAATAGCTATATGCATAAACCGTTTCGTTGCTTGCTTGTGCTATACAGTTATCCCATTTTATAAAATCAATATGGCTATATGGTAAATATGTAATGTTCAATTACTACAAAGGTAGTTGTGGTAATAGTTTACGCAAATTGATATTTTGTAAGTCAATACTAAAGCTAATGTTCTTTACAAATCGCTTTTCTAAAATGGTGCTTTCAAAATAATCTTTATACACTTTGCTGTATAGTAGTGGCACATATACATTCACTGTATTTTTAAATAAAGATAATTGCAGGCCTGCATCATAAATAAATTTGCTGGTTGCTGCGTTTTTATTCCAAGCTTCGGCATAAGTACCTATATCTAAAAAAGCTTTAATAGGCAGTTTAAAAGGCAGCATGGATAGTGGATTTATCTTATCTGGTATAGTTGTTGTTAAATTAATAGCAGCTAACCAATTGTCTGTTTTCCCAATTTTATTACTTAATAAATCTGTACGTACTTTAAAGCCACCATCCCTCATCATTATTTGTTGGGATGTAAACTTTTCAAAATCATTTCTACCTACAAAATAATTATTGTAAGTATAATCTTCATAACCATTTGCACCAGTCATGTTTAAATGATAGCGGTCGGTTTCAAACTGTTTTGTAAATGTTTTATCGCCTAAGTAAATAAATTTACCTGCAAATAATCTTACATTTACGCCACCACCTTTTGCATAATTAAAAAAGTAATTACCTGTAAAATTTAATCGTACAAAATCTGTTGACTGTTCTGCTGTAAAAACTCCTCTGTAAGGATACAATACTCTGTTGTTCTCAATATTTAAAACTAGTTGATTTAAATATCTTGTTGTAGTAGGATAAGCAATTGTATTTTGCATTAAAGCCGTATCATATCCAAATAATAATCCTTGCTCTTTAAATAAAAAAGTTTTCCATTGTATAAACTTAGTTACTTGACTATGTGGGTTTTTATTTGCAAAAGTATAACGTAGCCCTGGAGCTATTTTAGTAAAACGTAAATAGGTGGTGTTATTAGCACTATCCGTAAACTTGCTGCCACTAAAGCTACTTCCAGCAAGGCTTATATCTAATTTGTCACCTTTAGTATTTGTAAGGTGAGTATAGCTTAACCTAGCCAACCCATTAATTTGGTTGCTACCAGTAGCATACATAAGAGCCACCAAAAATTGAAGTTTATTTTGCGGTAAACTATAATTATGTATCAAGCCACCAATCATAAATTTATCATAAGCATTATAACCCACAGATGGTGCTATGCCTATGTAGTTATACTTGTTAGTTTCTTTTAAACTAAAGAAAGGAACAAGTTTATTTGCTTTTTTATTATTTGTAATAACAAGATTGCCTTTATTGTTTAATAAAGAAAATAATTCATCTAAATTTTGCCCACTTGTTTGTTCAATACTTTTTTTAAAATCTTCGGGGTAGGGATGTTTAAATTTCCATTCGTTGTAGTAAGCTTGCATACAACTATCAAATAGGGGAGTGCCTAATTTTTGTTCAACTAATGAAAGCCATTCTGCTGCTTTAGTATAGGCTATTGAATTGTAATTGGTGGTATTAAATTTTTCGCTTGTGGTTTCAATGGGTTGATCTTTTTTGGCAGCAATTATGGTTCTCAAAACTATATCACTAATATCATCTGGTAATCTTTTTTGTAAAAACTTACTTTTTGTATCAAAATCATCAAAGCCATCTTTGCCATATACTTCTTTGTTATATCTATTGTCGTAGTAGCTATTCATACCCTCATCCATCCAAGGATGCTTTCTTTCATTACTAGCTAAAATTCCATAAAACCAATTATGCCCAATTTCATGATTAATTACATTTTGTAAGCTTTTTTCTGAACCCCCACTACTTAAATACGTAATCGTAGGGTATTCCATTCCCCCATTCTCAGATACAACTTCCACTACACTACATACATCATAAGGATATTCTCCTAACCATTTACTCTTTGTTAGAATACTTGTTGCCATCATTGGCAAACTCTTTTCCCATATTTTCTTATTTTCTTTATAGTAATATACTTTTAGTTTTACTATTTTTTGTTTTTCACCCTCAATTTGCATTTCTTGTTTTATAAAATCTTTACTAGCAAACCATGCAAAATCATGTACATTGTTTTGTTGGTAGTGTAAAGTTTTTAAAGTAGAAGAAGATGGTGTAGCACTTATTTTTTTTACATCTTTTTTTGTAGCAATCAATTGATTTTTAATTGCTGTACTATTATCATTTCCTTCAATCAAATTGCCTGTTGCTGCTACTACATAATTTTCAGGCAATGTCAGTTGTACTTCATAATCACCAAATTCACTATAAAATTCGCCTTGGTCTAAGTAGGGTATAGGATGCCACCCTTTTTTATCATACACTGCAGGCTTTGGATACCATTGAGTAACCTGATAATTTTGTTTGATATGCCCACCTCTTGAAAAGTTGTAAGGCAATTTTATATGAAAAGGAGTTTCGATTTTTACTGTAGAACTAGGTAAAATGGCAGTAGGTAAAATTACTTTTATTATGTCTTGGTGTTGAGGGTGGTCCTCTACATCACAAGAAATTCCATTCATTTTAAAGTCAAGTCTATTTATATAACCTTTTTTATTTTCATCGCTAAAATAAAAATCGGTACTGCCGTTTTCTAATTGTTGATCGGTAAAAGCCGTTTTATCATTTTTATAAGCATTGGACCACAAGTGAAACCAAATGAACTTTAGAGTATCGGGAGAATTGTTTGTGTAAGCAATTTTTATATAACCATCTAAACTATTTTCAACATCATTTAATGTTACATCAATTTTGCAATTGGCTTTTTGCTGCCAGTACAAACTTGATTGGCAATTAGCTACAGGCATTTGCCAAAAAAATACTAGAGCAAAAAGAATAAGTGTGACACAATGTTTCATTCACTCAAATTTAAGCAAATCAATTTAATAATAGGGCTAATTATTTATGGACTATTGTACTATTTTCCCTTGCCGCCCCAAATAATTTTTATGGTGTGCAGCATAATTTTAAAATCAAGAAGTAATGAAATGTTTTCAATGTAAATTAAATCGTACCGTAAACGTTCTATCATTTCTGGTACTGAAGATGCATAACCAAATTTTACCATCCCCCAACTACTTAAGCCTGGCCTTACTTTAAACAAAAATTTATATTCAGGGTGCTGTTTAATAATTTCATCAATATAAAATTGTCTTTCGGGTCTTGGTCCTACAAGGCTCATTTCTCCTTTTAAAATATTTAGTAATTGTGGCAATTCGTCAAAGCGCCATTTACGCATTACTTTGCCCCAGCTTGTTATTCTTTCATCATCATCACTACTTAATTGTGGCCCCATTTTTTCAGCATCAGTTACCATGCTTCTAAATTTATACATAGTAAAAGGCTTGCTTTTATACCCTATTCTTTGTTGTAAATAAAATATACTTCCAGAAGATGATAGCCTTACCCTTACAGCAATATATATTAGCAATGGTAATAAAAGAATGGTAGCTGCAATTACAACTGAAACATCTATTAAACGTTTAATATTTTGTTGCCAACTTGGAAGCAGTCCTGTGTGTAAATCAATTAGAGGGATGCCTAAAACATTACTTGTTTGCACTGCTCCTGTTAATATATCTACTCTATCTGGTGTTATTTTAATATTTACATTTTGATCACTTAATTGTTGTAGTATTTTCTCTAGTAATATCCGTTCTGTTTTTTCGATAGACACAATTACTTCTTCAATTTTATTTTTTTCAATTATTGAAGTTAAATCATCAAAGCGTCCTAAATCTTTTAAGTAAGAAGATTGATTGCCATTTGTATTAATATACCCACATATATTATAACCTTGCCCTTCTCTATTAGCTGCTATATTTTTGCATAATTTTTCTGCTTCAGTAGTATTTCCAATGATGATGGTATTAAAGAAAACAGTTTTGTTTTCTAATTGCTTTTTAGCCTTATTTAAAACAATAAGTCTAAATAAAAAAGTTATAATAAAGTGAATTGAAAAGAGAGCTAAAAATTCTTTATAATAAATTGAATTGTCGCTAATAGCATCATATAATAAAAAGAAGAATAAAATAAAAAGAGAGCCGGTAAAAGTTTCTATTGCAGTTTGAAAAAATTCAACCAATCTTGATTTTTTATAAACAGAAGTATAAGCACCAGCCAATGTATATAAGCACACCCAAGCAGTAGGAAATATTGCTAAACCTAAATAAAATTTGAGCCCTACACTATATAGTTCAGATAAAATATATTTTCTTGTAAAATAAAACAGCACCCAACTTATAATAGCTGCAATGGTATCAGCTAAAATGTACCATCTAATATGTATTCTGGGTTGTGTCACGATAGGGTTAATAAGAAATTATGAGTTTGTTTTTTTATTAATTTTCTCCAAAATTTGATGAGCCACTTCCATAGCTCTAAATCCATCCACTACTGTAACTGGAGTCTCTAAATTATTTACAATTGCATCTCTAAATTCTTCCAACTCCATTTTAATTGCATTTACATCTTGTATTTGCGGATTAATTACGGCAATCGACTTTTTACCATTATTTGTTTCTATATCAAATGTAAAAGCGTTTTTATCTTCATTGGTATTTAATTTAATTACCTCAGTTTTCTTTTCTAAAAAATCAATACCTATGTAAGCATCTTTTTGAAACAACCTAATCTTTCTCATCTTTTTCATACTAATACGGCTACTAGTTAAGTTAGCCACACAGCCATTGTCAAATTCAATACGTACATTGGCAATATCTGGCGTATCACTCATTACCGCTACACCATTTGCACTAATATAATTTACATTACTTTTTACTAAACTTAAAATAATATCAATATCATGTATCATTAAATCCAATATCACACTCACATCTGTTCCTCTAGGATTAAATTGTGCAAGCCTATGCACCTCAATAAACATAGGTTGTAAGTGCATATTTTTCAAAGCTAAAAATGCAGGGTTAAATCTTTCTACATGCCCTACTTGAAATTTTATATTTGCTTCTTTTGCTAATTTTACCAATGCTTTAGCTTCTTCCATTGTGTTGGCCAAAGGTTTTTCTACAAAAACATGTTTGCCTTTTTTTATTGCGGCTTCACAAAGTTCAAAATGAAATGTTGTAGGAGCTACAATATCCACAGCATCGCAGGAGTCAAGTAATTCATCTGTAGTAGTAAAACGAGAGATGCCATATTTTTCTACCACTGTAGCAGCATTTGCATCGTCGGTATCACAAAAGCCTACTAATTGCACATCTTCTATAACTGCCCAATTATTTAAATGAAATTTTCCTAAATGTCCTGCACCTATAACACCAATTTTTAGCATATAATTTTTATGTTCTATTATTTTTTGTAGCGGAACTGATGTACTTTCCTCAACTTCACCTGCCTGCCGGCAGGCAGGTTGGCGTCGCACTCTTGTACAGTATATCTTTATTCAGCCTTTCCAATTCATATCTTTCCAATTAATAGCAAACTATGGCTTCCAAATAAAGTCCACCACAAACAACGTAATTAACTCTTTAAGGAATTAAATTGGTATAAAGCCCCTTTAGGGGTTTGGGGTTTCTTCCCAAAAACCCATCTTCCCAAATTTTTCAATACGTTGTTCCACTCTTTTATTTGCATCTATTTTTTTTAATTCTTGTATTACAGGTAGTAAATATTCTTTTAAAATATTGGCAGCCTCGTTATAATCCCAATGAGCTCCACCCAATGGTTCAGGTATTACACCATCAACTAGCCCAAATTTTAGCATGTCTTCGCCAGTAAGTTTTAACTGTTCGGCAGCTATTTCCTTTTTATCCCATGTACGCCACAAAATACTGCTACAACTTTCAGGCGATATTACAGTGTACCATGTATTTTGCAACATAAAAACTCTATCGCCAACACCTATACCCAAAGCTCCACCGCTTGCTCCTTCGCCTATTATTACACAAATAACGGGTACTTTTAATCGTATCATCTCAAAAATATTTCTAGCTATTGCTTCTCCTTGTCCTCTTTCTTCAGCCTCAAGCCCAGGATATGCACCTGGTGTATCAATTAATGTGATAATGGGCTTATTAAATTTTTCTGCCAATCTCATTAATCTCAGTGCCTTTCTATATCCCTCTGGGTTTGCCATTCCAAAATTTCTTAATTGACGCATTTTGGTATTTATTCCTTTTTGTTGTCCAATAATCATCACAGTTTCATCACCTAATTTTGCAAATCCGCCTACCATAGCTTTGTCATCCTTTACATTTCTATCGCCATGTAGTTCTATAAAATCAGTACACATTTTGTCTATATACTTAAGTGTATAAGGTCTATCTGGGTGGCGGCTAAGTTGCACTTTTTGCCACGGCGATAAATTAGTTGTTAGATTTTTTTTTGTTTCCAAAATTCTTTCTTCAAGCATAGTTATTGTGCCACTTACATCAATTTTACTTTTTTCGGAACTAGCTTTTTGAACTTCAATTTGGTCGTATAAATCCTTAATGGGCTTCTCAAAATCTAAAAATTGTCTATTTTTTAATTCAGGCATGTTAATACTGGTTGATTATTATGTAAATGTAAAAATACTAAAATGATATTTTTAATAAAAGTTTTGGTACAAAATAGGGGATAACCTATATTTGCACTCCCAAATTTTAAGGAATTAAGTGAAAGCTTAATTTAAAACTCAGAGCTAGGGTTGTTGGATCGGTAGTTCAGTTGGTTAGAATGCCGCCCTGTCACGGCGGAGGTCGCGGGTTCGAGTCCCGTCCGGTCCGCTAAAAGCCCTCAACATTGTTGAGGGTTTTTATATTCTACATTTTTATTTAGCCTTTCTAATTATTTTCATTTTTTTGTTGCATATTTAATTATTCTAAGGGTTATGAGTAAAATACTAACATTATTTAAAAAAGATGTGCTGCTTGAATTTAGGCAGCAACATACTTTTTATGGTATTTTATTATATATAGCTTCGACCATATTTGTACTGTATTTAAGTATTGAAAACCCCGATTTAAATGTATGGAACGGTTTGTTTTGGGTTATACAATTATTTATTTGTGTAAATGCTGTGGCCAAAAGCTTTTTGCAAGAGAGTAAAGGGAGGATGCTTTATTTTTATTCTATAGTATCTCCTATACAGTTTATTATTGCCAAAATTTTATACAACGTTTTAATAATGATGGTAATGAGTGTACTTAGCTTATTACTGTTTTCTATTTTTTTAGGTAACCCTGTAAATAATATGGCAAAGTTTGCTGGTATTGTTTTACTGGGAGGTGCTAGTATTAGCATGGTATTTAGCATAATGAGTGCTATTGCGGCTAAGGCACAACAAAACGCAGCTTTAATTGCAATTTTAGGGTTTCCTGTTATTTTGCCGTTGTTATTATTGTTAATGCGACTTAGCAAAACTGCTTTTAACGAGGTTTTTAAAGATGGAGCTGTTTTTGAATTAGTAGGTTTAATTACTGGTTTAGATGCTTTGATAATTGTATTAGCTATTATTTTGTTTCCTTACTTGTGGAAGGATTAAATTATTGCCACAGATTAGTTATGATGTTTTGCCCGCCGATACTTCGACAGGCTCAGTACGCTGATATCGCTGACTTATTTTATTTTGCCACAGAAACACGGAATCACAGAAATATTTGCTACTAATTAATTTCACCGCAGAGTTGGAGGAGTGTAAAGACCTGCCTGCAGGCAGGGTTTACGCAGAAGTGCAGACTACCGTAGTTTTAAAAACTACGGTAGTCTTAGTTGCACTCTGTGGTTAAAATAACAAAAAGGTCTTTAATGATGCTATTATGTATGCCGTACAAGTGAGTGACACAACACTGATGCTATAAAAAACTGCCGTTGGTAAACTAATTAATTAACAAAAACAGCTTCTTCTATTTAACGGTAAGTTCCTATCTTTGCTGCCTCAACTTTTATACTCTTTTTGTGCCAAAAAACTGGTGGAAAATATTATCGGTTCTATTATTAATCTACACTGTAGTGGGTGGTTTTTTGATGGATGTTCCCAAACTTTTTATACTTAACGAAAGCATACGTAACCTTTATTTTCATGTGTGTATGTGGTTTGCCATGATGATTTTATTTGGCGTAAGTGTGTGGTATAGCATAAAATATTTAAGAGGGTTTAATTTGCGTAACGATATATATGCTGTAAACTTTGCGGCTATGGGTAGTTTTTTAGGCATATTGGGTTATGCTACAGGCACTATTTGGGCAAATTATACTTGGGTAACCGATCAAAACCAAAGCCTAGGCAGTATTTTAAAAGAACCAAAGCTTATTGGTGCCGCCATTGCCTTATTAATTTATGGAGCATACTTTGTATTAAGAGGTTCGTTTACGGATATGGATAAAAGAGCTAGAATAAGTGCTGTATATAATATTTTTGCTTTTGCTATGCTGTTTCCTAGCATTTGGATAATACCCCGTTTGGTAGGTAGTTTGCACCCTGGAGCACCGGGTAGCGATAGCGGAAACCCTGCTTTAAATTTTAAAGATATTGATAGTAGATTGCGTATTGTTTTTTACCCTGCTGTTATTGGATGGACGTTGCTTGGGGTGTGGATTGCAATTTTACGTATTAGAATACAATTGTTAAACGATAAAACATTATTAAGTGAATAAAATAGTTGTTCGTTGTTGGTTGGTAGTTGTTGGGTTATGCTTAACACTGTTTGCAAATGCACAAGGCGATAAGCCAGAGATGGCTGATGTAATGCGTAGCAATGGAAAAATATATGTGGTAGTGGCGGTTTGCCTTACTATTTTAATTGGTTTAATAGCTTATGTTATTTTAATTGATAGAAAAATTAGTAAACTAGAAAAAGAAATTAAGTAAAACATTTACTCAATTGCCAGTGAGTAATTTTTAATAATTAAAAACGATTGCAAAAAACAATTTTATGAGTGCACATCAACCGTATAGCTTTTTTCAAAGTGTTGAAAGAAGTTTTGACAAAGCTGCCAAATTCACTAAATGGGATTTAGGCATTTTAGAACAAATAAAAGCATGTAACAGTGTTTATCAAATGCGTTTTCCTGTAAAAAGAGATGACGGAAATATTGAAGTAATTGAGGCTTACAGAGTACAGCATAGCCAACACAAAAGTCCATGTAAAGGTGGTATTCGCTTTAGCGACGAAGTTAATCAAGATGAGGTAATGGCTTTAGCTAGTTTAATGACATACAAATGTGCTATTGTAAATGTGCCGTTTGGTGGTGGTAAAGGTGGCATTAAAATTAATCCACGTAAATACAGTGAGTATGAGTTAGAAAAAATTACTCGTAGATACACAGCAGAATTAGTGAAGAAAAATTTTATTGGGCCTGGTATAGATG
>JAGNRZ010000113.1 GCA_017988335.1 Ferruginibacter sp.
ACCAATGCCTGCGGAGGTTAAAATGGGAAAAGGAAATTTTGTAATTAATAAAAAGACAAAAATTGCAATTCAATCTGATAAAATAATAGCAAACCCAAGGCAGCATACAATAAAAGATGCTGAATACTTAAGAAATTATATTTTAACCAAATACAATTTAAACTTACCCATAGTAGAAGTAGATCCAAATAAAAAAAATAATGCTTCTGCCCAAAATATAATCATATTACTTAAAGAAATTGATACCCGAACACCTAATAATATGTATCAAGGTTCATATAGTCATGTGCTTAATATTTCTAAAAATAGTATCTATTTAGTAGGTAGCGATGACGCAATTTTTCATGGCATACAAACTCTTAAACAATTAATTGAACATTATAATCCTTTACCCACTAACAAATTATCCATTCCCCAATTATCCATTACAGATGCTCCTCGTTTCCAATACCGTGGCATGCACCTCGATGTTGCCCGTCACTTCTACCCTATTTCTTTTATTAAAAAATATATTGATTATTTAGCAGCGTATAAATTCAATACATTTCATTGGCATTTAACCGATGATCAAGGTTGGCGTATTGAAATAAAAAAATATCCAAAACTTACACAAGTAGGTGGTTTTAGAAACGGAACTATTATTGGTCGCTACCCTGGCAAAGGCAATGATAGCCTACGCTACGGCGGTTTTTATACGCAAGCTCAAATAAAAGAAATTGTAAAATACGCTGCTGATAGGTATATTACAGTAATACCCGAAATTGAAATGCCGGGTCATGCAAGTGCAGCTATTGCAGCCTATCCACAGCTTAGTTGTTTTCCTAATGAAGATACACAAGTGCCAAAAGGCTGTACTTGGAGTGGCACTACAAAGGGTAAACAAGTACAACAAACTTGGGGTGTATTTGAAGATGTTTTTGCCCCAACAGATTATACGTTTAATTTTTTGCAAGATGTGTTGGATGAAGTGATAACACTGTTCCCAAGTAAATACATACATATTGGTGGAGATGAATGCCCCAAAGAAGCATGGAAACGTAGCGATTTTTGCCAGCAGTTAATAAAAGAAAAAAACTTAAAAGATGAACATGATTTACAGAGCTATTTTATAAAAAGAATAGAAAAATATTTAAACAGCAAAGGGAAAAATATTATTGGTTGGGATGAAATTTTAGAAGGTGGATTGGCGCCTAATGCTACAGTAATGAGTTGGCGTGGTGAAGCTGGCGGTATAGAAGCTGCAAAGCAAAATCATACAGTGATAATGACACCCGGCAAACCTGTTTATTTTGACCATAGCCAAAGCAAAAATGAAGATAGTGTAACCATTGGTGGTTACAATAGTTTGGAAGATGTATATGCTTACGAACCTATACCAGCAGCCTTAAATGCAGAACAAGCCAAGTATGTATTAGGTGCACAAGCCAACTTATGGACAGAGTATATAAAAAACGAACGCAAAGTTGAGTATATGCTTTTTCCACGTATAGCAGCATTAAGTGAAGTATTATGGAGCCCAAAAGAAAAACGCAATTGGGCAGATTTTGAAAGAAGATTACCAACCATTTTTGAACAATTAGAAAAACAAAAAATTAATTATAGTAAGGCGTATTATGATTTGAAGGCAACGGTGTTGCCAACAGAGGATAATAATGCTTTGAATTTGCAAGTGTCTTTTAATTCGAACAAGCAACAGCACCACAAGATTTTTTTTGAAAAATCGTATAAACTTAAACAAAAAGAGTTAGTAACAATATTTGATAAAAATGGAAATAATAAAGGAACAAAAACTATTGATACCTTCGCAAATATTCCTTTTTTCCCTCAAAGTAATAAAATACTAATAGATTCCAACATAGCAAAAGAGATTACAATTATTGCTAAGCTTTTAAAAGGTGATAGTCCTTTTGGTTTTGAGATGTTGTATGATGATAAGCATCCTGTAAGTATTCTTTCTCAAAAATTCTCCTTCAACAAAGCCACAGGAAAAAAAATAACACTTGCAAATGAAGCTAGTAGAAACTATCCTGGTGATGGTGCATTTACTTTAGTTAATGGTGTTCAAAACGAAAAGGGTCTTGCAAAAAACAGCGAATTTTTAGGTTTTAATGGAACCGATTTAGATGCTACCATTGATTTTGGAAAAGATGTAGAAATTTCAACCATTCGTTTACATACCCTCAACCAAAACGGCAGTTGGATTTATTTGCCAAAAGAAATTGAAGTTTCGTTTATACCCTACATTGATACTACTATTGTTACTCGTCATCCACCAATAGAAAGTATTACACAAAAAGTAACAGACGAAAATAATTTGCAAGTAATAAAATTAGCAGAGTCTAAAACTTGCCGTTATATTAGAGTTGTAGCTAAAAACTATGGCATCATCCCCAGCGGTCAACCCGGTGCTGGCAACCCTGCTTGGTTGTTTGTAGATGAAATTGAAGTAGAGTAAGTGTCAGGTCACTATGTGCAAACTATTAATTTAAAAGAAATTAAAATACACTAAAGTGAATAAAGCATTAAAGAGTAAAAAGTGACCAGACACTTACGAAGTTAATCAGGTCTCTATGTGCAAACTATAAATTTAAAAAGAAATTAAAATACACTAGACTGTATAAAACATTAGAGAGTAAAAAGTGACCAGACACTTACGATAGTGTACAAATAAATTTAAAAATTTTACAAATCCATGCATTTCGAACCCAATCTCCCCTACCATGTTTACAACCGTGGCAATAACATGCAAATACTTTTCTTTACTGATGCAAACTATATTTTCTTTCTACAAAAAATAAAAACTGAATGGAAGCCATATTGCGATATACTTTGCTATTGTTTAATGCCCAATCATTTTCATTTTATGCTAATTCCAAACGAAGAAGGCTGCAAATACGTAAGCTTAGGAGGGAAAGAAACACATATGCAAAATCTATCTAAAGCAATAGGAAAAACACTTAGCTCTTATACCAAAGCAATTAACATTCAAAATAATACCACAGGTAATTTATTTCAAAAGAAAACTAAGTCAAAATTATTGCAAGAAGAAAGTAGTGTAGCAGATAGTAAAATCAAACAAGATTATTCAGCAACTTGTTTTTACTATATCCACCAAAATCCTTTACAAGCTGGGCTAGTCAATAACTTAAGCGATTGGATTTACTCCTCTTTTCCTGATTATTATGATGGCAGAAATGGCACGTTAGTAAACAAAAGTTTAGCCATGAATTTATTGACCATGTCGGAGATTGATTTTAAGAAAGATGCTATAATTAAGTTAGATAATGAAATTATTAAAAACCTATTTTAAGTGTCTGGTCATTGCTATTTCTTAATAGTTAAAACATGCTATAGAAGAGTAATTTTTTAATAATTCACTTTCATTCTTAATGACCTGACACTTAAAAATCGTAACTTCACCCAAACCCTCCACATTCTTTATGAACAAAATAGACCTTACAGACTCGTTAGAAAAAATACCAGTAAAAATATTTTCGTCATCTACTGATGGTTCTTTATTTGTAGCTCAACAAATAGCCAATTTAATTCGTCAAAAAGAGAAGGAAGGAAAACCTTGTGTAATTGGCTTAGCTACAGGCTCATCTCCCAAAACATTATATGCCCAATTGGTAAAAATGCATAAAGAAGAAGGGCTAAGTTTTAAAAATGTAATTACGTTTAATTTAGATCAATACTATCCCATGGATAAAGATGCTTTACAAAGCTATCATTATTTTATGCGGAAGAATTTGTTTGAACATACTGATATTAATCCTGCAAATTACCACTTGCCTGATGGTATGATAGCCAAAGAAAATGTAAAAGAGCATTGCCTTAGTTACGAACAAAAAATTGAAGAAGCAGGTGGGTTAGATTTGCAAATATTAGGCATTGGTACAAATGGACATATAGGTTTTAACGAACCTGGTAGTGGCATTTATACCAAAACAAGATTAACCACTTTAGACAATAGTACAAGACTTGCCAATAGCTACGAATTTGGCAACATGACCGAAGTGCCACGTATGGCTATAACCATGGGCATTAGTACCATTTTAAAAAGTAAAAAAATAATTTTAATAGCTTGGGGACAGGCCAAAGCAACAGTAATTAAAAAAGCAGTAGAAGATGATGATACCGAAGAAGTGCCAGCCTCTCTCCTACAAAACCACGATGATTGCACTTTTGTAATAGATGAAACAGCAGCAACAGAACTAACTCGTTTTAAAAGTCCTTGGCTTACTGGAGAGTGTGAGTGGACAGAGAAGATGATAAAAAAAGCTGTGGTTAATTTAGCCATGCAATTAAAAAAACCTGTGCTAAGCCTTACTAATAACGATTATAACGATAATGGCCTTAGCGATTTGTTGGTAGAAAAAGGTGATGCCTACGAAATTAACTTACAAGTATTTTATTTATTAAGAGATAGTATTACGGGTTGGCCGGGTGGAAAACCAACCGACCAACGTACAACACACCCAGAAAGGCATGAACCTTTCCCTAAAAAAGTAGTACTTTTTTCCCCTCACCCCGATGATGATATTATAAGCATGGGTGGTACTTTCATGCGTTTGCATGATCAAGGGCATGAGGTACATGTAGCGTATCAAACTAGTGGTAACATTGCGGTAACCGATGAATTTGTAACTAGGTTTATTGACTTTGCTGTAGGCTTTGAAAATATGTTTGATATAGATGAAACCAAAAGCAAAAAAATATTAGATGAAGCCATTGCCTTTTTAAAAACAAAAAAAAGTAGTGAAAAAGATACTGCCGAAATAAGAGCTATAAAAGGATTAATAAGAAGATGTGAGGCAAAAGCTACTTGCAAATTTGTTGGTTTAACAGATGCTCAAATTCATTTTCAAAATTTACCTTTTTACGAAACGGGTACAATTGAAAAAAATCCGATGGGTGAAGATGATGTACAAATAACTATGGCGTTGTTAAATAAAATTCAACCTCACCAAATATACTGTGCTGGCGACTTTGCCGACCCACATGGTACACATAAAGTTTGTTTTGATGTAGTAATAGAAGCCCTTAGGCGTTTATCCTTCGACTCCGCTCAGGACTCTAACCACTGGATAAACAACTGCTGGCTTTGGCTTTACAAAGGTGCTTGGCAAGAGTGGGATATTACCGAAATTGAAATGGCTGTGCCTATGAGTCCTGATCAAGTAGTAAAAAAACGTAACGGTATTTTTATTCATCAATCACAAAAAGATAGTGTGCCTTTTCAAGGAAGTGATAGTAGAGAGTTTTGGCAACGGGCAGAAGAACGAAATGCTAACACTGCACAACTTTATGCTCAACTTGGGCTTACACAATATGCAGCAATGGAGGCTTTTGTGAGGTGGGAGTTTTAGAATTTGAAAATCGATTTCAATTTTCGTTGCAACATCTCACCTTCTAAATTTCTAGCAATAATTTTACCTTGAGGGTTTACTAAAACATTTTGGGGAACATAACTTATTTTATAAGCTCTTGTAGTTGAATTTTGCCACCAATTTAATTCACTAATATGATACCAGCTTAAACCGTCCTCAATAATAGCATTTTTCCAGTCTTCTAATTTATCATCATAGCTAACAGATAAAATTGTAAAATTATTTTGTTTGTATTCATTGTAAACCTTTACTAATTCCGGATTTTGTTCTCTACATGGGTTACACCAACTAGCCCAAAAATCAACAAGTACATACTTCCCTCTAAATGACGAAAGTTTTAAAATGTTACCATTTGTATCTTTTTGTACAATTTCTGGGGCGGTTTTATAATATTTAGTTTCTACAAACTCTAATAACTTCATTTTTAAAACTCTACCCAATTTGCTATTTTTTACTTCAGCTTTTAAAGAGTTAAATAATGGCATTAATTCATCATCATTAAAGTTGTTAGTATATCTTTTGTAAATTATAAATAAGCTTAACAATTTATTTTTATGGTCTTTAATATACTCTTTATCTATATTTTCACTTATTTTAATGTGCTTTTTTTCTTCACTATCAATGCTGTCTAATGTTTTAATGTTTGACTCATTTGTTGAGCTATATAAAGACTGAAGTTTTTTTAATTGCAAATTATTTTGAGTATGTAGCTTATAATATTCTTTATAATCGTCGTTAATTTTGCCTCCGCTTATACTCCATTTTTCCAATGGATAACCGTTGCCATTAATATTTTGCGAAGTTGGTTCTAAAATAAAACTTAAGACATCGTTTTTACCATCTTTAATATCAATTTTTGCATTTATAGGAAAATTTAATTTCCCAGCAAAGCTATATTTACCATTTACAATTTTTGCTGTATCAGTTACTGTTGAATCTGGATAAAAGCGATTAAGCCATATTTCTCCCGTTTTAATGGAGTCTATTGTTCCTGATAAAACATATTTATTTTGAGAAAGAATACTATAATTACAAAATAGTAAAACAAATAAAGTAAGGATTGAACGCATAAAAAAGGTGCAAATTTTAAACAATTTACACCTTAGCAATATTATATCAAAAAATTATTTACACACTCTCAATCACCATTGCACTAGCACCACCCCCACCGTTGCAAATACCAGCAGCACCGTACTTAGCGTTGTTTTGTTTAAGCACATTAATAAGGGTTACAATAATTCTTGCACCACTACAACCTAGCGGATGCCCTAATGAAACTGCACCACCATTTACATTTACCTTAGCAGGGTCAAGTTTCATTCTACGAGTATTTTCAATGCCTACTACGCTAAAGGCTTCGTTAAGTTCCCAGTAAGCAATGTCTTCCATTTTTAATCCAGCCTTCGCTATTGCCTTCGGCAAAGCTATGGCTGGTGTAGTAGTAAACCACTCTGGGGCTTGTTCTGCATCTGCATAGCTAACAACTTTTGCAATAGGTTTTAAGCCTAACTCATCTGCTTTAGCTTTACTCATTAATACTAATGCGGCAGCACCATCATTCATAGTACTAGCGTTGGCAGCCGTTACACTTCCATCTTTTAAAAAAGCACTTTTAAGTTCAGGTATTTTATCAAATTTTACATTAAAAGGTTCTTCATCTTTTGAAAATAAAATAGGGTCGCCTTTGCGTTGCGGAATTTCAACTGGCACAATTTCATTTTCAAATTTACCTTCATTTACGGCAGCTTGGCTACGTTTGTAGCTTTCAATAGCAAAAGCATCTTGCTCTTCTCTAGTTACATTACAGCTACTAGCACACATTTCGGCAGCATTGCCCATTGCTTTTCCATCATATACATCGGTTAAGCCATCTTTTGCCAACCCATCAATCAAACTTACATTGCCGTATTTATTGCCCCATCTCATGGTATCGCTATAAAATGGCACATTACTCATGCTTTCCATACCGCCAGCAACTACTATATCTGCATCGCCTAGCATAATGCTTTGTGCAGCTTGTGCTATGGCTTTCATACCGCTGGCACATACTTTATTAACAGTAGTACAATTTACTTCGTTTGGTAATCCTGCAAATTTTGCAGCTTGCCTTGCTGGTGCCTGACCTAAATTGGCCTGAATTACGCTACCCATTAATACATCATTAACTTGCTCTGGCTTAATTCCTGCTTTTTCTACTGCCCCTTTAATAGCAATTGCACCTAATTGTGTGGCTGTAAAACCTTTTAAACTACCACCAAAACTACCTAGTGGAGTACGTACGGCTGAAATAATATACACTTCGTTCATATAGCTTTTTTTGAGAAGGCAAAGGTAATAACATTATTGCTTTAAAATAATAATTTGCCTTTAACCACATTTTTTTCACAAGCTGTGCATAAGTGCAAAATGCCTATTTATATATAGTAATTTTACTAAATGATAAAAGCACTACTAAAGCTAGTATTCAGTTTAAGTATTTTGCTTAATACTGCCCTTGCACAAACAAATACAAAACCTAAATATAATGGAGAGACAGTTTATGCTGGTATTGAAGTAGGTTCTAAAGGGGTAAAGCTAAGTGTACTTGGTCTGGGTAAAAATGCAAAAAAAACAGGCAATTTTTCTATTTTAAAAGATACTACAGTAAATACAGATTTTATTAATTTTTCTAAACCCACTTTTACGGCTACCCTAAATGGCTTGTACGGTTTGTATAAAACAGCGGCTAACGATTTTAACATTTTACCACAAAATATTTTTACAGTGTTTAGTAGCGGCGTAAAAATAATGGCAGATAAAGAAAACAAGAAAGAGTGGTTGAATTTATTGGCAGATTCGTTTAGACTAAAAGTTAACGAACCAAAAAGAGAAGTAAATGCTATTGATGTTTTAGATGAAGCCAAGCTATCACATATAGGTATAGTGCCAGAAAGTAAACGCTACACTACATTTTTAATTGATATTGGTAGTGGTAATACTAAAGGTGGTTATTTCTCTAATGGCAATACCAATACCTTAAAGTTGTTTCAACTTACATGGGGTACAAAAAGTGTAACCAACGAAGCTGAAAAAAGATGCGATGAAGATAAAAGTATGGCTAACTATTATACACAATTAAACCGTGTAATGGCAGGCCCTGCAAATGGCGAAATTGCCTATGCTGTAAATGAAAGTGGTGCTTACAATATGAGTGATTATGTGGCTTTTAGTGGCGGTATTGCATGGAGTGTGGCTACATTGCTGTATCCAGAGTTAAATGATAATTCGGTAGTACCAGTTACTTATGATGATGTATTTAGATTTAACGAATTAATTTATCGTAGCCCAGAGTTATTTTCTACAGATATGCAAAGCAAATTAATTTCAGATAATAACCCTGATAAAGCTGCTATTGTAAATGATGTGAAAAGAGTGAATAAAGTATTTGATCAAAAATCTTTAATGGCAGGTAGTAGTTTGATGCTAAAAATTATGCGTCAGTTTGCAGGGGTGTATGAAAAAAAGCAATTTTATTTAGTTAAGAATGGCCAAGTAGGTTGGATATCTGCTTATGTTGACTTACAAACAAAAAAATAACACTAAAGAAAACTTATGAAAGAAAGTCGTTCATCTTTATTAGTGGTATTATCATCTTTGTTAATTATTCTATCCTTAACCTTGTTGGGTATTTGGGGTTACAATTACTATAATTCAAAAAATAGTAAGCCTACTATAGTATCTCAAAATAGTACTGCAAATAATCATGTTGCCTTACAAACTACAAGAGATTCGTTACAAACTGTATATGCACAAACAGTATCACAAATAGATAATTCGTTGGATTCAACTTGGACAAAAGCAGATTCACTAAAAAATAACTTGGATGTTAAACTAGGCGACTTTTATAAGTTACGGGCAGAAATTACAAATATTTTAAAAAGCAATCCCAGCAGTGCCGATTTAGCTTTAGCAAAGCAAAAAATACAAGAACTACAACTTAGGGTTGAAATTTTACGCAATAAAAACAATGATATAGAAAGCGAAAATAAACGCTTAAATGCTTTGCTAAAAC
>JAGNRZ010000114.1 GCA_017988335.1 Ferruginibacter sp.
CCACTGCCGGCTCTCATTTGGCTTACCATGTCTTCACTAACCACAATAGGCGTTCTGCCACCATCACCGCTTAAAGCACCAACTGCCACATCGCAAGTTTTTAATTGCTTAGCTGATATTTTAGGCTCAATTACACTAGTCCATAATCTTCCGCCAATATTATTTTGCAAACGTTTTAATCTATAAATATCGTTATCAAATATTTTTACACTGGCTCCCATTGCCAAAGCTGTTCTTGCAGCATATTCACCTACAATACCTGCTCCAATTATAATAACTTTTGTGGGTGGTATGCCGCTTATTCCTCCTACCAAAACACCTTTACCATTATTGGCATTGCTTAAATATTGCCCGGCAATTAACATTACCGCACTACCAGCAATTTCACTCATGCTACGTACAATAGGGTTGTGGCCTGTATCGTCTTTTAAATTTTCAAAACTAAGTGCCGTAATTTTTTTTGCCATCATCTTCTGCAAAATTTCTCTTTTCATTACAGCTAAATGTATGGGGGAAATTATGGTTTGATTTGGCTTTAGCAATTCACACTCTTCTTCACTTACGGGTGCACTTTTTACAATTATATCACTTTCAAAAACTTCTTTTTTATCATAAGCAATTTTTGCCCCAGCTTCGCTGTAATTATTATCGGTATAGCTTGCACCTTCGCCAGCTTTAGTTTCAATAATTACACTATGCCCATTGGCTACCAATACGCCAACTGCTTCTGGTGTAAGAGCAATTCTGTTTTCGTTAAATGAAGTTTCTTTTGGAATACCTATAAAAAGATGAGCCCCTTTGGGTTTAATATCCAAGGTTTCTTCTAGTGTTTCGTACGTAAATGATGGAGAGATATATGGCTTTTGTTCTGACATACTACAAATTAATAATTAATAATGGATATTAATAATTTTTTAAAAGGTAATTCTTCTTTTGCTGGTATTGATTACTTCAATTTTTATGTGCAATGTATCTTCTGGAAAGATTGTAGGAATTCTTTCAGGCCATTCTACCAAACAAATATTACCGCTATACAAACAATCTTCTACCCCTGCTTGTATGGCCTCTTCTTCGTCTTTCAATCTATACAAATCTAAATGATAAATGGTTTGCCCATCGCTAGTTTGGTATTGATTAATAATAGAAAAGGTTGGGCTACTTACCACATCCACCACATCTAAAGCGTTACAAAATGCATGTGTAAAAGTGGTTTTGCCAGCACCCATCTGCCCATGTAAGGCAATTACAGTTTTATTACCCATTGCCGCAATTACCTTTTTTGCAGCCTCGTTTATTTCTTGTAAAGAAAAATTTACCTCCATGTTGCAAAGATATTTTGCTGATTTGGTAAAGTAGACATTTTTTTTAAAGGTAGCTTTGTAACACTAATTAATCTAATTACACGAATTACACTAATTTTTTTAATTCGTGTAATTCGTAAAAATTAGTGTAATAAAAAACAAATGAGTAATAATATAGATTGGAGAGTAGAAGGAATGCACTGTACAAACTGTGCTTTATCTGTAACAAATTACCTTACTAAACAAGGTTTGCAAAATGTAAAAGTAAATCCCATAACTGGCGATGTAAGTTTTACTGTGGTGGAAGATTTGAATGAATTAAAACTTAAATCAGGTATAAAAGAATTAGGCTATACAGTAAAAGGTTATAACGAACAACTACCAACCGCCAACCGCCAACTACTTAAAAACAACAAACAACGTTTTCTATTTTGCCTGCCGTTCACCGCTATTTTAATGCTACACATGTTTGATAAATGGTGGCATATTCATTGGCTAATGAACCCTTATGTACAATTGGGTTTGTGTTTACCGCCATTTATAGTTGGGTTAATTTACTTTGGAAAAAGTGCCATTAAAAGTATTGCTAATGGCATGCCTAATATGAATGTTTTAGTAGCACTGGGTTCTATTGCGGCGTTTGTGTATAGCTTTTACGGCATGTTTGTGCTAAAAAGCATGGATTATATGTTTTTTGAAACAGCAGCTTCGGTTGTTACGTTAGTTTTTTTAGGTAATTATTTGGAAGATGCTTCTATTCAATCCACACAAAAAGCAGTAAACGAATTAGCCAAATCGCAAAAGGTAATGGCAAATATAATTGCGTTTGATGATAAACATCAAGAGCAAATTTTCCCTTTAGAAAATACACAACTTAAAGTAGGTGATTTAATTTTAATAAAAAATGGAGAGCAAGTACCTATTGATTGTAAAATTTTATGGGGAGAGTGTAGTGTTAGCGAAGCCATTATTAGTGGCGAAAGTGTTCCATTGTTTAAGCAAAAAAAAGACACCCTAATTGGTGGTAGTTTTTTAGAAAGTGGTACCGTAAAAGCACAAGTAACTGCTGTGGGTAACGATACTGTGTTGGCTGGCATTTTAAACATGGTAAAACAAGCACAAGGCGAAAAACCACCTATGCAAAAAATGGCCGATAAAATTAGTGCTGTATTTGTACCGCTAGTTATTGGTATAGCAATACTTACTTTTTTAATTAACTATTTTGCATATAATATTAGCAGCGGCAATTCTTTAATGAGAGCCATTGCTGTATTAGTAATTAGTTGCCCTTGTGCTATGGGCTTGGCTACGCCAGCCGCTATAGCCGTAGGTTTGGGCAGAGGAGCAAAAAATGGAATTTTGTACAAAAATGCTAGTGCTTTAGAAACGTTTAAAGATATTACACAAGTAGTTTTTGATAAAACAGGTACATTAACTACTGGGCATTTTACCATCACTAATTTTTACACTACTATCGAAGAAGATTTATTCAAACAAATTGTTTATTCATTAGAAAAATTTAGCAATCACCCTGTAGCAACAGCCATACATACACAATGGAAAACAACCAATTTAATTAACTGGCAACATATTGAAGAAATAAAAGGCATGGGTATTAAAGCCACCGACAAAGAAGGTAATATTTTTTGGGCAGGCAGTTACAAAATTGTACAAGGAAAAACAACGGATTATAACCACAATATTTTTATTACAAAAAGCGATGAAATAATTGGCTGGATAGATGTTGCAGACGAAATAAGAGAAGAAGCAAAAGTGGTAATGAACTGGTTAAAAGCAAAAAACATAAAAACAATTTTATTAAGTGGAGATAGAAAAGAAAAATGTGATATAGTAGCAACGGCATTAAATATTACAGAAGTAATTGCGGAACAAACACCTGAGCAGAAGTTAGAAAAAATTACTCAGCTATCTGCAAACACCCCAACTGCTATGATTGGCGATGGCATTAACGATGCCCCAGCTTTAGCAAAAGCTACCTTAGGTATTTCGTTAAGTGGTGCTACACAAATTGCTATGCAAAGTGCCGATGTTATTTTATTACATCATGGTTTAAAAAATTTACCACAAGCCTTAGGTCTAGGCAAGCATACTTATCTTACTATAAAGCAAAATTTATTTTGGGCATTTTTATATAATATTGTTGCCATACCTGTGGCTGCTTTTGGTTTACTTACACCTACAGTTGGGGCGTTAGCTATGGCCATGAGTGATGTGGTATTAGCCATTAACTCTGTAAGATTGTTTGTAAAAAAGGTTTATTAAATTTTGTATATTTGATAAAAGAATGATTTATGAAATGAGCCATAGCAACAAATTGATAACAACTGAAATGTTTATTGGCGAATTCCATGTGACCAAACTAAATAAAATAAACACATGAAAACGATAACAAAAGCTAAAAAGGAAAAAATACAAATAGAAAATAAATCGATTAAAAAAAAGTCGTTAGCACATCTTTTTGGAAAAAATAAAAACGAGGTTGATGGTTTAACGTTTCAAAAAAAGGTGAGGAATGAGTGGAATTAAATACCTAGCTGACACTAATATTCTTCTTTACATAATATCTGGCAATAGTAATATTAAAAGTTACATAAATGCAGATTTTTACATTTCTGAAATTACAGAAATTGAACTACTTGGTAATAAGGGCGTTTCTAAAGAAATTTTAGAAATAAGGAAAGAAGCTATAGATGAATCTGCAATTGTTGGCATAACTGAGCAAATAAAACAAATAACAATTCATTTAAAGCAAATTTACACTTTGAAAATACCTGATGCAATTATTGCTGCAACATCAATATATTTAAATCTTCCACTACTTACTGCCGATAAAGATTTTAAAAAAATTAAAGAACTAGATTTGATTTTAATTTCACCTTAAATCATTTTGCAGCAAATACACCAAATACTTAATCATTATTGGGGTTACACCAGTTTTCGCCCTTTACAGGAAGATATTATTAATGCCGTAATTGATGGTAACGATGTATTAGCCTTACTGCCCACAGGTGGAGGCAAATCTGTTTGTTTTCAAGTACCAGCAATGGCTAAGGATGGAATTTGCTTAGTAGTAAGTCCCTTAATTGCTTTAATAAAAGACCAAGTAGAAAATTTAAAAACAAAAGGTATAAATGCGTTAGCCATTTATAGTGGAATGAGTTTTTTAGAAGTAAAAAAAACATTACAAAATGCTGCTTATGGAAATTATAAATTTTTGTATGTAAGCCCTGAACGGTTAGAAACAAAATTGTTTTTGGAATATTTGCCAGCATTAAAAATTAATTTAATTGCGGTTGACGAAGCCCATTGTATATCGCAATGGGGTTATGATTTTAGGCCATCCTATCTTAATATTGCAAAAATTAGAGAAGAGTTACCTAATGTGCCTGTTTTGGCTTTAACTGCAAGTGCAACTAAAGAAGTGCAAGATGATATTTGCGAAAAATTATTATTTAAAAAAGAAGCTAAGGTTTTTCAGCAATCATTCTCAAGACCCAATTTATCGTATAGTGTTTTTAATGTAGATAGTAAACAAACAAAGCTTTTAGCCATATTAAAAAATGTACCCGGCAGTGGCATTGTATATTGTAAAAGTCGTAAGCACACAAAAGAAGTAGCCGATTTATTAAAGCTACATACTATTAATGCTGATTTTTATCATGCTGGTTTAACAAACGATGAACGAAATACAAAACAAGAAAATTGGATAAAAAATAAAACAAGAATTATTGTTTGCACCAATGCATTTGGAATGGGTATTGATAAGCCAGATGTAAGAGTGGTGGTGCATTACGATGTGCCTGATTGCTTAGAAAATTATTATCAAGAAGCAGGAAGATGTGGCAGAGATGGAAAAAGAGCATATGCAGTTTTATTATACAACGATAAAGAGTTAAATAGTTTACAACTTCAACCAGGCATACGCTTTCCAGAGGAGGATGTAATAAAAAAAATGTATGTAGATATAATGAATTATTTACAAATTGCTGCAGGTGGTGGTGAGGGAATTACATTTGATTTTGATTTAGCCAATTTTGCAACAACGTTTAAGCATGATATACTTACGGCCAATTTTTGTTTAAAAATTTTTGAGCAAGAAGGCATTCTAACATTTACCGAAAGTTTTTTTAAGCCTTCAACCCTTGTATTTACAACAGATAAAAACACCCTACAGGAGTACGAAAAAATTAATCCTAAACAAGAAGTAGTTATTAAAGGCTTACTTCGTAGTTACGAAGGTGTTTTTGATTTTCCAGTAGTGCTTTACGAAAGTAAATTGGCTAAGTTTATTTCAATGGAAATAACAGCATTAAAATTAATTTTAGATGAGTTACATCAAAAAGGAATAGTTAATTATAGTGTACAAAAAGATAAGCCTCAATTATACTTACAACAAAACAGAATGTATAATGATAGCTTTGTTCTTAACCTATCTGATTATAATAAAAGAAAACAAAGCTTTATTAAAAGAATACAAGAATTACTAAATTATACTCTAAATGATAAGCAATGCCGAAGCATTTTAATAGCTAGCTACTTTAATAGTCCTGCTCTTTCTCCATGTGGTATTTGCGATAATTGTATTAATAAAAACCAACAAGCCTTATTACCTAAAGATTTTGACAGCATCTCAACCCAAATTTTATCTTCTCTTAATAACCACACCCCTACTACTGAACATTTGATAAAACAATTACCACAGTTTAATAAAAAACATATTGTTGAAGTTTTACACTACTTACAAAAAGAGGAAAAGATTAACATAAATAAACAAGGATATATTAGTTTAATTTAAATGTTTAAACATTCATTTTGAATGATTTAGGGTATAAAATAAAAAAGGGACCAAGATAGAAATCTAGTCCCGCTTTAAAATCCAATATCCTATGAAAAACCGAAACGAAGATAATGCGGAATTTACTATCGAACAAGTATTTCTATGAATTATTTTTTGAAATTCATTTATTTGAAATGTAAAAATTACACGATTCTTGCACCTAATAATCTAATTAACAATTACTTATTACCACATTGCTTTATTTGCCAACTTTATATTTTTTTTCTTTGTATAGGTAAGATGCACCATTATACCATGCAATTGCTTCATTTATAAGTGAGGTATCTATTACGGTTGGGGTGTTTTTACCAGTTTTGTAATCAACTGTTACTACTTGTATTTTTTGCCTAGGTGATAAAATAACCATTTTATCCTTTTTTATATAGCCCATATCTTGGTAAGTACTAATAAATAATCGGTCATTAATTGTATCTCTTTTGTAAATATCTGAGCCTAAAAATTTTGATTGATATGATTGATTTAAAAAACCAAGTACTGTGGGGGCTAAATCAATTTGACTTACAAAACGGTTTTCTATAGCAGGTATTATCAATTTAGGAGCATATACTAAGCAGGGAATATGATATCGATTCACTGGCAAATCTGTTTTACCTGCACTTTTACTACAATGGTCAGATACTATAACAAATAATGTGTTATCAAACCATGGTTTACTTTTTGCTTTTTTAATAAAATCATTAATAGCAAAATCGGTGTATTTAACGCCGCCTGTAAAATGTTGCTTTGAAGATGGAATATCAATTCTACCATTAGGATAAGTGTATGGCCTGTGATTACTCACTGTCATTATATGATTAAAAAATAACTTACCTGCTGCAAAGCTTTTATCGCATTGCTGCAATGTATAGTCAAATGAGGCTTCATCATCTACTCCCCAAGCAGTAATATGGCTTACTAAACTATCTGGTATATCTCTTTTGTCTAACACCTGATAGCCATTGCCACCAAAGTATTTACCCATATTATCAAAAAAAGCATTTCCTCCATAAATATATCTTACATCATATCCCTTTGTTTTTAGCACATTGCCAATGGTAAACATATCGCCGTTATCTTTTCGCCTTACAATAGATTGGCCAGGCGTTGGAGGAATTGCAAGAGACAATGCTTCTAACCCTCTTACTGTTCTTGTACCAGAAGCATAAAAATTTTCAAAAAACAAACTGTGAGGAATTAACGAGTCGATGTATGGAGTAATGTTGTCTTTACCCCCAAAGTGTTTTAAATAATCGCCACTCAAACTTTCAACACTTATATACACTACATTCCATTTTTTTGCTGGGCTATCATTTACAATTTCTCTATCTACACTAAGTGCATCATTGTTAAATGTACTGTTAGATGTTTTTACCATTTGCTTTAGTATTGCAAAATTGGCTTTATCATCTCTTGTGGCATAAAACCTGTTGTAGTCAATTTCGTTATTCCAAAAGGCACTACCAAACTCGTAAATTCCATTGCCTGCCAATTCATTTACATAATTATTTTGGCTTATGTTTTTGTACCAATTGTTTACTAAAAAATAGCCTGCAATAGGCAATAGCATAAATAAGAAAAAGAAAATTGAACGTTTTTTAAATCGCATACTTTGCGATGTATTTACCGGCAAATGCTTTTTTAAAAGAAGAAGTATAACAACGGCAACTGCTAGCACACTGCCTAACACTACTGGAATATTATAAGATTCGATGATGTTGTTAAACACTTCATTGGTATATACCAAATAATCTACCGCAATAAAATTGTAACGTACACCAAACTCATCCCAAAAAATAATTTCGCCAGCTACATTTAAAATAAGAATCAATGAAATTAAAAACAGTAAAATATAAAGTGGAATACGGCTCCATTTTTTTTGATACCAACTATCTTTCATCAACCAACAGTAAAGTGCTACAGGAATAGCAAAAAAACTCCAAATAACAATATCATAAAAAAGCCCAACAATAAATATTCCTATCAAGGAAAAGAAATTAAGCTCAACATCGCCCCAGCTTTTTATAAGCAAAATAAGCCTAGTAATAAAACTTAGGGAACATACAATAATGGCTAATATAGCCAAAGCACCAAAGCGGTGATTAATTATTTTTCTTAAACGCATAGCCCTGCAAAAATACAAAGTGCCGATGGGTAATCGGCACTTGTTATAAATTTTAGTTTTTTATTTTAAAACCAACTCTTTGTTTTCTTTCTTGTTGTTCTACCACCCAAACCTAAAGCTCCTAGTAGGCTTCTTACAATAGTATTACCTGCAGTACGTACCATACTTTTTACAATAGTGTTATCTGCAATAGTTTCTAAAGTAGATTTTTCTTCTTTTTTAGATGATTTTTTTTCTTCCTCGGCTGGAGCATCTTCTGCTGCGGCTTTTAATTTAGCGGTTAAAATTTCGTAGGCACTTTCGCTATCTACTACTTGATTGTACTTTGCTACTAATTTTGATTTTGCAGTAATACTATCAATCTCTCCATCCGTTAACACATCCATACGGCTACGTGGTGCACAAAGCATTACATGTGCCAATGGGGTAGGAATACCTTTTTCATTAAGCATAGTAACCAATGCTTCGCCAATTCCTAATTGTGTAATTAAATCTTCTGTTTTGTAAAATGAAGTTTCGGGATAATTTTCGCTAGTTTGTTTAATTACTTTTCTATCGGCAGCAGTAAAGGCACGTAAAGCATGTTGCACTTTTAAACCCAATTGCCCTAATACGCTTGCAGGCACATCCATTGGATTTTGAGTACAAAAGAAAATACCTACGCCCTTACTACGTATAAGTTTTATTATCGTTTCAATTTGTTGTAGCAACGCCTCACTTGCTTCTTGAAAAATTAAATGAGCTTCATCAATAAACATTACCAATTTTGGCTTTTCCATATCGCCTTCCTCTGGGCATACAGCATAAAGCTCTGCCAACATTTGCAACATAAAGGTTGAAAATAATTTAGGTTTATCTTGTAAATCGGTTACTCGTAATACATTTATCATTCCTCTACCATCATCGCTAATACGCATTAAATCCTCAACCTCAAAACTTTTTTCGCCAAAGAAAATATCGGCACCTTGCTGTTGTAATTCAATTACTTTACGCAAAATTGTACCTGTACTTGTGGTGCTAATTTTACCGTATGTTTTTTCAATTTCTGCCTTACCTTCATCGCCTACATATTGCAATACTTTTATAAAATCTTTTAAATCTAGTAAGGGCAATTGGTTATCATCACAATATTTAAAAATCATTGCTACTACTC
>JAGNRZ010000261.1 GCA_017988335.1 Ferruginibacter sp.
ATTATATCCTTCGTCGCCACTTATTTGAGCTTTATTAATAGGAGATAAAAAATCTTGTAAATCGTACATTAATTTTTTGCCGCAAAATACATTAATTACTACAAATAAAAAGAGTGATGGAATAATAAAAAAGATGGTCACAAAAACATTGAAGAACACGTTCTCTATTTCCGTGTTTCTGTGGCAAATTAAACCTTGGTTTTTAATCTGAGAAAATCTGTGTAATCTGTGAGAAACGAAAAATAAAATTTACCTTTATACTATGAATACAAATAAAGAAGTTTTACAAGACGTAGTTATAAAATTTGCTGGCGATAGTGGAGATGGTATGCAGCTTACAGGTACACAGTTTACCAATAATACTGCATTATTAGGTATTGATTTAGCTACCTTCCCCGATTTTCCTGCCGAGATAAGAGCCCCAATAGGCACCTTGCCTGGTGTAAGCGGTTATCAATTACGTTTTAGTAGCGATAGAGTATTTACTCCTGGTGATGCTTGCGATGTATTAGTAGCCATGAATGCCGCCGCATTAAAAGTAAATTTAAAAGCATTAAAAGTAGGCGGTAAAATAATTGCTAATACTGATGGCTTTGATGCCAAAAATTTACGCTTAGCCAATTATGCAGATGGCGACAATCCTTTAGAAAATGGTAGCCTTGGTAATTATGAAGTAATAAAAATGGATGTTACCAAAATGACAAGAGAGGCGTTGAAGGATATTACCATGGGTACAAAGGAAAAAGACAGAGCCAAAAATATGTTTGTGCTTGGCTTTTTGTATTGGATGTATAATAGAGGTATGGAAAACACCATTTCTTTTATTAAAGAAAAATTTGGCAAAAAGCCAGAAATATTTGAAAGTAATGTAAAAGCCTTACAAGCTGGTTATAATTATGCAGATACTACTGAAACTTTTACCACAAGGTATGCAGTAGAAAAAGCAAAAATGGAAAGTGGTATATATCGTTCTATAATGGGTAATCAGGCATTAGCGTATGGTTTAATAGCTGCATCACAAAAAAGCAACTTACCATTATTTTTGGGTAGTTACCCTATTACACCAGCTAGCGATATTTTGCATGAACTAAGTAAACATAAAAATTTTGGTATAAAAACTTTTCAGGCAGAAGATGAAATTGCAGCCATTACTTCGGCTATTGGTGCTAGTTACGGCGGTAGCTTAGGTGTTACTACAAGTAGTGGCCCTGGTATTGCCTTAAAAGGCGAAGCTATGGGCTTGGCGGTAATGCTTGAAATTCCTTTATTGGTAATAAACATACAACGTGGTGGACCAAGTACTGGCTTGCCCACCAAAACAGAGCAAAGCGATTTAATGCAAGCCTATTATGGTAGAAATGGCGAATGCCCAATGCCTATTGTAAGTGCAAGCACACCTAGCGATTGTTTTAGTGCAGCTTACGAAGCAGTACGAATAGCCACACAACACATGACGCCTGTTATGTTGTTAAGCGATGGTTATATTGCCAATGGTGCCGAGCCCTGGAAGTTTCCAAAGAGTGATGATTTGCCAGCAATAAAAATTTCGTTTGCAAAAAATACTTTGGCTGCAGATGAAAAGTTTATGCCTTATCAAAGAGATGAAAAATTGGCTAGACCATGGGCTATACCTGGCACAAAAGGCTTAGAGCATAGAGTAGGTGGATTAGAGAAACAAGATATTACTGGTAATATTAGTTACGATAGCGATAACCATCAACACATGGTAAAAACAAGGCAAGCCAAGGTTGATTTAATTGCTAATTATATTCCTGAGCAAAAATTAGATAGCGGAGCAGATAAAGGTAAAGTATTAGTAATAGGCTGGGGCAGTACCTATGGCGCAATAAAAAGTGCTTGTACCGAATTGCAAAAAGAAGGCAAACAAGTATCGCATGCACATTTACGTTATATACGCCCTTTCCCTAAAAACTTAGGCGATATTATTAAAAACTTTGAAGCGGTTATAATACCCGAAATTAATAACGGGCAATTAGTAAAAATTATTAGAGATGTATATTTTGTAGATGCCAAACCTTATAACAAAATAATGGGTGTGCCTATTACAAAAGGGGAGTTAGTAGAAGATATAAAAAAGTATTTGTAATTTTTTGAGCCACAGATTAGTGCAGATGAAATAATATTTGTGAAAATTTGTGTATTCTGTGGCATAGTTTTAATAATTAATTTATGAGAAAACAATTCGCCCTCTTCTATATAATAGCATAATAGTATTAACTACATTAGTACAGCTATTAAGGATATTGATTTTCAATTATTTATAGCCAAAAACTTTAATTGCAAGTCAAGAAAAGTTCCAAAAATATACTTTAGTTTATTTGTTGAAAATACCATGAAAGTGGTATTGTTAATGGTTCAAATGAGGTTATATTTACTGTTTTAAAACCTAGATGATGAATCGTTTTTATTTTACACTTTTTTTTATGTTATTTGCATTTAGTTATGTAAATGCACAATTTCCTCTCCCTTACTGCTCAGAGGCATATTCAAATGCAGTAGAACCCATAACCTTGGTACAAATAAGAGGATTAAACAACGCC
>JAGNRZ010000115.1 GCA_017988335.1 Ferruginibacter sp.
CCAGTAAAATTACCCAATGGTAAACCATTACGATTGTCATTAGGGAAGCATAATGTTTTACAAAAAGAAATCGTAGAGCAATTTTTGTCTAGGTTTGGTAGCGATTGTGTGGTGATTTATATTGGTGATACCTCAAATAAATCACTTCATATTGATAAAGCGGAATTAAAAAAACTTAATTTTTTTGAACTATCACATGAGGAGTTACCAGATATAATTGCTTATAGTAAAAAGAATAATTGGTTATATTTAATTGAAGCTGTGCATAGTTCAGGACCAATGAGTGAAACAAGGGTATTGGAGCTTAAAAAAATGTTAGAAAAGTGTAAAGCCGAATTAATATTTGTTACTAGCTTTTTAACTAGAGCAGATTTTAAAAGATGGATGATGGATGTGGCTTGGGAAACAGAGGTTTGGATTGCAGACAACCCAGATCATCTAGTGCATTTTAATGGGCATAAATTTTTAGGTGCTTACAAATGAGATAGTAACTTTAGTTTTGTTTAATCCTCTTTCCCAAATAAACTTTATTTTTACGCTTCGATAAATGCTGAACAAGGGTATGCGGTACAAGTGAGTGACACAACGATGTTGCCATAGTTACAAATGCTTACTACAAAATAATTTAATAACAAAACACAAAAAAGCCCTCCTGAGCTTGTCGAAGGATGGCGGATTAGGGTATATGAGTAAAGAATTAACAAGCAGAGCAGAAGATTATTCTCAATGGTATAACGACCTTGTAATTAAGGGGCAATTGGCCGATTACTCGGCTGTACGTGGCTGTATGGTTATTAAACCTTACGGTTTTGCCCTTTGGGAAAACATGAGAGATCAGTTAGATAAAATGTTTAAAGATACTGGGCATGTAAATGCTTACTTCCCTTTATTTGTACCCAAAAGTTTGTTTGAAGCCGAAGAAAAAAATGCTGAAGGCTTTGCAAAAGAATGTGCCATAGTAACGCACTATCGTTTAAAGGCAGACCCTGACAATAAAGGCAAATTAATGGTAGATCCAGAGGCTAAGTTGGAGGAGGAATTAGTGGTTCGTCCTACAAGTGAAGCTATAATTTGGAATACCTACAAAGGTTGGATACAATCGTACAGAGATTTACCAATACTTATAAACCAATGGGCAAATGTGGTAAGGTGGGAGATGAGAACAAGATTGTTTTTACGTACTGCAGAATTTTTATGGCAAGAAGGGCATACGGCACATGCTACCAAAGAAGAAGCTATTGAAGAAACTGAAAAAATGTTGGATGTGTATGCCGATTTTGTAGAAACCTACATGGCAGTGCCTGTAATTAAAGGAGTAAAAACGGCTAATGAACGTTTTGCTGGTGCAGAAGATACCTATTGTATTGAAGCGTTAATGCAAGATGGTAAAGCGTTACAGGCTGGCACAAGTCATTTTTTGGGACAAAATTTTGCAAAAGCTTTTGATGTAAAATTTAGCGATAAAAATAATGTACTGGAATATGTATGGGCTACAAGCTGGGGTGTAAGTACTAGGTTAATTGGTGCTTTAATTATGGCTCATAGCGATGACCAAGGTTTGATAATGCCACCAAAAATTGCACCTATACAAGTTGTAATTGTGCCTATTTACAAAGGCGAAGAAAGTAAGCCAGTAATTGATGGCAAAGCCAACGAAATAATTAGCCAGTTAAAGGCTTTAGGCGTAAAAGTTAAATACGATAATAGCGATAATGCTAGGCCAGGTTGGAAATTTGCAGAGTACGAATTAAAAGGTGTGCCTGTACGTATTGCTATGGGCTTACGTGACATTGAAAATAATGTAGCAGAAGTTGCCCGTAGAGATACAAAAGAAAAAAATAGCATGAGCTTAGATGGCTTAGCACAAAACATTGTAACGCTGTTAGATGACATTCAGCAAAACATATACAACAAAGCTTTAGCCTTTAGAAACGAACATATAACCCCTGCTAATACTTGGGATGAGTTTGTAAAACTATTGGATGAAAAAGGTGGTTTTATTGCAGCCCACTGGGATGGTACACCAGAAACTGAGGAAGAAATTAAAACCAAAACAAAAGCTACTATACGTTGTATTCCATTAAATAATAAGCAAGAAGATGGCGTATGTATTTTAAGTGGTAAACCAAGCAAGGAAAGGGTGTTGTTTGCAAGAGCATACTAAAATCTTTGATTTTTTGATTTGCGATTTTTTGACTTGTATTTGCTATGAACAATGAACTATCAACTATTATCTATAATCAATTGGCTTGAACAACATCAACTGCCTTGCTTTATAAAAAAAATTACAGGCTTTGATTGCCCCGGCTGTGGGTTTCAGCGTAGTAGCATTGAATTACTAAAAGGAAATATGGGTGAGAGTTTTAGAATTTACCCAGCGTTAATACCAATTTTACTATTATTCGTTGTTTTAGGCTTACATTTATTAAAAAAATTGCCTAATGGTGTATGGATTTTAAAATTTACTTATATATTTACTGCAATTATTATTTTAATAAGTTATATTCACAAGCTTATTAACTATTAAACTAACTGTAATGAGTGACCAAAACAAAGATTTTTTAACTAATAATTATCAGCAGCAACTTCCTAATGCAACAGCTACTTTAGTATTGGGTATATTATCAATTGTAGTATGTTTTATTTGCGGTATAATTGCTTTAGCTATGTCTGGCAAAGATTTAAATTTGTATAGAAATAATCCAGAAGCCTATTCTGTAGCATCTTACAACAATATAAAAGCGGGTAGAATTTGTGCTATAGTTGGTATTGCTTTACAATTAGTTGGCTTAGTTATTTATTTAGTATTTTTTGCTTTTGTTGTTGCCAATGTAAATAGGTTCAATTAACTAATTTTAAATTGCATTTTTATGAATATATTGTCAGAACAAGACCAACTAACTAATTTAGAGTTAGAGATTAATGACGAAGCTAAGCAAAGCCTTTCGTCAGCCGCCTATTGGGCAAAATTTATTTCTATTTTTATTTTTAGTGCAGCAGGGTTAATAATTTTATTATTAGTGCTAGTAAGTGGGGCTTTTTTGCAAGGCTTTAAAAGTGTTTTGGGGAATAGAGGAGGTGTATTTGATATTTTTTCTGGGGGTGCATTTATTGGAGCAATGCTTTTTTTAGTTTTAATTTTAGGGGTGGTATATTATTTTTTGTACAACTTTGGTGTAAAAACAAAAAATGCTTTACTATCCGAAAATACTGAGGAGCTAAATAAAGGTTTAAATTCTTTAAAGGTGTACTTTGTTATTATGGGGATTTTTGGTATACTAGGCATCGTTGTATCATTATTTACATTAACTAATCTTTTTTAATTCAATAACAATGGAAGCAAATACAGAAAATACTAGCATTTTTAATTTTGAGATTAACGAAACTAGTAAAGCACATTTACAAGGTCTTTCTCAATGGGCAAAAATTACAGCTATTGTAAGTTTTATTTCTGTTGGGTTATCTATACTTTCTACTTTGTTTTTATTAGGTAAGTATGGGTCAAGAATAGGTAGTAGCATAAGTAGCAGTTTGGTAAGCTGGGTAATATCTATATTATTAAATATTATTTTATTTGGTGTAGCTAAAAGTTTGCAAAATGCAATTGTTAATACCGATCAAGGCTCACTTAATAGAGGGTTTAGCGATTTAGCAAAATATTTACGAATAGTAGGCATACTTTGTATAATTATAGGGGCAATACTAGTACTTGTATTGTTATTTGCTTTAATAATGGGTGCTTCAAGAGGATTTAGATAAAGCACCCTATTCTTTTGTAGCTAAATAATTATAATCTTCCAACAATTTTTCTAAAAACTGGTCTGGATACATATCGGTACTAATGCCTAATACATCTTTTACTTTGTAGGCAACTCTGTTGCACATATCATAGTTATTACTTTTTTTGGCTTGTTGTAATACACCTTTCACTGTGTTAATATCTCTATCACTTAACTTCATCACATTAGGAAAAGTTACCTTGTAATCTGTACTCACTACATTCATAAAAATGGTATCTTCTACCGATAGTTTGGTTCTTGTATTAACTACAACAGTGCCAGCTAAAATATCGCCAAGTCGTTGTCCCTTTTGGCTTACAGCAATTATTATGCAGCAAGTAATGCCCCCAAAAATTAAAGCCATTAGCCCAATTCCATTACCCCAAAAAACTAAAAAAATTACTGCACCCCATTCATAAAAACGGGCAAAAGCTCTTATAAGATATTGCCCTAGTGTAGGTTCTCCACCATCTAAACTTACCACCCTTATTTTTAAAATTCTTTTACCTATGGTTTGTCCATTCATCCACAATTCTGTTAGGAGGGTGTAAAATAATAGCGGCAATAATATCATTATTAACGTAAAGCCAACAGTGCTTTCTTTTATACCTACACCATTTAAAAAAAACATAATTGATAGTCTCAAATAAACGTATAGCAATGCTAAGTCAATAAAATAAGCCAGTAATCGCTTATGAAATTCAGCTTGCTCAAACTCAATATCAATATTAAAAGGTGTATTTATTTGTATTAACGACATGGTTTTTCAAATATCGTAATAATTTTTACATTCTTATTTTTTTATATAGTAAAAAAGTAAGAAATTGAACCCTAAGAAATTTGCATGGATGAGAGAAGCAATGTTTATTAAGAAAAATGCTGAAAAATGGCAACAATACCAACATCAGCAAACCGATAACCCCGATGAAATAGCGGATAGGTTTGTTACGTTGGTAGATGACCTTGCTTACGCCAAAACATTTTATCCCAAAAGCAAAGTTACCCGATGGATAAATGGAATAGCTGCCAATATTTACCAAAGCATTTATCAAAATCGAAAAGAAAAATATACCCGAATTTTAAGTTTTTGGAAGTATGAGTTGCCATTAATGTTTAAGCGATATCATAAAATTTTACTTTTTACTTCATTTGTGTTTTTAGTATTTGTTGTGGTAGGTTATTGGTCATCTGTAAAAAATCCAGATTTTTTATCGGGTATTCTTGGTGAAGGCTATGTAGCACAAACAGAAGAAAACATTGCAAAAGGCGATCCTTTTGGAGTATATAAAGATGATAACCCTTTTACTATGTTTGTTACTATAGCGGTAAATAATATAGGCGTAGCATTTATGTTTGTATTGGGTGGTTTTTTATTAGGTATTCCTACATTGTTTGGTTGGATATTTGTGGCAGGGTTACTGCAAACAGGTGTAATGCTAGGCAGTTTTCATCAAATGTTTTTTAAGTATGGCTTAGGTGCCGAGTCTATTTTAGTAATTTGGATACATGGTATTTTAGAAATATCGGTATTTGTAATAGCAGCTACTGCAGGCTTTGTAATTGCCAATGGTATTCTTTTTCCAGGCACTTATGCAAGAACACTTTCGTTTAAGCAAGGCGTAAAAGATGCTGTAAAAATTTTATTAGTAATCATACCGCTTTTAGTAGTAGCTGCATTTTTTGAAACTTATGTTACACATTTAATGAGCCAAACTTTTGACAAGGCCAATAACTTTGGATTACCCATTTGGGCAGGCGTACTTATTTTGGTAAGTAGTGTTGTATTTTTAGCATGGTATTTTATTATTTACCCCATTCGTTTACATAAAAAAGGATACACTATTCAACCCAATGGCATTATTCATAGGTTGAACAACACCCATGAATAAAGCCCTTTACATACTTACACTTTTACTTTTTATTTCTTTTGCAACTACAGCTCAAGAAAAAAAATATGTATATCAAGATTCTGCCTATATTGATGAACCTGGGGTAGCAGTTGATAGTATTATCACACAAAAGATAGAAGTAGCACCTGAAGAAGAGTATGAAAAAGAAAGCGATGAAGATATACAGTACATAGATACTACATTATACTATCGAAATTTGGCACTTGAAATTGATAGTATTAATGCCATAAAAAATAATAAATCGTTTGCGTATGTTAAATATTTAGATAGCCTACTAAAAGAACAGCAAAGTAAAAATAAAAAAGAAGAAGTTAAAGAGCCAAGAGAACGTAGTGGTAAAACTTGGTTAGAGTCACTATTTTCTTCTTCAATATTTAGTGCTATACTTTGGGCTTTGGCTATTGCTTTTGTTTTATTTGTAATTTATAAATTATTTTTTGCAGATGGTATTTTTCAACGTAATACAAAAAAACAAGATGATATAAAAGAATTGGTAGAAGAAGAAGTAATAACTGCTGAAACTAATTTTGATAGACTAATAACTAATGCCGAACAAGAAGGTAATTATAGGTTAGCTGTACGCTATCAATATTTAAAACAACTGCATATGTTGGCTCAACAAAATGTTATACAATTAGCAGCCGATAAAACCAATTATCAATACGTACAAGAAATTAACAATGAAACAATACGTAATGCTTTTGCAAAAACTACATTGAATTACGAATATGTTTGGTACGGCGAATTTGAAATTGATAACAGTTTGTACCAACAGCTAAAAACATCATTCAATAATTTTCCTGCATAAATTGATAAAACAAATTACATATTACACTATTGCAATAATTTGTTTGTTGAATATTTTGGGCTGCAATAATAATAATGTTTCAATGCCATCACTTAGGGAAACCTATAGCCCAAAAGATAAAAATCCCTTTGGGGCTTATGCCGCATTTCATTTTACAGAACAATTGTTTCCATTAAATTCAATTAGAGAAAAAGATCAATCTTTTGATAAAACATGGGATGATATTGAATATGGCGACACTGCTTCATTATATGTTTGCATTACTCCAAGGTTATTTGTAAATAAAGAAGAGATTAATGCAATGCTTGATTATGTAGATGCTGGAAATAGTTTATTTATTGCTTCTAGTTGGTTGGATGATGATTTATTAAAAGAAATAAAAGTAAAACAAGCCGACAAAAATCTGTTTAACCTTTTTGGTTTGGATAGTTTTAAAAATACACAAACCTACAGTACAATACAGGCTACTAATAGTTACAATTATTTTTATAGACCTTTCAAAAATGCCTTTACAATAAAAGATTCTGTTTTTACAAAAGTATTAGGTACTAATGAAAATGGTGAACCCAATTTTGTAGTTTATTTTCATGGCAAGGGTAAATTTTTTTTACATTGCGATGCTAGGGCTTTTAGTAATTATTTTATACTTAAAAATGATAATTACAATTATTTAGAAAAAGCATTTTCTTACACAGATTCAAGACCTGAAAGGATTTACTGGGATAATTATTATCGTAAACAAAATACTAAAAAGGGGAGTGGGGATAGAGATGGAAATAGAGGAAATTCTTCTATCTCAGAAATATTAAAACACCCACCTTTAGCCACGGCATTTTGGCTATCTTTATTATTATTGTTGCTTTATATTTTATTCGGCGGCAAACGTAGGCAACGAGTAATACCATTGGTAAAACCAAATGAAAATACCACAGTTGCCTTTACAGAAACTATTGGTAGGTTATATCTTCAAAATAAAAATAATAAAAACATAGCCGATAAAATGATTACCTATTTTAATGAATACGTTCGTAATCATTATTATGTTAACACCAATACAATTAATGATGAATTTTTAACCACACTAAGCAGAAAAAGCGGAGTGGAATTTACACAAGTAGAAACTTTGTACAGAACCATACAACATGCTCAACAACAATATCAAATTACCGATTTTGAATTACTATCCCTAAACAGTCAAATACAAAAATTTTATAAAAAGTAATAAACAATATAATTATGGAAGATAATTTATTTCAACAACGTATAGATTTAACAGGGCTAAGCCGTGCCGCATACGAAATACGAAACGAAATTGCTAAGGTAATTGTAGGTCAGCATAAAATGGTTGATTTGCTTTTAATAGGTTTATTATGCGATGGACATATTTTAATTGAAGGTGTACCCGGTGTTGCAAAAACATTAACTGCAAAACTAACAGCAAAAATTATTGATGTAGATTTTGCTAGGTTGCAATTTACCCCCGATTTAATGCCAAGCGATGTGGTAGGTACTTCTGTATTTAACCCAAAGGAAGGCGATTTTAGATTTAAACAAGGGCCTATTTTTAGTAATATTGTACTTATTGATGAAATTAACAGAGCCCCTGCAAAAACGCAAGCAGCATTGTTTGAGGTGATGGAAGAAAGGCAAGTTACTATTGATGGAATAAGCCATCAAATGCAATATCCATTTATTGTGCTAGCAACACAAAACCCTATTGAGCAAGAAGGTACTTACCGCTTGCCAGAAGCACAGTTAGATAGATTTTTATTTAAGATAGATGTTAAATATCCTACATTAAATGAAGAGATAAGTATATTAACTAATCAGCAATCTAAGCCACAAAACAGTTTGTTAGATAATGTACAAAAAGTATTATCGGTTCATCAAATAAAAGAATACAGAAATACAATACAATCAATAATTATTGAACCTAAATTAATTGAATTTATTGCAGCCATTGTAAATGAAACTCGTAATAACCCATCTTTATATTTAGGAGCATCGCCAAGAGCATCCTTAGCTATATTACGCAGTGCCAAAGCATGTGCAGCCACTAAGGGAAGAGATTTTGTAACTCCAGATGATATTGTAGAAATGGCACCTCATGTACTTAGACATAGAATAATTTTAACACCCGAAAAAGAAATGGAAGGCTTAACTACCGATGATTTAATTGATACTATATTAAAAGCCATACAAGTACCTCGTTAATGAATTTTTTTGAAAAATATATTGGCAATCTTTATTTAACCAAACGGCTATATGTAGTAGTGGGCATTGGAATAGTGTTATGTATTATAGCATTTTTTTTGCCGGTAATTTTTGCTAGTGTAAAAATTGTATTGTGGCTTATTTTAATTTTATTTTTTATTGATTTTTTATTTTTATTTATCATTAGTAAGCCGCCATCGGCAAGGCGATTAACGGCAGAACGCTTTAGTAATGGTGATGAAAATAAAGTGGAGTTGCAAGTAAAAAGTAACATGGGTTTTGCTACCGATGTTGAAATTATTGATGAAATACCTGTTCAGTTTCAAAAAAGAAATTTTTCGATTTACCGCCGTTTAAAGCCTTTTCAACAAGAAAATATTATTTATACAATCAGACCTGTAACAAGGGGAGAATATAGTTTTGGTAGAATAATTATTTATGTAAAAACATTGTGAAGCTTAGTAAAAGCAAGGCATAATATTGAAGCCAAGGCAGATTTGTACGTT
>JAGNRZ010000116.1 GCA_017988335.1 Ferruginibacter sp.
GTCTAGTAGGGTTTAAATAGGCCACTCTTCTTCCTCTTAAAAATTCTGCTGGTAAAAAACCTGGTCTAAATAGCAAGTACTTTAAAGTGCTTAAAAATTTTCCATCATAATGGGTAATATCTTTAAAAAAATGAGAAATAATACCCCAAAAAGATTCTTTTACCACAATATTCTCTTGTCCACAAATACTACAAAATCTGTCCGTTACAACAGCATTACAGTTTAAACAGTTATTTTCCTTTCGTTGTTGATGATGCCCCAAGGTATTTTTTTTGTTAAAAATACTAAACTTTAACAGTGTATAAAATAATAGTATAATTTATAGCATCATTTTTGCGTTGAATAAATCAACTAAATTTGTACAATGAATAAAAAATTGATTCTTGGGTTTACACTTGCTTTTACAATAAAAAACGCTGCTGGGCAATTTTATTATAAGGATATTATTACCAACGTACAATCCTCTACCGAATTAAATATATTAAAAACCGAAAAGGTTAAAGAAGTGGGTGTTACCTCATTAGAGCAAGATGGTATTCCCAGTGAAGGTTTCTTTTGCAAAAAAGAAATTAGCAAAAACTACACAAAGGTTCAAGTAATTACTCAAACTGCCACATCCTACAAATCTTTTTTCACTTCTATTTATTCAAAAGAAGGTCTTTTAATTAGCTCAAATGATAGTTCAGAGGTATCGGTTACAAACACAAACTATACCTATGATAATAACAACAATATCATTTCCATAAACTCATCCACACTCCTTTTAGATGAAGAAAGCCAGGATAAAATATTTGAAGATCACTATTATTCTTACAATGAAAAAAATATTCCTACAAATTTGGCCGTGGTAAAAAATAAAAAAGATTCTGTAAACTATCTTTTTACAACTGATGAAAATGGAAATATTGCATTAGAAAAAAATACATTAACCGGTGATATTTATTACTATTACTACGATAGCAAAAACAGGTTAACGGAAATTGTACATAAATATCAAAATCAAAAAAAATCAACTACAGACTATATATTCCAATACAATCGTAATAACCAAATTACACAAATGAAAGCTGCTGAGCAAGAAGGTGCTTACTATTTTACTTGGAAATACATATATGAAGGCAATCTTCGTACTACAGAATTATGCTATTCAAAAGAAGGGAAATTGGTGGGTAGCATTGAATACAAATACCGCTAAAAATAAAAAGGTCTTCATAAAAAATGAAGACCTAGAGTTAGTACTCGGGATGGGAGTTGAACCCACACTTACATTGCTGTAAACAGGATTTTAAGTCCTGCGTGTCTACCAGTTCCACCACCCGAGTGTAAATATTCTCATTTATGAGAATCTGGTATAGAAAAAAAATCCTAACATGTAGTTAGGATATTTTTTGAGCGGAAGACCGGGCTCGAACCGGCCACCCCGACCTTGGCAAGGTCGTGCTCTACCAAATGAGCTACTTCCGCAGTAATGTTAAGATCTACTTCCCTTTTTTTGGGAGTGCAAAAATAAGGCTTGATTTGATTACAAACAAAAAATTAATAAACTATTTTGTTGTGTACTTAGGATTGTACTCTGTGTTTGCAGGTACACTTACTTCGGGCTTACCTTTATAACGGTGAGTGTATAAGTTATAACAACCCCCTAAAACAAAGGCTATTACTAAAAACACCTGACAAAACCATATAAAACGAGATGATGATACCCAATTGTGAGTAAAATCTTTGTGACTGTCGTCTATTATCTCTTTTTCCATTTGTTAAAATTTGCAGTGCAAAAATAAGGACAAAGCGTTAAAAAAAATTATTTGCTATCAACAATTTGTGCAAATGTTTTTTGTTTTTTTACAAAATATGCCCAAACTATCGATTTATTTAGCTTCCCTACAAGTACTTTATTACTTTGTTGTTCGAATAATGAATATTTTTTTCCAAAAAACACCCAGTACAAAAAGCCAAAATGAGCTTTTGCAATGGCAAAAAAATATGTTGTATTTCCGTTAAACAATTCTTTATATGCTGAAACTGCATCTAAAAAAAATCTACAAGGCAATACCCAAAGTAACTTTGCAAAAGGTAAGTTTTTAAACAACAAAATTAAATTGTTCCTAAAGTTTAAAAAAGTTTTTTTACCACTTCCTTTATGCAATGTACCACCACCTACATGATAAACTACTGATTGTGGTTGTGCAAAAATTTTATACCCTTTTAATTGAGCTCTCCAGCAAAAATCAATCTCTTCTTGATGTGCAAAAAAATATTCATCCAATCCTTTTAACTCTTTATATACGCTTGCCTTTACAAACAATGCAGCACCACTTGCCCAAAAGCATTGTTGTGCAGTGTTGTATTGACCTTCATCATTTTCACAATCGTCAAAAATTCTACCCCTCATAAACGGATACCCTAAAAAATCTATCCAACCTCCACTTGCTCCAGCATATTCAAATTTATTTTTATCATTAAAGGCTAATAATTTGGGTTGGCAAGCAGCAATTAACTTATCCCCCTCCATTAACTCAACTATAGGTTCTATCCAATTAGGAGTAACTTCAACATCACTATTTAACAATACAAAATAATCTGCCTTTACCTGTTGCAACACAGTATTGTAGCCCTTTGCAAACCCTTCATTTGTAGTATTTTTTATTATTTCTACTTGTGGAAAATATTGTTGCAAAAATGTTATTGAGTCATCAGTTGATGCATTATCAGCCACAATTACTCTTTTATTTTGGTAGGTAGAGTTTAATACCGATGGCAAAAATTGCTGAAGAAAATGTTTTCCATTCCAATTTAAAATTACAATAGCAACTTGGGGTATATTTTGAATACCAGCTAAGTTACTTTGGTCATCATCGTTGCGTCGCAATCCGTTCATCGGTAGTACTACTATTTAGCTTTAACTATGTTTTGCACAAACATAGCTTAAACTCTTAACTATTTCCTTATTTTTAGGTATGTTTTTACAATTTTTTAATTGGCGAACTGCATTAGCAGCAATTGCAATTGCAATTGTAACAGGCACTATATTTTACTCTAACTATATAGCAAAAAAAATTGCTACAGACGAACGTAAAAAAGTAAGTGTATGGGCAGAGGCATTAAAAACCAGAGCTTCCTCACTCGACGAATCGGCTATTACACTTACCACCAAAATTGTTAATGAAAATACAGATATACCAATTATAGAAACTGATGAAAAGGATAACCCTTCAGGACAAGTTTTAAATTTAGATACCAATCTTTTTAAAAATGATTCATCTTACTTAAGAAGAAAAATTGAAGATTTTAAAAATGAAAACCCTGCTATAGAAGTTGAAATTTCTAAGGATCCACTGCTGGTAAACAAATATTACTATGGCGACTCTGAGTTACTTAAACAAGTACGATACTACCCTATTGTACAGCTTTTTATTGTAGCCCTATTTATAATCATTACTTTAATAACTATTTCTGTTCGAAATAAGAGTACACAAAACCAAGTATGGGCTGGCATGGCAAAGGAAACTGCCCATCAATTAGGCACCCCACTTTCATCTTTACAAGGTTGGGTAGAAATGCTAAAAGATAACCCTGCCAATGAAAAAATTGGCATTGAAATGGAAAAAGATGTAGATAGATTAAAACTGGTTAGCGATAGGTTTGGTAAAATTGGAAGCATACCTCAGCTGGAAGAAAAAAATATTACTGCACAAGTTGAAAGTATGGTGAGCTACATAAAAAGAAGAGCTACCGATAAGGTTACATTTACCATCAACAATAATACGGCTGATATTACAGCTTTAATTAATGCTCCATTGTTTGATTGGGTAATAGAAAATTTATTGAAAAATGCCTTAGATGCAATGGAAGGCAAGGGAAGTATTTCAATTGATATAAAAGATGAAACTACACAAACCATAATTGATGTTACGGATAATGGAAAAGGCATAGCCAAGGCAAATATTGCCAATGTATTTAAGCCAGGCTTTACCACCAAAAAACGTGGCTGGGGGCTTGGGTTAAGCCTTAGCAAACGTATTATTGAGCAATATCACAAAGGCGAATTATTTGTAAAACATAGCGAATTGGGTAAGGGTACTACGTTTAGAATTGTATTGAAAAAATAAACTATAGCCACAGATTACACAGATTAACACAAATTCTCCAAGCATAATTTTATATTTGCATCTTATTTGCGGCGATGGCGAAATTGGTAGACGCACTACCTTGAGGTGGTAGCTCCGGCAACGGAATGGGAGTTCGAATCTCCTTTGCCGCACAAAATTTAGTATAGCGAAGTTTTTACTTCGCTTTTTATTTATCTTTATAAAACAAAAATCCACTGCTTATCACAGTTACTTTCCTTACGAATGGTAGTAGAGCTGTTTACACAGTGGTTCATGTCTGAAATTTGTAGCAACTACTAAATGGTAGTTGCTATTTTTTTATTTTTTCCTTTTAGGTTTCCATTAATATCGAAATGTAAAAAAACATTGCCATAAAAGTATGATTTGTGATTTTCAATATTAACTTTCTTAATCTTACCATCACGACACAAATATGTTAGAGCAGAGCTAATATTTTTTAACGCCTCTCTTTGAGTAATGTAAATCCAATCGTCTTCATTACTAAGTATTGAAAGTATTTGTCTACAGGATAATAAACTATCTGATAACTTTATACATCTCTCAACTTTTTTCTTCCATTCATATTTAGGTTTATCAGAATTTAGGTCTCCTAAATAAATGAGTCCTGAAGGTATTAATATCGAACTTGATTTTTTCGTTTCTAATTGTTTAAGAGCATCATTTATTTTTTTGTAATTTTCCTCTAAATGAGCTATTCTATCTTTCGTAATTTCAATAGAATTTTGAATTGAGTTTTTTAATTTCACTAATTCGTTTCTTGTCAAATTTGTATAACTCATTAAGTTTTGCATTTATGAGACAAAAGTAATTTATAAACTATATTTCAAAAAATAATATATGCAAAACAGACAAAATTTAATGTCTGTATATGTTAATAAGATTTTAAAATATTGTATTACAATTATTTAATTGTTAATAATTATATCAAATTATTGACTGTACAGAATTAAATATTTATAAATTTTATTACTAATTTTGTAAAAAAAACAACATGGCTACGGAAATAAAATGCCCAAATTGTGGAACTGAATTTGAACTGAATGAAAGCCTTAAAAACGAGGTTGAGAAAGAGCTACGTGGCAAAATGATTGATTGGCAAAAAAAGAAAGAAGAAGAATTCGAAAGGGCTAAATCTATTTCAATAAATGAGGCAATTAAAAAAACAAATCAAGAAAATATTGCTAAACTGATTGCCTTAGAGGAAGAAGCAAAAATAAAAACACAACAACTACAAGAATTACAGAAAAAAGAATTGGATTTATTAAGAGATAAAAATGCATTGGAAGAAAAACAGAAAAATTTTGAAAGAGAAATTGAAGTTAGATTTCTTGAAAAAAAGAAAGAATTAGAAGAACAAACTATAAAAAAAGAGCAAGAATTATTTGATTTAAAAATAAAAGAATACAAGCTGCAAATGGAGCAGCAGCAAAAATTAATTGAAGAGCTAAAGCGTAAAAGTGAGCAAGGCAGTATGCAACTGCAAGGCGAAAGTCAAGAGTTGTTGTTAGAAGAAATTTTACAAACCAATTTTCCTTTTGACGTAATTGAAGAAGTGGGTAAAGGTGTTGAAGGTGCAGATTGTATTCAAGTAATACGAAATAACAGTGGAAATATTTGTGGTAAAATTATTTATGAAAGTAAACGTACAAAAGCTTGGAGCAATGCCTGGATAGACAAGTTAAAAGCTGATATGCGTAATAGCAATAGCGATGTAGCTATTTTGGTTACTCAAGTTTTTCCAAAGGACATGGAAAAGTTTGGCGAAAAAGAAGGCGTATGGATTTGCAATTTTAATGAAGTGGGTAGCGTAGCACAACTTTTACGCAGTGGCATAATAAAAATTTATGAAGCACAAAAAAGCCAAGAGAACAAAGGCGATAAAATGCAAATGCTTTACGACTATTTAACAGGTAACGAGTTTAGAGGGCAAATGGAAAGCATTGTTGAAGGCTTTATGGCCATGAAACAAAGCATAATGAAAGAACGTATACAAATGGAAAAGTTATGGAAAGAAAGAGAAAAGCAATTAGAAAAAGTATTGCTTAGTACTAGTGGCATGTATGGTAGTGTAAAAGGCATTGCTGGTGCTGGTGTAAGCGATATTCCTTTGTTGGAGGGTGGTGATGAAAATGAAATCTTGGATTAACCCTCACTTAACACCCAAGCCAAGCAATTATTATTAAATACTAAATAGTGTACCGATAATTTTATTTCTTTTTTAAAAAGGCAGATTACAAATCCTTCATCCAAGTTGCCTGTAATGTTTTGTATTGGCATATCTGCTTTAAAATCTAAGCCACCAAGGCCATACCATTTATATGCAGCTTCTTTTACACACCAAAAAAGAGTGCAGCCAACATCTGCATCCATATTTTTTAATAACAATTGTTCTGTAGCCGATAAAAATTTATCCTTCAACCGTTGAGCTTTGGGTGCAATAACTTCTACATCTACCCCTACTCTATTTTGCTTACTTACTATAGCAGCTACATAATCGCCGCAATGAGATATAGAGAAATGATATTTTTCATTTGCCAAAAAAGGCTTTTTTGTTTCGGCAATTTGAATAAGCCATAAAGGAAATTTAGGATACAACTCTTGCAGCAAATGCCTGCCAGCTAAATGCTGTAGCCGCTTATGCCAATGAGTAATTTGCTTTTGCAGGGGAATGTTTGCAAAAAAATCTTCGGTTTCTGTAATATGCCAAACTCCTAATTTAGTAACAGCGTTAATATTTTGTTGATAAACCAAAGGCATAATTGAATGGCGAATGTTGAATGTTGAATTTTTGAATTTATTTTTACAAATTAACACATTAACTAGTTAACCATACAACAATTTATTTTTACTAATGATATTAAGTGACAAACGCATTTTAGAAGAAATGGAAAAAGGTACTATTAAAGTAGTGCCTTACAACAGAGAAAGATTAGGCAGCAATAGCTACGATGTACATTTGGGAGCTCATTTAGCCAGATATACCAATAAGGAGTTAGATGCCAAAAAACATAACACTATTGAACATTTTGATATACCTGATGAAGGATTTGTGCTGCAACCACATGAGTTTTATTTAGGTGTAACAGAAGAATATACCGAAACACATGCTCATGTTCCTTTTTTGGAAGGTAAATCATCCACTGGTCGTTTGGGAATTGATATACATGCTACGGCAGGTAAAGGCGATGTGGGTTTTTGTGGCAACTGGACTTTGGAGATTTCTGTTAAGCAACCCGTAAGAGTGTACAAAGGTATGCCTATAGGGCAATTAATTTATTTTCCGGTAGATGGAGAAATTGAAGTAAAATATAACCAAAAGAAAAATGCCAAATATAGTGGGCAACCCAACCGACCTGTAGAAAGTATGATGTGGAAGAATAATTTTTAAGAATATTCACGCCAAGTAGTAAAGTTGGCAAAGAACGCTAATTATGAAATTTAGATTTACAATCATTGGACTATTCTTAGTTCAGATTTTAGCTGCACAAAAAGCCAATGTAGCAGATTCTTTTTTACTTTTTGTAAAAGCCAATAAAGCAAAATCATCTGTATATATTACTAACAACGATACCGTTATTGCAAGGCTTAATGAAGATAAAATAATGCCGCTTGCCAGTACTGTAAAGATTATGGTAGCAATTGAGTTTGCTAAACAGGCAAGTGCTGGTGTAATTAATGAAGATAGTTATGTAGCATTGGCAGACCTTGATAAATACTATTTGAAAAGTACTGATGGAGATGCTCATCCAAATTGGCTTGCATACGAAACAAAAAACAATCATATAAAAAATGATAGCATAAAATTACTTGATGTTGCCAGAGGTATGATAATGTATAGCAGTAATGCCAATACAGAATATTTATGCGATTTATTGGGCTTTGATAATGTTAAAAATAATATTCAGTTGTTAGGCTTAAAAAAGCACACCGCTATTTACCCAATTGTTTCTTCTTTATATATGTTTCAAAATCCAAAAGCGATAAATGAGGATAGAATTTTGAAAGCCATAGGTAAAATGAATGAAGAGCAATACAGTAAGAATATTTTTAGAATACATAATCAACTTAAATACGATAGCACTTTTAAACTAAAATTTAGGCCACAAGATTTAAGCCTAAAAATGCAAAAAATGTGGAGTGACAAATTGCCTGCCGCTACCACAAAAGAGTACAATCAAATTGCAAAAATTTTAAACAATCGCAAATTTTTTAATGAAAATGCGTATGCTATAATTGCCGATGTATTAGAATTTCCTATGGAAAACAAAGCCTTTCAAAATGTATTTAAACACTATGGTGTAAAAGGCGGTAGCACTGGCTTTGTGCTTACTCATGTAATTTATTGTACTAAAAAAGATGGTACTAAAATGGAACTATGTTTGTTCTTTAATAATCTTACAATTGAAGAACAACAAAAGCTAGAGCAATGGCTTGATCCATTTGAAGCACAGGTGATATTTAATAAAAAATTTAGGGAGAGGTTGGTATTTTAAAACACCCCTTGTTGTTTGTAATACAACACCAAAAAATTAGTAACTGCATCGTAACTTAACAAACCCTGTGGTTGGTTGTTTCGTTTTAAATAGTGTGAGTAGCCCCATCTTACAATAGGCTCAACAAAGCTTTTATGTTTTTCATTAAAGGTTCGCCATTCTTTTAAATCTTGTTTCACTTGTGGTATTAATGCTTTGGCAAAGTTTTTTGCTGCTGTTGTATCTGTCCAAAGCAAATTGCGATTGCTGTACATAAACATATCTAAGTAAGTACTGTATTGCAATAATGTATCTGCACTATGTATTCCAGCTAAAAAGCCTACAAAATTTGCTTCGTTTTCTTTTGCATAACCTAATTGATGCCCCACCTCATGCAACGTTGTAAAAGGCTGTATAAACTTGGGTATGGTAGTGTTTACCTGTGCTTCGCCAGTAAACGGATTGTAATATCCAGTAAAACCTAAATAATTACCCAACCATCCCCATATGGAGGGCTTTATGCTTTTAAAATTGTACTGCAAAAAAGGATAAATACTATCTACTTTTTGATAGGCAATTTCTACCCTTTTAAAC
>JAGNRZ010000010.1 GCA_017988335.1 Ferruginibacter sp.
TTTTGCATTTCTGTCAATACTTTTTCACCAAAATAAATACCGCCTTTGCTTATTTTGTCTAGTGCTTTTAATACCTCTTGCTTGCCAATGTTTTTTAGCACATAGCCGCTAATATTGGCTTCGTCAATCATTTGGTTTACTAAATCGCCTGCCCCACTCATACTTAAGGCTAATATTTTTATAGCTGGAAATTGTTGGTGTACGGCTTTAGACAATTCGGCACCATTCATGCCGGGCATCATAATATCGGTTAATAAAATATCAACGGGTTTTGTTTGTAATAAGGAAAGCATTTGTGTAGAGTCGGTACACTCCAGCACAATTTTAAAATGCTCATGCCCATGCAAAAGCGATTTTATACCATCAATAACAATTTGATGGTCGTCAACTATGGCTAAAGAAATTTTTCCGTTTTTCATTTTGCCAACTAAGGTTTTATTAGGCTGTTAAGATAGTTTAATTTTTTTACTTGCCAACAGGTACATGAATAGCTACTAATGTACCCTTACCCTCTGCACTATCAAAATCAACCGTTCCTTTTAAAAATTCGACCCTTGCTTTAATATTGTTTACCCCTATGCCTTCATTTTTTATTTTAGCTTTGCTATCAAACCCTTTACCATTATCTTCTATGGTGGCGCTAATGCCATCGTCATCCTTAATTAACGAAATATCTAACTGATTAGCACCCGAATGTTTAATTACATTATTAACACATTCTTGTATTACCCTGTAAAGTACGGTTTCTATGTTATTATCCAAGCGTTCGTTTAACCCTTCTGTATACAAATTTACTTTTAATGTTTTGCTTTCAATTTTATCAATAAACTCCTTAATCGCAGATGATAGCCCAGCTTTTAGTAACGCATTTGGCATCATTTGATGGCTTACATTTCGTACTTCTTTACAGCCTTCATCAACTAAGCTAATGGCTTTTTCAAACTTCAGTTTTTGATTTTCATCTTTAAAATTTAACTCATTTTCAAATGAAGATAAATTCATTTTTGCGGCACTCATTACTTGCCCTACGCCATCATGCAAATCTCTGGCAATGCGTTCTCTCTCTTTTTCCTCAGCATCTAATACAGCTTTTGTAGCAATATCTTGTTGTTTAATAATAGCTTCTTGCAATCTAGCTTCATGCTGTAATTTTTTTCGTTTGTAAAACGAATAAGTTAAAGCAGATAGTAACAATAAAAATATAGCAGTACCTAATAGTAAATAGTTACGCTTTGTAATTTGATACTGTTGCTCCTTTATTTGCTGCTCTTTTTTTTCTGTTTGATACTTTGCATTAAGCTGTTCTATTTGTTGCATTTTAGCTTCATTGTAGATAGAGTCTTTTAATGCATAATGAAGTTTAATATAGTTTAATGCAGATGCTTGATTGCCTTGCTTTTCAGCAATATTTGCCAGTTCTTTATAATTGCCCGATACAAGCTCTTTATACTTTAATTTTTGGGCAATCACATTGCTTTGCGTATAACTTTCAGTAGCTTTTGTCAAATCTCCTTTATCGGCATACATATAAGCTAAATCAGTATAGCTTAGAGCTATTGAAAATGAGTCTTTAAGTTGTTGACGCAATTTTAAGGATTCTAATAAATTACTTTCAGCCTCTTGATATTTTTTTTGCAATGTGTAAGCCCCGCCAATAAAATTTAAACTATAAGATTGACCAAGTAAATCCTTCATTTTCTCTCTTATGGCAAGTGATTTTTTGTATCTACTAATTGCTTCGGTATAGTTATTTTCATATTCAAACACTACGCCAGACTCATTAAGTATGGTGGCCATCCCATCTAAATTATTTTGTTGTTTATGTATGGCATACGCCTCATCATAATGTTGAAGGGCCCTTTTTAAATCTTTTGTTTTTCGATAAAGCTTTCCCATTTCATTTAAAATGGACGCTTTCAATAGATCTACATCTTTTTTAGATTTGGTAGTATTATTTTTTAAAATGTTAATTGCATCATAATAACATACTGCGGCAGTATCAAAATTGCCTTTAAAATAGTTGCTTAAACCAATTTGTTTTTTAAAATATGCTTGTGAAAAATTATCATTGTTTTTTTGGGCTAACTCAATACCTTGGTTAGCTAAATCTATACATTCAGAAAAGTCTTTTGTAACTAGTAGGTCGGTAATTTTTTTTAAGGCGATAATTTTTTTATCGTAAGATGTATTTTGTTTAATAAGTACTCTTAGTGAATCAAGCTGTAACGATTGTGAAAAACATACTTGTAATAATAAACTACTAAAACAAACTAAGAGTAATAGCTTTTTTGTGAACTGCATATTATTTAAGGTTTAGTACATCTTGCATTGTAAATATACCTTTTTTGTCTAATAAAAATTCAGCGGCAAGTACTGCCCCTAAAGCAAAGCCTTGCCTATTATGGGCTGTGTGGGTAATTTCAATATCATCAATACTACTGCTATACTTTACGGTGTGAGTGCCGGGTGCAGGGTCTATTCTTTTGCTAATAATAGCTAATTCGTTTTGGTTTTCGGTGGCTTCATTTACCCATTTTGTTTTTTGGGTAAGGCTGGCCATAATTCCTTCGGCAATGGTAATGGCTGTGCCACTGGGTGCATCTTTTTTTTGGGTGTGATGAATTTCTTCAACACCTACTTTATATGAAGCCTGTTTGCTCATTAGTTGAGCTAATTTTTTATTGAGTTCAAAAAAAATATTTACGCCTACACTAAAATTGCTGGCATATAATAATCCACCATTTTTTGAGGTGCAATACTCTTGTACTTGGGGTAATTGATTAAGCCAGCCTGTACTTCCACAAACAACTGGCACATTAGCGTTAAAGCATTTATATAAATTTTCTATAGCACTTTCTGGGTTGGTAAATTCAATAGCAACATCAGCTTTTGCTAAATTTTCAGTTGTAAAATCATTTATGTTCTGTGAAGATATTTTTAGAGAGATATTGTGCCCTCTTTCAATAGCAATAGCCTCAATAGCTTTGCCCATTTTTCCGTAACCTATTAATGCAATATTCATATAGCCTCACCCCAACCCCTCTCCGAAGGAGAAGGAACTCGTAGTTGGGAACTTTTAATTACGAGGTTTTTAAAGTATTTACTTTATTTAAATAATAAAAATCCTTTGCTTAAACTCTGCCTTCTCCTTTCACTGCGGTGAATAAAATTACTTTCCTATTTTTAAAACTAAACTTACTCCATTTGTCTTTGCTAAATCGCTATAGCCCATTTTTAAACGTAGGCTTAAATCATCGCTTACGTCAAATGTTTTAAGGTGTGCATCTACAGCTGCATCTGCTACATTTAAACCCCAAAAGAAAATAAAAAATAAAACTGAATAATCTACATTTTGCCGTACTTGGTTTCTAAAGTTTTTTATTCTATCGGGTTGGTTTCTTACGCTGCAATAAGGTTCTGGAATTTGATTATCGTTACTTGGGTCACTATCACTAGCTAATTTAAATGCCTTATCTGCTTCTTTAAATTGTTTAATGTTTCTAAAAAAAAGATACGTAGTAGTACCAATAGCTCCATACACTATAGGAAGCTTCCAATATTTTTTGTTTGTAATTTGGCCCCAGCCTGGTGCAATTGCACTTCGTATAGTAGCTATACGTGGGTTGTATGGTTTTGAAGGATCTATTTTAGCAAATGGTTGTGTTTTTACTTTTGGCTTTTTGGTGGTAGTATCTTTTTTAATAATTAAAGTGGTATCGTTTTGTGCAAACAAGTTTGCACAAAAAATAAAATTTGTAAAAAATAAAAAGATAAAAAAACGACGAAGCATTAGCTTACTTTAATATTTAATTTGCTTAACAAAGCATTTAGTTCTTCTAAACTATAATACTCAAATAAAATACTGCCATTACCTTTTTTAGTATGCGTCATTTTTACCTTGGTACCATAATTAGAAGCTAAATTATCTTCAATTTTTTTAAATGTGGGTGGTAAAGATGATTTTACAGCAGATTTAACAGTTGACGTTGAAGTATATAATTTTCTTACTAAATCTTCTGTTTGCCTAACGGATAAACCTTTGCTTTTTATTTCGTTGTAAATAAACAATTGCTTATCTATTACATCTACATTTATTAATGCCCTAGCATGCCCCATACTTAAATTACCACTACGTACTGCAATTTGAATATCTGGCGGTAATTTTAGTAAACGAATATAATTAGTAACTGTACTTCTATCTTTACCCATACGCTCTGCTACTTGCTCTTGTGTGTAATCCAATTCATCCATTAAGCGTTTGTAGCTAAGTCCAATTTCTATAGCATTTAAATTTTCTCTTTGTAAATTTTCTAGTAAACTTAACTCCAGCAACTGCACATCATTTGCCTGACGAACATATACGGGTACATCTTTTAAACCTGCAATTTTACTGGCTCTAAACCTACGTTCACCAGCAATTAAGCGATACTTGCCGCTTGGTAATTTACTTACAGTAAGCGGCTGTATAATATCATGCAATTTTATAGAAGCTGCTAATTCACTTAATGCTACTTCATCAAAGTCATGCCTAGGTTGTTTTGGATTTACTTCTATTTGATCAATAGAAATACGAGAACTAGTTGTGGTTTGCTCAACAACATCTTGCTTTAAATTACCTGCAGTATTTTTTAAATCGGCATCAATGTTTTGTAACAAACTTCTTATGCCTTTACCTAATGCGTCTTTTTTTTGTGGAATACTCATGTTAATGTGATAATATGATAATTTGCTAATGTGCTAATTTCTTCAACTTCAAACTCTTCTTAAAATAATAAGCTTTGATTTTTTTTATTAGTACATTAGCAACATTAGCTAATTAGCTAATTATCCTATCTTCTTGATTTATTTTAGTTAAATTATTTTTTTGCAAAATTTCTTTGGCTAAGTTTAAATAGTTAATGCTGCCTTTACTATCGGCATCATACAAAATTACTGGCTTGCCAAAACTTGGGGCTTCACTCAACCTTGTGTTACGATGGATGATGCTGCTAAACACCAACTCATCAAAATGCCTACGTACTTCACTTACCACTTGGTTGCAAAGGCGTAAACGACCATCGTACATTGTCATTAAAATGCCTTCAATTTTAAGCTCAGGGTTTAATCTGTTTTGTACAATTTTTACTGTGTTTAATAATTTTCCCAAACCTTCTAATGCAAAAAACTCAGTTTGTACAGGTACTACTACACTATCGCTTGCGGTTAATGCATTTACGGTTATTAAGCCTAGTGAAGGTGAGCAATCAATTACAATAAAATCATACTCATCTACAACAGGTTCTAGTATTTTTTTTAAAACACTTTCTCTGTTGGGGTAATTTATCATTTCAATTTCGGCACCTACCAAATCAATATGCGATGGCATAATGTCTAAATGAGGTATTTCACTTTTTAATATTACATCCTTAGCCTGTGCTTCGTTTACCATACAATCGTATAGGCTTTGGGTAATATTATGTAAATCAAACCCAGTGCCTGTAGTACTATTGGCCTGTGGATCGGCATCTACCAACAATGTTTTGTACTCTAACACAGCAAAACTTGCAGCAAGGTTAATTGCTGTTGTGGTTTTACCTACTCCGCCTTTTTGATTGGCTACGCCAATTATTCTTGCCATAATATTTTATAGTTCAATAGTTTCTCCAATGGCAGGTAGTTTTAATAACAACGCTGCACTGCTAAATAAATCAATCGTTTTTTGTTTGTCAATTTTTATATAACCAAAAGTATCGTAATGTACGCCAATTATGGTGTTGCAATGTACCATTTTTGCTGCTTGTACAGCATCGGTAGCATCCATGGTAAAATTATCGCCTATAGGCATTACACAAAAATTTAATGATGAGTATGCAGGTATTAATTGCATATCCATGGTTAAAGCCGTATCTCCACTATAATAAAAATTGCCTTCGTTGCTGGTAATAACAAAGCCCATGGGGTTGCCACCATAGCTGCCATCGGGCAAGCTAGATGAGTGCACCGCATTTACACATTTTACTTTACCAAAATCAAAAGCCCATTTACCGCCGTGGTTCATAGGATGTGTTTTTTCAACTCCTTTATTGCCAAACCATGTGGCAATTTCCCAGCCAGTCACAATAGTAGCACCTGTTCTTTTTGCAATAGCTTCTGCATCAGCCATATGATCAAAATGACCATGGCTAATTAATATATAATCAGCTTCAATAGTATTTACATCAATATCCTTTGCCAATTCATTTGGGGAAATAAAGGGATCGAATAAAATTTTCTTCCCTTTTATTTCAACCCCAAAGCAAGAGTGACCGTAATATGTAAATTTCATTTTATGTATCTGTTTTATGACAGGATGGCAAATTTAACCATTCGGCATAAGATTGGCAACAATGTAGCAACATCTTTGTTAATTTGATAAATATTTAGAAATAATGATAACAATAATAAGCGGAACCAACAGAATTGGCAGCAATACCCGTAAAGTAGCACATGAATACGAACGTATTTTAACCGAAAAAGGCATAAAAACACAGTTTTTAAGTTTAGAAGACCTACACTCTCTAAAAAGAGATGCCGAATTTGAAAAAATTGAACAGAAAATTTTAATACCTACAAAAGCCTTTATTTTGGTTTTGCCAGAGTATAATGGCAGCTTACCAGGTGTTTTTAAATTATTAATAGATAATAGTAAACCTGCCGAAGTATGGCATTACAAAAAAGCATTGTTAGTGGGTAACGCTACAGGCAGGGCTGGTAATTTACGTGGGCTTGACCATGCTACCAATATTTTAAACCATATGAAGGTGCAAGTGCATCCTAATAAATTACCTCTTTCTGTTGTAAATACTTTAATGGATGCCGCTGGTAAATTTACAAATGAAGGAACATTAAATGCTATTAACTTGCAGATTGATGAGTTTATAAAATGGGCTGGTGAGTAGTCAGTGGTCAGTGGTCAGTGGTCAGTGGTCAGTAGTCAGTAGTCAGTAGTCAGTAGTCAGTAGTCAGTAGTCACTAAATATTGTAACTAGCAAAATAAATTCAACAATTCGCAATTCAAAAATTTAAAATTTATATGCGTTCTCCAATAGGTGCTTTTCTTTTCTTTGCTTTCGTAGTTTTTTTAGACTGGTATATTTTTCAAGCTGTAAAAATGGTAAGCCAATCGGCACAGCCTAAAACCAAAACAATTATATATGTTGTTTATTGGGCTATTTCTATTTTAGCCTTACTAGCTTTTGTATTAATGGCTTTTGGTGCAGGCGATGCTTTGGGCAAAAAGTTTAAAACCTATTTTGTAGCAACAGCCATAGGTATTTTTATTGCAAAAATGGTAGCTGTATCTTTTTTTATAATAGATGATTTACGTAGAGGTGTACAGTGGATTGCATCAAAATTATTTAATGCCAATAACGAAATGGCTCAAATGAATGAAGGTGGAATAAGTCGTAGCATATTTTTGAGTTGGCTTGGTTTGGCTGCTGGAGGTGGTATTTTTAGCACCATGCTTTATGGTTACAGTAATAAATACAACTATAATGTAAAAAGAATAAAACCCAATTTTGATAATGTACCACCTGCTTTTAAAGGACTTAAAATTGTACAAATAAGTGATGTACATAGCGGCAGTTTTATGAATAAAAAGGCAGTAGAAAAAGGAGTGCAAAAAATATTAGATGAAAAGCCCGATGTTATTTTTTTTACTGGAGACTTAGTTAACGATTTGCCTGCCGAAATGAATGATTATATAGATGTGTTTGCCAAATTAAAAGCACCCATGGGTGTGTATAGTATTTTTGGTAATCATGATTATGGTGATTATGTAAGATGGCCTGATAGAACCGAAGAACATAAAGCAAAAGAAGAAGCTGCTGGTAAACATTTACTTACACCATTACAACAACAAAGCTTAAACGAATTAGCCAATGTACACCAAAAATTAGGTTGGCGTTTATTAATGGATGAACACATTACCCTTAAAAAAGCCGATGCTGAAATTGCAGTAATAGGTGTACAAAACATAAGTGGCAAAGCCCGTTTTTATACGTATGGTAATTTAGCCAAAGCTTATGCTGGTGCCGAAAAATATCCTTTTAAAATTTTACTAAGCCACGACCCCAGCCATTGGGATGCCGAAGTAAAACCACACTACCCAGATATTGATTTAACCCTTAGTGGTCACACCCATGGTATGCAATTTGGAATAGAAATACCAGGCTTTAAATGGAGCCCTGTACAGTATGTATATAAGCAATGGAGTGGTTTGTACGAAGATGCTAAACAAAAATTGTACATTAACCGTGGCTTTGGCTTTTTAGGTTACCCAGGTAGGGTAGGCATATTGCCGGAGATTACGGTGATTGAGTTATAGGGGTTTGCCTTTGGCAAATGCATATTTTGTTACAAACAATATAATTCTACTCAACTTCATTGGCGTCGCACACTTGTACAGTTTATCTTAATTGTGCTTTTATCGTAGCGTAGTGGTTAGTTGGAAGCACTAATCATGGCTGAGCTATCTAGTGCCAGGTTCTTTATTTTTACTTATCCAAACTCTTTCTTTTACTTTTTTTGTTTCCGAAACCCAAAAATCTTTTTTTAAATATAAATCTCTTGGAGTGAATGCAAAATCATATGTTATGGTTGTATATTTTTCCATTTTATATAATCTTAGAGATAAGTTTCTGTTATACTCTATAAAAGAAATAATACTATCTAGGGCTGTAGAATCTTTTAATTTCCTTATTATGTTAATATTAGTAACATTAAGTTTCCTTAATTCATCTACTATTACAGTATCCTTGATTTTAGATACTATGAAGCTTGTATCACTTGTTGCACCTTTTGTGAGTGTAAGTAATTTATTACTAAGAGTAACAAAGTCGATATTTTTAACTCTACTAAGAGTTGAAGTTGGTACCCTTAAACAAGAAACTAACATAAATATGAATACTAGCATAATGAGACATCTTAAAAAATACATAAACATTATTTATGTTAAAGTACTAAGATTTGCCAGAATGTTGCATTTTAACTTTTTAAGTAGAATTTATTTTTTATTTTGATGAAAAATAAATGCTATGCGGTACTCTTTGTTTTTTCTTTTACTATCTGTGTTATTCATTTCCTGTACTATGCAAACGGAAAGTGAAAAGCTTTTGATTGAGGATGCTATTTATAGCTTGGAGAGGTCGAATGAATCGTTAGAAACTTTCACAGATTATACAGCCAAAGAATTTCATAATAAAAAGATGGAATTTCGTCTTGCAGAAAAAGTAGCAAAATGGGAAGGTGTATTTGACTCTATCCTCAGCATATCTAATGAAGCAACCAAATATATTTATGAGACAGGCAGAAAATATTTCGAAACTTACGAAGTATCCAAATTAGCATATAGTAAAAAAGCCATACTTAAATTTCAAAAAGAAGGATGGGATACAATATTATATAAAATTATTTATAATTATAAAAAAAACTTGTTGAGCTTAAATGAGGATTTAACCGAAACATTCAAAAAAGAAATTGATAGCTCTTTTAAAGACTTTACTGACTATAAAAAAGTAAATGATTACGCTAAATTACATTTCTTAAATATTATGGACAATCAGTTTTACTTAAAATTAACTGAGCTAAAAAATAAAATAATAGATATGAAATTGAAATTATTGCAATTTTGTAATATAAGGTGCACTATTTTTAATTGTGGCTATTTTATACGGTTTAATGCAATTGTTGGTCAAAATTCTACTGTATTTCGTAAAGGTGATAAAGTATCAATATCAGCAGGTGTAGGCTCATTTTCATTAGAAGCAGCTCCTAATATATCAATTGCAAATAAAAAGGTTGACGCTTTTCCTGAAGGTGTCGCTGTTTACGAATTCCAAGCACCAAAGAAGAAAGGTAAATACAAAGTGCCTGTAATAATTGAATATACCAGACCGGATGGTATTAAAGAAAAAAGAGAGTATAAAATTGAGTATGAAGTGGTGGAGTAGCTTTAATTGCTATTAGAAATTATTTTTACAAACTCCTCCCTTTCAATCATCCTTGCTCCTAAACTTTCTAAATGTTCGGTATAAATTTGGCAATCTATTAATACAACGCCTTGTTGTTGTAAAAGCTGTACAAGTTTTATAAACGCAAATTTGCTAGCATTGGGAACAAGGCTAAACATACTTTCGCCAAAAAATATATTGCCTAGTTTAATACCATACAAGCCGCCAACTAAAGTATTATTTTGCCAGGTTTCGGCACTTATGGCATATCCTTGTTGGTGTAAGTTGGTATAAGCTGTAATTACTTCATTGCTAATCCAAGTGCCATCTTGCCCAGGCCTATTAACATTTTTGCAATGCTGCATTACTGCATTAAAATCTTTATTTATAGTAAAAGTAAATAACTGCTTATTTAAAACAGTCTTCATGCTTTTACTAATTTTTAATTCGGTTGGATATAAAACAAATCTGGGGTTAGGACTCCACCATAAAATAGGTTCATCATCGCTATACCAAGGAAAAATTCCACTGCGGTAAGCTAACAATAATCTCTCTGTACCTAAATCTCCACCAATAGCTAATAGCCCATCTTCATCGGCTTGGTGTATTGGAGGAAAATAGAGTTTATCGGAAAGAATAAACATAATTATGTAGATAAGGCATTATCAATTTGCTTTTTTTTGAGGAAGATAATTATACAAATGCCAAAAAATGAAACCAAACAACTACTTAGCCATAACCAGTAGCCAATACCAATGTTTAAAATAGGGTTGACTGTTCCAGCTTCATTTTCAATAATTGTATCAAACATTAAAAATAATAAACTGAAGATTGATGCTAACAAACTGAATAACCAAGCAATATTTTTGTTTTTAAATATTAATATCCAAGCTGTAAATAAAAATGGATTTGCCAACCAAGATATTGCTGCACCACCAGTTAACATAGCTAACCAACCTGTTAGCAATGCCTCTAAGCTTGTTCTGCAAAGCTGGGTAGTGCAAAAGCAATTTGTAAAAAGCGAAAAAATATAAAAAAATAGAGATAAAATGAATACATAAAAATGTAACGAGGATTTACTTTCCTTTATTTCTTCATCATTTGTAAATGGCATGTTACAAATTTAATTTTTATCAAAAGATATCTCAACCTTGTAAACTAAATCAAAAAATCATACATCAAAAAATCAAAGATTTATTATTTTACCAGCTTCAACTCTTTAATAATATTAGTAGCCCCAGCATATTTATCTACAATAAAGAGTACGTATCTAATATCTACCATTATGTTTCTGCAAATACTTACATCGTAATTAATATCACTCATGGTGCCTTCCCACACTCTATCAAAATTTAAGCCTATTAAATTTCCTTTTGCATCTAAAGCTGGGCTGCCACTATTACCACCAGTAGTATGGTTAGCTGCAATAAAGCACACTGGTTGTTTGCCATTTACACCGTACTGTCCAAAATCTTTTTTCTTATAAAGCTCAATAATTTTTGCTGGTACATCAAATTCATAATCGCCGGGTTTGTATTTTTCCATTACACCATCTAGGTAAGTATAAAAATCGTAGTAGGCACCATCTTTAGGGCGGTAGCCTTTTACATTGCCATAGGTAACACGTAGTGTGCTATTTGCATCTGGGTATAAATTTTTATCTGCAAATACATCCATTTGTGCTTGCATGTAAAGGCGTTGTAAACTGTTTAGATTTGCTTGTAGGGGAGCAATATTTTTAGCAACATTATCGCTGTAAGTTTGCATCATATCTGCATTTAATTTGTATGCTACATCCTCTTTAATAGCATTAATAACTTCGGTAGTATTGCCTGTTAAAAGTTGTTTAACCATGTCCAGAGATGTGTATTTAGTTTGGGCATATACTGCTCTAGCAAAGGTTTCGTAGCTATTGGAATTTTCTTGCCACATCTTTTTAGATAACGGAGATATATAGTCAGTTTTTTGATCTTCCAAATACATCTTCATAAGTGATTCAAATACTTTCTTATCAACATTTGCATCATACTCACCAAACAAACTTTCTAAAGCACCTAATGCAGCCGTTTTAGATTCTGTAAAACCTTTTTCACCATTCTTTTCAAAGTTGGCAACCACACTTCGTAGCAAATTTGCAACCGTTAACAATTCTATCTTTTGAGTAATTTCATTGTAATAATCTCTAGCCAAAGCATAAGGCTCTATATCAGTATAAGCGGTTTCCAATTTTTTTAAAAGATTTAAGTAAGCGGCATTCATCTCTGGCCTTGCTAAAACAATTTTTTCAAATACAGCTTCTATTTGTTTCTTTTTGCCCACAGCATCTTTACTGCGTAAGCCCAATACTTCGCCTTGCCATTTTTTATACGCATTTTGTATAGAAGCATACTTAGCTGCGTATTTAATTTTTATGCCTTCGTCTTTACGCATAAAGCCATCAATTACTTGTAATGCTTTTTCACGTATAGCAATTTTTGCAGGGTCGGTTACATCCATAATTTGCTTTACAGCGGTACTGTGTAAGTATTGTGTAGTACGACCAGGGAAGCCAAACACCATAGTAAAATCGCCTTCCTTAACACCTTTTAACGAAATGCTTAAACTACGTTTAGGTTTGTATGGTACATTATCTGGTGAGTAGGCCGCAGGTTTATTATCCTTGCCAGCATAAATTCTAAACATGCTAAAATCGCCTGTGTGCCTTGGCCACATCCAGTTATCAGTATCTTTTCCAAAATTACCAATACTGCTTGGCGGAGCACCTACTAAACGTACATCTTTGTATGTTTCTGTAACAAAACAAAAATATTTGTTGCCTTCAAAAAATGCTCTAATCAAAATATCTTGATAGGTTTCTTTTTTAATAGTAGTTTTTAATGCAGCAATGTTTTTATCAATAATACTTTGTCTTTCTCTTTCACTTAAGTTAGATGTTACGCCTTTTAGTATATCATTAGTTACTTCATCAATACGAATAATAAAAGTGGCAAACAAGCTAGGGTTAGTTAACTCTTGTCCTTTATTATAAGCCCAAAAACCATCTCTTATATAATTATTTTGGATAGAAGAATGATTTTGAATAGCATCAAACCCACAGTGGTGGTTGGTTAATAGTAACCCCTCATTACTAATAACTTCGGCAGTGCAAAATCCACCAAAACTTACAATAGCATCTTTAAGGCTGCTTTTATTAATGCTGTAAATATCGCTGGCATTAATTTTCATGCCCATTTTTTTCATTTGCTTTTCATTAAGGCTTTGTAGCAATTGAGGTAGCCACATGCCTTCATCAGCAAATGATTTTAAGAAAGATAAAACAGCAATAAATAGTACTAAAGCAATCTTTTTCATGTGTAAATTTTAGATAACAAATGTAAGATAAAATGTAAAAGGGTTGTCAACCTTTTAAAGGTTGACAACCCTAAATCAAACACCTCAAATCTTTAACCAATATTTACAAATGAAGCTTATTTAAAAAACTTAACTTTGTAAATCAAAATTCCTAATTCGAAAATCAAAAAATCGAAGATGGCATTTGGGGCTGACCGGTTTTGACAGCATAGATCTTTGTAAGTGTAAGCATGTAGTGCGTTGGATAATTAGCACTTTAATCAGAATATTCAACCTTTCAAATGGCAATACTCAGTATGCCATGGCTGCTTAATCGATAGATTAGCATCCATTAGGGCCGCCGAGCAGGTTTACCTTTTACCAAGCTCCGCCGCCGACTCAAAAACAAAAAAGGTTGCTGCAATAGAATGATGTGACTATTGTTTAAGCTCCCCGAATTTTCGGGGCATCTAAGGAAGTAATTGGTGTGTTTGGCTCCTGCTATTTCTCTACAATTAATGCCAAAATAAACATGTAGAAAGCTTATAACGAGTATGTTTGGACCAGGGTTCGATTCCCTGCAGCTCCACTTTATCCGCCATAGCTTTTTTGCCGTAGGCAACAAAAAGCGACGGCGGATATTTCATTTTAGAAAACAAACTACCAATGCATTACGTTTATATTTTAGAACTTAGCAATGGCGATTATTATAAAGGGTGTACTAATAATATTGAGGAAAGATTAAAACGACATCAAAATGGGCAAGTAGATTCAACAAAAAATTATTTGCCACTTAAATTAGTTACCTACACAGTCTTTTGGAATCAGCAAAAAGCTTATGCTTATGAAAAATATTTGAAAAGCGGATCGGGTAGGGCTTTTATGAATCGGCATTTGATTTAGGTTTCAGCCTACGCTAAAGCTATGGCTGATAAATCGATTCCCTGCAGCTCCACAATTTTAGTTCATTGTTCATGGTAAATAGTTTATAGTACGAAAAAACCATGAACAATGATTATTAACAATGAGCTTGTATTTCATCCATCATTATCCCTCCATGACTTTCGTCATACACACATTCGCCATTTTTTATTAAAAGTATTTGAGGGCTTTCGTGAAATACCGAAAATTTTTCGGCTATTTTGTTAGAAATATTTCTATAATTCAATAAATCAAGATAATAGAAATCAACACCTTCGGGTGCAGCAGATTTTTCAAGCCTATTTTTGGCTACATTGCTTATACTGCAACGGGTACTATGCTTAAATATTACCTGTGGTTGGGTTACAGATAATTCTTTTATTTTGGTAAGCTGTTCTTCAGTTACCAAATTAATCCAATTCATACAAAAATTTTAGTGGATGATTTTTTCATTCATTGGGCAACCACTTTTACGGCTAGTATGGCAGCTACTAAAAATGGCAGCTACAGCAAATAAAATGGCAACAGCAAAAAATATTTTTTTCATTACTCTTCTTTTAGGGGTAAAAAAACTATTATTGCAAAAATAACTCAAAATTTGGGTTTTGGTTACATTTATGCAAAAACTTTGCCATAAGTGTAATTAAGTAGCCAAATGTGCGTTATAGATGGCTTTAACCTAAATACTACAACAAAATAAACATGCTTACACTTACTAAACCTATTGCCTTTATTGACTTAGAAACTACAGGCGTAAGCCTTAGTACAGATAGAATTGTAGAAATTGCTATAATTAAAGTATTGCCAGATGGAACTAGGCAAACCAAGCGTAAGATTATTAATCCGCAAATGCCTATACCTCAGGGAGCAATAGATGTACACGGTATTACTAACGAAATGGTAAAAGATGCTCCTACTTTTAAAGATGTAGCCAACGAAGTAAAAGTATTTATTGATGGCTGCGATTTAGGCGGCTATAATAGCAACCGTTTTGATATTCCTATTTTAATGGAAGAGTTTTTAAGAGCTGGTTTAAATGTAGATTTAAGCACTCGTAAAATGGTAGATGTACAACATATTTTTTACAGTATGGAGCCACGTACTTTAAGTGCTGCTTATAAATTTTATTGCGAAAAAGAATTGGAAAATGCACATAGTGCAGAGGCAGATATTGCTGCTACTATTGACGTTTTTTATGCACAGCTTGATAAATATACACAATTGGGTAATACCGTAGAGTCTGTGTTAAGTGTAATTGGCGAAGATAAAATTGTGGACTATGCCCGTAGATTTAGTTTTGACGATAAAGGCGTAGAAGTTTTTAATTTTGGTAAACATAAAGGTCGTTCTGTAAGAGAAGTAATAAAAGCAGAACCAAGCTATTACGATTGGATTATGAAAGGCGATTTTCCGTTACATACCAAGCAAAAACTTACTGAAATTTATAACCGTACCTTGTTAAAAAACAATTAAATACGGTATGTAGATAACTGATTGCCGTTGTAAACAAATATTTATTGTAAATTTGAATTGATAAACTTTTATCGCATTGGAGAAACTAGTTATTATACCTACTTACAACGAAAAAGAAAATGTTGAAGCTATTATTGCAGCAGTAATTAATTTGCAGCAACAATATCATATTTTAATTATTGATGATAACTCTCCAGACGGTACTGCAAGTATTGTAAAATCGTTATTTGGTAAATACTCTGGTCAATTATTTTTAGAGCAACGTATGGGTAAGCAAGGGCTTGGTACGGCTTATATACATGGCTTTAAATGGGCTATTAGCAAAGGCTATAATTATGTGTTTGAAATGGATGCTGATTTTAGCCATAACCCAAATGATTTAGAACGATTGTACATAGCATGTAAAAATGGTGCAAGTGTAGCTGTGGGTAGCCGTTATGTAAAAGGCGGTGCTGTTGAAAACTGGCCTACTAATCGTATTGCATTATCAAAAGGAGCATCTTTATACACCCGTATTATTACTTGGATGCCTATAAAAGACCCTACTGCAGGTTTTGTGTGTTATAAAAGAGAAGTGCTTGAAGCCATAAATTTTGATAGCATAAACTTTGTGGGCTATGCATTTCAAATAGAAATGAAATTTGCAGCTTGGAAGCTTGGTTTTACTATTGCAGAAGTACCAATTACTTTTAAAGACCGTACTGCTGGTGCCAGTAAAATGAATAAAGGCATTGTTAAAGAAGGCATTTTAGGTGTGTTAGAATTACGCTGGCAAAGCCTTTTTAAAAGCTATAGAAAAAAATTAGCCAAAACTACTTACACTAATACTAATTCGTACCAACAAGCAGAAGTGTTGCTGGAAGGGAAGTAGTCTTTTGTCATTTCTACGATAGGAGAAATCTATTATACTTTATGCAAAGTACAATTTGTATGAACAGTATTTTTTTATTGTAACCTATCTCCATTCTTTCTTTTTCTTTGCGGTAAATAATTTAAATATAATTGCTCCAAAATTATTTCCCATCATTTATGTAATTTAAAAAATGATTGCATCATTATATAAAACTATACTGTATGCAATCAGTACAACTATCAATACCAAAGCCCTGCCACCAAAATTGGGATAAAATGACACCCACCCAGCAAGGTAGATTTTGCAATGCCTGTGCTAAGCAAGTGGTTGATTTTACTACCATGAGTGATGGTGAAGTACTCAACTTCTTTTTAAAAAATAAAACAGAAAACGTATGTGGTAGAACGTTACCACAGCAATTAAATAGAGTATTAGAAGCCCCTAAGCCTATTATACCCAATAAGCTTTGGTATTGGAAATATGCTGCTGCAGCAGGGTTGTTGTTAATAGGGGAAGAAGGAATGGGGCAACAACAAAGTTTGAATACAATCCCTACAATTTCACAACAAACAAATACTGTTGAAAATATTAGAGGAGAAATAGTTGTAAGTGCAAAGCAGTTAGTAAAAGGTACTGTAAAAAATATTAGTGGCGACCCAGTGCCTTTTGCAACTATTGGGGTAAGTGGTATCAACTATAAAACTCAAGCAGATGCAAATGGAAATTTTAGCATTTTGGCTAGAATAAATAAGGATAAACTAAAAGTATTTGCATCAGGATACGAAGTAAAAGAACTTGATATTAATAGGCAAACTGAAGTTATTATTGTATTAACTTATGCAAAAAGACAGTTTATGGGTGAAGTTGTTGTTGGGGGTATATCTGCTACAAGAAATGAATACTTTGTGCCTATTATCGAAACAAAAAATGTAGCAGTAATAAAAGTAAAGGATTATATAACGGGCAAAACAATAGAAGATGCAAAATTATTTGTAAAAAGTAATTATAGCGACTTTGATACTATACAACTTACAAATGGGCAACACAAGATAAAAAAAATTGAAAAATATGACAGGTATATTGTTCAGGCTAGTAAAGATGGGTTTGTTTCTAATGCAATTGAAATAACAAGCAAGAATTTTAATAAACGAAAAGGAGTATTTGAAATTGAGTTGGAGAAAATAAAAACAAAAGAAAATTTAGTTGAACTAGATTCAAAAAAAAGTAAAGATACTTTGTCTCAAGTATTAGGCTGTAGAGCAAAAGGATTAAATATTCTTTCTGCTGAAACTAGAACAGATAAATCCATTAAGGTAAGGATGGGAGGAGTTAGAACTATAATTGGTACAAAACAAGCCTTAATAGTACTAGACGGAAGTATTATTGATAATAGTGTTTTAGCTAAAATGTGCCCTAGTGATATTGATAGTGTAAAAATTTTAAAGGGATCTGAAGCCCTTGCATTATTTGGTTCAGCAGGGGAGAATGGGGCCTTTATGGTTACTTCAAAAAGAGGAAAACTTAAAAAAGATTCTTTGCCTATACCAAATTACAAAACAATGAAAGCAGTTGTTGTGAATAGTATAATTGAGACAAGAAGAATTGGAAAAGTAACGACTACAGGTGCTGTTACAGTAATTTTTGGAGGAATGGAACGTAAGTTAATTTGTACAGCAAAAGGAAAAAATATTGAAACGGACACCCTCAAACAAAAAATTCTAAATCTTTTTTCACCCATAAAAGTTTACCCTAATCCTGTTCAAAAAGGGCAACCTATAAATATTTCATTTAGTAACAAATACAATTCGTACACTATACAAGTAGTAAATACTTCAGGCGTAGTTGTTTTAAATCAAAGGCGTCAAAATAGCTTTACTAAAGCCGGAGCCTTTTCTAAAAAAAGTACAGAGCAAATAATTATATCTCCTTTGTGGAGTAGTGGTTATTACCTCATTAATATACTCAACGAACAAGGCAAGGTTATAGCCAAAGATGGTTTTTTAGTTTTATAGTATGTTTATTTTACCGGTTACGATGTCTGCCTTACGATAGTTTCAAAACAGGAGCATCTAACCGGTTTTTTATTTAAACGCCGGATGAAACTGCTGCAATGTACTTCGTAAAAAATTACTATCTAAATGCGTATAAATTTCTGTAGTGGTAATACTTTCATGCCCAAGCATTTCTTGTACTGCTCTTAAATCGGCTCCCCCTTCTACCAAATGCGTAGCAAATGAATGCCTAAAAGTGTGTGGCGAAATAGTTTTTGTAATACCTGCTTTTTTTGCCAAATCTTTAATTACTAAAAAAATCATTACTCTACTTAATGAACTACCTCTTCTATTTAAAAATAAAAAATCTTCGTAGCCTGTTTTTATAGGGGTATGTACTCTAATATTGTCTTTATATATTTTTATATACTTTATAGCATCGCTTCCAATAGGCACTAATCTTTCTTTATCGCCTTTACCAATTACTCTTATAAAACCCACATCTAAATACAAGCAACTTAGTTTTAAATTTACTAACTCACTTACCCGTAAGCCACAACTGTAAAGCGTTTCAAGTATGGCTTTGTTTCTACCTCCTTCGGGGGTGCTAAGGTCTATTTCATGTATAATTTTTTCTATTTCAGCAAAACTTAAAAAATCGGGTAAGGCTCTTTTTAATTTAGGAGCTTCTAATAATGTTGATGGATCGGTGATTGAAATTTGCTCTACCACACAATATTTATAAAAATTTTTTAAGCCACTAATTATTCTGGCTTGTGAGGCGGCCGTCATCCCTAGTTGTGCAACCCATTGTACAAATTGTTCTAAATCTTTTAACACTAAATCGCCTGGTGGTTTATTTAATTGTGTAGCTTGTAAAAATGTAGTTAGCTTTTCAATATCATGTAAGTAGGCCTGTACCGAGTTATCGGATAATGATTTTTCTAATTGAAGATAGGCTTTAAATCCTTTTTTATAGGCTTCCCACATGTGGCTTAAATCTATTTTGCATTTACAAGCAATTATATGCTATTTTAGCAACTTTATTTTACTAATCGCTTATTAAATTTGTAAATGGAGGCCATTAATTTAAAATCTTTTAAACAAAAAGTAGCTAGAAACAAAACCGCTTTTAAACGTTTTTTAAATAAGGTAGATAAAAATCCACCCAGAAGATTGGATAGCCTTACACCTGCTATTGAAAAAGAAGTTTGGCAAGAAGTAGATTGCCTTAGTTGTGCAAATTGCTGCAAAACAATGACGCCTACTTACACTACAGAAGATATTAAACGTATTTCAGCACATCTTGGTCAAACACCAAAACAGTTTAAAGACCAATGGTTGAAATTTGATAAAAAAGAAGGTGATTGGCAAAATAAAATACAACCTTGCCAGTTTTTAAATTTAAAAACCAACATGTGCAATATTTATGAAATAAGGCCTACAGACTGTTCTGGCTTTCCTTATCTCTCCATAAAAAAAATGACAGACTATATGCATGTACATAAGCAAAATATTGAGTACTGCCCAGCTACATATAAAATGGTGGAGAAGCTACAGAAGATAGTAGACAATAGTTAATGTTGAATGTACTAATATCGAATGTAGTTAAAATGGTTGCATTTTGTAAAATAGTTAACGTTTAAAAATATTCGCCATTCGAAAATTTACCATTTACCATTTCACAAATAAACATCTTCAATTAAAAAATACTCTACTGCTTCGTTTTTTAACATGGTGATGGCTAACACATCAAATTGTATGCGTTTCCATTGAGGGTATTGGTATAAATATTCTTCGGCAGCATTCATTAAATTTTGAATTTTCTTTTTTGATACACTTTCTTCGGGCAAACCAAATTTTTTTGTTTTACGGGTTTTTACTTCAATAAAATGTAATACCTCATTTTTGCTGGCAATAACATCTACCTCCCAATGGCTATGTCGCCAGTTTTGGTGCAAAATGGTGTAGTGGTTTTGGGTAAGATAATTTAAAGCCATAGCCTCACCAGTGCTGCCTGTTGTATTGTGCTGTGCCATTGGGCAAATATATTTATTTAGTAATTAACAGTATGAGGATAACTGCTTTAGAAAAAAAGCCACACAAATAAATTAATACCTATTTTTGCCATGAAATTTTAGAAAACATGAAAATTAATAAGAACATTATTTGGAGTTTTATATTATTGGTAATTATAGCCTCTATTTATAGAATAATACCAGGCAGACCATGGGGATTTGCTCCACAAATTGCTATGGCACTATTTGCTGGCTCCATCATAAAGGATAAAAAGTACTCTTTTTTACTGCCATTACTATCTATGTTGGTGTCTGATGTGTTGTATGAAGTTTTATATCAAAATGGATTAACTACAATACAAGGCTTTTATGGTGGTCAATTATCAAACTATATTTTATTTGTAGGATTAACTATTATAGGTTTTTGGGTTAAGAAAAATAATGTGGCTCACATAATTGGAGGTTCATTAGCTTCTGCAACAGTTTATTTTATAGCAAGTAATTTTTTATCTTGGATTGCCGGTACAGATATTAACAATGTACCTTATACAAAAAACTGGGCTGGTATAGTTGAGTGTTATACTGCTGCATTACCATTTTATGTAAATAGTATTTATGCTACATTGTTGTTTAGTGGAATTTTGTTTGGGGCTTATTACTTAATTAGCAAACCTTCTGCTCAAAAAACAATAGCTTAATTTTTTATACAAAATATTTTGAAGCCATCTGAAAAGATGGCTTTTCTATTACTCTTTATTAGCTTCGTACCATTCATCTACTAATAAATTTTGCCCATCAGCTGCAGATGTGGCTAATTCATCACATCGGTTGTTATAAGGGTTACTAGCATGCCCTTTTACCCAAATTAGTTTTATGGTAAATTGCTTAGCCAATTGATAATACTTGGTCCATAAATCTTTGTTTTTTTTGCCGCCTTTAAAATCGGTTTTAATCCAATTGTTAAGCCAGCCTTCGTTAATGGCTTTTACTACATATTGGCTATCACTATAAACATGAACGGGCAGGTTATTTTTTTTAAGCAGTTGCAAGCCTTCTATTACAGCCATAAGCTCCATTCTATTATTGGTAGTAAAGCGGTAACCTTGTGCTATTTCTTTTTTGTGATGGCCGTACATAAGTACAATGCCGTATCCACCTGGGCCAGGGTTGCCTCTAGCTGCACCATCAGTATATATTGTAATGTTGGTCATCTTTACACTTGAAACACTCCCATCTTAAACTCCCCAATTTCACTATTATGGTTAGCCGCAGCAATACCTTCGCTAATTACTTCTCTAGTTTTGGCAGGGTCAATAATAGCATCTACCCAAAGTCTTGCAGCAGCATACTGTGGTAGGGTTTGGGCTTGGTAGCGTTGGGTAATTTCGGTTAACATTTTTTGTTCATCTTCTGGCTTAATAATTTCGCCTTTGCTTTTTAGGGAGGCTACTTGTATTTGTAACAATGTTTTTGCGGCTTGTTCGCCACCCATTACTGCAATTTTTGCAGTAGGCCATGCATAAATAAAACGAGGGTCGTAGGCTTTGCCACACATGGCATAATTGCCTGCTCCAAAACTGTTGCCTACAATTATAGTAATTTTTGGTACTACAGAATTAGCTACTGCGTTTACTAGTTTAGCCCCATCTTTTATAATGCCACTATGCTCACTACGGCTGCCTACCATAAAGCCAGTAACATCTTGTAAAAAAACTAGCGGTATCTTTTTTTGGTTGCAGTTCATTATAAAACGGGCAGCTTTATCGGCACTATCGTTATAAATTACACCACCCATTTGCATTTCGCCTTTTGCATTTTTTAGTACAAGACGTTGGTTGGCAACAATGCCTACTGCCCAACCATCTACTCTTCCATAACCACAAACAATTGTTTTACCATACTCTTCTTTAAATTCATCAAAGCTGTCAGAGTCAACAATACAATTTATTAAATCAACCATATCGTATGGCTTGGTATTGCCTTCGCTAATTATGCCATAAATATTGCTGTTGTTAGCTTTTGGGGCTATAGGTTTAATTCTATCGAACCCAGCATTTTTTGGGCTGCCTAGTTTGCTAAATATTTTTTTAATATGGTCTAGGCATTCTTTTTCGGTAGCAAATTTATAATCGGCAATGCCGCTAATGGCATTGTGTGTGTTGGCACCGCCAAGGGTTTCGTTATCTATATCTTCGCCAATGGCTGCTTTTACTAAGTAGCTGCCTGCTAAAAAAATACTGCCATTACCTTCTACCATAAGCGTTTCATCACTCATAATAGGCAAGTAAGCACCGCCAGCCACACATGCACCCATAACGGCTGCAATTTGTGTAATGCCCATGGCACTCATTTTAGCGTTGTTTCTAAATATGCGTCCAAAATGTTCTTTATCCGGAAAAATTTCATCTTGCATGGGCAAATAAACACCTGCACTATCTACCAAATAAATAATGGGTAATTTATTTTCCATTGCAATTTCTTGCATACGCAAATTCTTTTTTCCACTTATAGGAAACCATGCACCAGCTTTTACTGTTTGATCGTTTGCTACCACAATACATTGCCTACCACTTACATAACCAATGCCACTAACGGTACCACCTGCTGGGCATCCGCCTTGCTCTGCATACATTTCAAAGCCTGCAAATGCACCAATTTCGGTAAAGGGTTTTCCTTCATCGCATAAATATTCAATACGTTCTCTGGCAGTAAGTTTATTACGTTCTCTTTGTTTTTCTATTGATTTTTTTCCTCCGCCTTCGTAAATTTTTTCAAGCTGATATTTTATAGCACTCCAAGCCAGTTTATTGGCATCTTCGTTTTTGTTGATTTCTATGTTCATGTTTTTTATTTTGGCAAGATAAATTGTATAGCAAATTTATAGCTTATAGTGAAGTAAACTGAATAAAAAAACCTCTGAAAATTCAGAGGTTTTTTTATTGTGCCCACGAAAGGAATCGAACCTTCACACCCTTGCGAATGGCAGATTTTGAGTCTGCTGCGTCTACCAATTCCGCCACATGGGCAAATTTTGTTAACTAGTTAATTTGTTAGGTAGTTTATTAGTTAAGATGTAACCCCAATTAACTAATAACCAAATTAACCTACTCACTTTATACTGGGCTGCAATATTACGTTAATCCTCAATTCTCTCCAAAATACGTTGCAAGTATTTTTTCTTAAAATGATAGGTTTTTAATTGCTGTAAATCAGTAGGGGTAATTAATTCATTGTTATAGTTGTTAATGATAGGCTCTACATCCTCAAAAATAGCTTCTTCAAAAGCTTTGATTTTTTCGGGAGTAGTAGCATCAAAATCCTCATTTAATTCCATTACTTCCATTAAAAAATCGGGAGGCAGTTGAAATTTTTCATCGGGCAGTAAAATACCTTTTTCGGTTAAAATATATTCTAAAGTAGCATCTTCATTTTTAAGCACTTTTAATGCTTTGTTAACTTGCGATGATTTTTCTAAAACCTCTTGTTGCTCCACTTCTGTAGCAAGTGTATAAAAGTCGGGATGAAATTTTTTCTGTAACTCAAAGTATTTTTTTGACAAAATAGTTCTATCAAATTTTATAGCCACAGGTATTTCAAATAAGTCAAAATATAACATGGTGCAAAAATAATTCTTTAAAATGGTATAACTTGCCATTTTAAAAAACGATTGATGCTAAAGATTGGTTTAATTAGAGAAGGTAAAATTCCTGCAGATAGTAGGGTGGCATTAACACCTGCACAATGTAAGTGGTTGCATAAAAATTTTGACGATGTAAAAGTTACTGTACAAACATCGCAAACTAGGTGTTTTAGCGATAAAGAATATGCTATGGCTGGGGTTGAAGTGGTAGAAGATTTAGCCGAGTGCAATGTATTATTAGGCATAAAAGAAGTACCCAAAGAAATGTTATTGCCTAACAAAACCTATTTGTTTTTTAGTCATACCAAAAAATTGCAACCATATAATCAAGCGTTGTTTAAAAAAATTATTGAGCAAAAAATTACGTTGATTGACTATGAATGTTTGGAACATGAAGATGGGGCAAGAATTATTGGTTTTGGTTTTTTTGCAGGCATAGTAGGTGCACACAATGGCATTATGGCCTACGGCAATAGAACAAAGGAGTTTAATTTAAAAAGGGTAGGAGCTTCAAAAGATTTTAGACAATTAATTCATACTTATTTTGGATTAAAACTCCCCAACATAAAAATAGCTATAACTGGTAGTGGCAGGGTTGCACATGGTGTTTTAGAAATTATGAATTTAATGGGTATACATGAAGTAGAACCTGAAGATTATGTAAGCAGAAATTTTACATATCCTGTATATGTGCATCTAAAAGGAGCAGATTTGTATGAACATAAAGAAACAAAGACGTACATAAGAACCGATTTTCATAATAGCCCTGAGCAATATCATTGCAAGTTTGCAACCTATTTACACTGTACTGACATTTTAATGAATGGAGTGTATTGGGAAAAAAATATTCCTCGTTTGTTTGAAATGGATGATTTGAAGAGCCCTAATTTTAAAATACAAACCATTGCCGATATTACAGACGATGCCAATGGTAGTGTGCCATGTAATGTTGGCGATGCTACTATTGAAAACCCTGTGTATGGTATAGATAAAGCTACGTTTGAAAAAACCTTGCCTTATTTGGAAAGTAGTGTAGATATAATGGCTGTGGGTAATTTGCCTAATGAATTGCCAAGAGATGCCAGCCGTTATTTTGGAGAGCAATTGATAAAATTTGTGTTAGATGATATTAGAAAAGGAGGAAGTACTACATTAGATAAAGCAACCTTGGTAAAAAATGGTGAGTTAACCCATGAGTTTAGTTATATGAAGGATTACGCAGGGTTGTAGGAATTTGCTTATTGGCAAATTCTAATTGAAATACGCCAACAGGCGTATTCCTACAAATGCAAATAATAATCTTTTAACAATGCAACAAATGCTGTTGTATAATTATTTTGGTCATCTTTTATAGTTAGTTCAATAATACTTTTTTTTATTTGGGTAGATGAATAGATTTGTATTCCTCTAAAATAATTATGCTTTGGTGTTTGTTTTATTAGAAGTTCATCTTTTATATAAAAATTTAACTCGTTTGCCATTAATTCAAACTCGTTAACTCTACTGTACGGAAGAAGTACAGCAAATTCGCCATTATCTTCAATTAAACGTTTTATATTTTGTAAAAGTTGTTGTAGCGTAAGGCCTTCATCATGCTTTGCTTGGTTTTTGTTTTTTTTGAGAGAAATTAAATCGCCTTGGTAAAACGGGGGATTACTTATAATGAAATTATATTTTATAGTAGAATTGTAGTTGATAATATTTTCATGATGTACAGAAATAGATTTTTGATGTTCACAGTTTTCTTTGGCTTGTTTGTAAGCTTCTTCATTTAATTCAACAGCATCAATTTGCGTATTATTTTTTTGTACAATCATTAAACTTAACAATCCAGTGCCTGCTCCAATATCTAATACATTATTTATTTTTTGGGTAGATAAATACTGAGCAATATATGCACCAAACACACAAGCATCAGTACATACTTTCATAGCACATTTATCTTGCAGTATGGTGAATTTTTTGAATTGGAAATAATGGTTTGCCATGTAATGGAACACTGATTGTTATGATGATTAAGATAAAATATGATTTTTTGAGAGACAGGGATAAAATGGATTTTAATCCGATAAATCAGTATTAATCCGTTTCATCAGCGTTTCTAACTTCTAGCATTTGCACTTACTCCTAAATCCACAAAATCATTTTCTAAGTATTTGTAATAAGCAGTAATAGCAATCATTCCAGCATTGTCTGTACAAAATTCAAAAGGAGGTATGTAGGTTTGCCAATTCATTTTTTTGCCCAACTCCTCAAACGCTTTACGTAAGCCACTATTAGCACTTACACCACCTGCAAGGCATACTTGAGTAACGCCAGTTTGCTGTACCGCTTTTTTTAATTTGTTTAATAAAATAGAAACTATGCGGTGCTGAATACTGGCACAAATATCTGCTAAATTTTCGGCTATAAACTTTTTCTTCTCTTCTTCGGTTACTTTAAATTCTTCTTTATACACATTACTTGTGCCAGCGTTATTTAAAAAATAAAGTATAGAGGTTTTTAGGCCACTAAAACTAAAATTTAAGTTGGCAATTTGTGGTTCAGGAAATTTAAAACGAGTAGGGTTACCTATTACTGCATATTTATCAATTAATGGGCCTCCAGGATAAGGTAATCCTAAAAGTTTTGCACTTTTATCAAAAGCTTCGCCAGCAGCATCATCAATTGTTTCGCCAATTATTTGTTGGTTACCTGGGCTTTTGCATAATACTATTTGTGTATGCCCTCCGCTTACTGTTAAGCATAAAAAAGGAAAACTAGGTTTTGGCTCTAACAATAAATTAGCTAATACATGAGCTTGCATGTGATGTACAGCAATTAAGGGTTTATCTAATGCCAATGCTAACGATTTTGCAAATTGGCTACCTACCAATAATGAACCAATTAAACCAGGAGCTTGTGTAAAAGCAATTGCATCAATATCATTTAATGTACAATTGGCTTTTTGTATAGCTGCATCTATCACAGGCACTATATTTTGCATGTGAGCCCTGCTAGCCAGCTCTGGCACTACACCTCCATATTGCTCATGAATTTGTTGTGTGGCAATTTCGTTGCTTAAAATTTTTCCATCTTTGCAAATGCTTGCAGATGTTTCGTCGCAACTAGATTCTATGGCTAAAATGGTACCCCTGACCCCTAAAGGGGGGCTTTGCAAATCACCTTTCATCTTACAAAAGTAATTTACTTGTAGTTTAAAATTTATAATAAAATAAAAAGATAGTTACCAATATAGAAGGCAGTGGATTATTTGCTACGTATTGCCACTACAGGGTCTAGTTTTGCAGCTTTTCTGGCAGGGAAAATACCAGCTAATATGCCGATGAAAAAACAAAGAAAAATGGTGGTAATAAGCATGGGTAAAGAAATGTAAACAGGAAAACCAGCTGCTTTTGTAGCAATTAATGCTGATACATAAACAAACACTAATCCAATAGCACCACCTACAAAACAAAGAATAATAGCTTCAAGCAAAAACTCTAAAAGTATGCTGCTTTGTTTTGCACCAATAGCTTTTTTTAAACCAATCATACTTGTTCGTTCTTTAACAGTAACAAACATAATGTTAGCAATACCAAACAACCCTACAATTAAACAAATGCCACCAATAAAAAAACCTGCTATTTTAAAAAATGAAAAAAACTCACTTACTGCTTTACTAAAGGCTTCTACACTATTCAACGAAAAATTATCTTCTTGTGTTGGCGATAGTTTTCGTACTTGTCGCATTATGCCTTTTAGTTCGTCCATTAATGCAGCGGTAAGTACACCTTCTTTACCCTTTACAATAATTATTGGGTTACTATTTTTTTCATCAAAAACTTGTTTGCAATAATTGTAAGGTAGCATTATGCAATTATCATAATCCCAACCTACAAAATTTTTACCTTCTTTTTTTATTACACCTACAATAATTACTTTTTTACCTTTTGCTTCAAGTTGTTTACCAAGGGCTCTTTCGGCAGTGCCAAATAGCGACAATGCATTTTCGTAACCTATTATGCAAACATTGCTTCCATTATTAAATTCAGCGGCAGAAAAATATCTTCCTGTTTCAAATTTTAGTGGTTGAATTCTGTTTTGGGCTTCAACAATGCCATACACACCAGCCGATTGTATTACATAATCTTTATAAGAAATTGATGTGCCAGTTTGTAATAAAAAAGCAGCACCTTCTGCCAATTGCGATTTTGTATTTATTAATTCTGTTTCATCATACTTCATTACCGGCCTTGCTCTAAATTTCCAAATGGGTTGGTCGGGGCCTCCGCTATAATCCCACTTATCTATATAAATAGTATTGCTACCTAAGCTTTTAATTTCTCCTTGAATATTTCTGGTAATACTATCTACAAAGGATAAGCATATAATAATACAAAATACACCAAAAGCAACACCAATAATACTTAGCAAGGAACGTAGCTTATTGCCACTTAACTCTTGAAAGGTAAGTCGTAATGAATTTTTTAATATGCCAAACGTTTTACGCATTACTCAAAAGTACGTTACAGAAACTAAAAACTGAGTATAAAAAAGTATAAACGGTTAATGCTTTTGCATTAAAAAGGCAAACCTTACCTTTGCGGCTCAAAAAAGGAATAACATTAGCGTTATTCTTGGCTTAAGACATGAAGTATATAAACGAAATAAACAAGCGTAAAACATTTGCCATTATCAGTCACCCCGATGCTGGTAAAACCACATTAACTGAAAAGTTTTTGTTGTTTGGTGGTGCTATACAAACGGCGGGTGCTGTAAAAAGCAACAAAATAAAAAAGCATGCCACCAGTGATTTTATGGAAATAGAACGCCAACGTGGTATTAGTGTGGCCACTAGTGTAATGAGCTTTGAATATAATGGGCATTTAATAAACTTATTAGATACACCGGGGCATAAAGATTTTGCAGAAGATACTTACAGAACCTTAACAGCAGTAGATAGTGTTATTTTAGTTATTGATAGTGTGAATGGGGTAGAGGCTCAAACCAGAAGATTGATGGAAGTTATTGCCATGCGTAAAACGCCAGTAATTGTGTTTATAAATAAAATGGATAGAGATGGTAAGAATAGATTTGATTTGTTAGAAGAAATAGAGAAAGAATTAAAAATAAATTTGCATCCGAGTACATGGCCAATAAATAGTGGTAAAGATTTTAAAGGGGTGTATGATTTGCATGAAAAAAGTTTGGTGCTATTTACTGCAGGTACAAAAGCTAATGATGAAGATGTAGTAGAGATCAATGATTTGAGCAACGAAATTTTGGATAAAAAAATCGGCGATAGCGATGCTAAAACATTAAGAGAAGATGTAGAATTAATTGATGGTGTGTATGGCCAATTAAATGTAGATGATTACCTAAGTGGCGAAACTGCTCCTGTATTTTTTGGGAGTGCAGTAAATAATTTTGGTGTAAAAGAAATGTTAGATACGTTTGTACGTATAGCCCCAACGCCAAGGGCAAGACAAACTACATTAAGAGATGTAAAGCCGGAAGAAGAAAAATTTAGCGGCTTTATTTTTAAAATACATGCCAATCTTGACCCTAAGCATAGAGATAGAATTGCTTTTTTAAGAGTATGCAGTGGTAGGTTTGAACGCAATACTTATTATAACCATGTACGGCTTGAAAGAGATTTTAGGTTTAGCAATCCTTATAGTTTTTTAGCTAGGCAAAAAGAAGTAATTGAAGATGCTTACCCAGGTGATGTTGTGGGTTTGTATGATGCTGGTAATTTTAAAATAGGTGATACATTAACAGAAGGAGAAGATTTTTATTTTACAGGAATACCCTCATTTTCGCCAGAAATTTTTAGGGAGGTGGTGAATAAAGACCCCATGAAAACAAAGCAACTTGAAAAAGGCTTGATACAATTAACTGACGAGGGTGTAGCACAATTATTTACTCAGTTTGGAGGAACAAAAAAAATAATTGGTTGTGTAGGTGATTTACAATTTGAGGTAATTCAATACCGATTATTGCAGGAATATGGTGCTAGTGTACAAATGAATAGTTTACCATTTTACAAAGCTTGCTGGATAACAAGTGAAGATGATAAAAAGCTACAAGACTTTATACGCTTTAAACAAGCCAACATTGCCGAAGATAAAGATGGGCATTTAGTTTATTTAGCACAAAGTGAGTGGTTTTTAAATACTGAAATTCAAAACAACCCAGATATTAAATTTCATTTTACGAGTGAGGTACATAAATAAGAAAAAAGTTGTAAATTGTTTTTATGTATAGGTTAAATAAAACTGTAATGAAAATGCAAAGCTTTAAGGAAGCTGATATGAGTAATGTTTTTTTACCAGACGAGCCACTTGGCGAAAGACTAAACCAAGGTTGGTATTTATCTGCAATGGCACATGGAATTAATCCTTACAACCCACCAAAAATGCAAAAGCACATTATCAATATTAGAAAACATAAAAAATAATGCCAAATATTTTTAATGACGATTTTAGAGATTTTATTAAGATCCTTAACAAATATGATGTTGAATATATTTTAGTTGGCGGATATGCCGTAATTCTTAATGGATATAGAAGGTCTACAGGTGATATGGATATTTGGGTAAATGTAACAGAAGAAAATTATAAAAAACTTTTCAAAACTTTTTTAGAGTTTGGGTTGCATACAACAGACTTTACTAAAAAAAATTTTTTAGAAAATAAGGAAATGGATGTGTTTTCATATGGTATGCCACCTGTTTGTATAGAAATATTAAAAAGTGTAAAAGGAGTTGAATTTAATTCGGCTTATACGATTAGCAAAGTATATGAAGAAGATGATTTGCCAATCCGGTTTATTCATTTAAATAGCTTGCTTGATGCAAAAAAAGCTGCTGGTAGACACAAAGACTTAGATGATATTGAAAAACTTACACAGTAGACTTTTTCTTCAACTCAAAAATTATACTTGTCAATACTATTATCAATAAAAAATTATACTCAACTCCATTAGTACCGCCACCCACTACAAACCATCCATTAGGAAGGTGAACCATAAATACTCCTGCAACTAAAATGGCTATTGTTACAAGACTAGCAGGGATAATCCATTTATTAATTATTAGTAAAATAGCTGCCACTACATGTGATAATTTTATTGCCCATGCTAAGTATAATCCTACAGGAGCAAATCCAATTTCATTTAAGTATAAATTACCAAAATCGTTTACGCCATTGTTAAACATACCAGGGATACTGTGTATTAGTAAAATAATAGCCACAGCGTATCTTAATAGTAGATGGCTAATTTTATTCATATCCTTTTGTTTATTGAAAGATGCTGTAATTGTTGATTTTACATAGTGTATTATTCTTTAAGTTTAAAACTAATTACACCGTTACTAGTTTTGCTACTGCTAATATTTAGCTCATGCCTTTTTTTGCCATCATAAATTACCATTAGGGCTGTGTTAGGCGGTATGCTACCTAAATTTTCGGCATACATTATTAGTTGATTATTTTCGGCATCTTTACTTACTTTAATTGAAAATGTAATACCCTTGTCGGTTAAAAGCTGGTGTGTAGTCAATATTTGATTTTGATAAATTAAAGTAACACTATCGCCATCAACAATGCCATTATCATAAAGCGTTACAGTAATAGAATCGTTTTCTACTTCTACTTGGTTTAAAATTTTATTTTCTCTTTTTTCAAGTATAATGGGCTTAGCATCAACTTTGGCAATAAGAGTATCAGGCTTTTTAGGCTCTACTTTTTTATCTGCGTAGCAAAGTAATTTTATTTCTTGAGTAGATAATGCTCTGTTGTAAATTCTCACATCATCCACATCGGCATGTAACCAAAATGGAAACATAGCATCATCCATTTTGCCAATAAATAAATCTTCGTTATTAGTAAATATCTCTTTAAAGGCAACAGCATATTTTAATTCGCAGTCCACATATAATTTTGCAGTATCGCCGTCATTTATATAAACCAAATTATACCATGTATTTTTTTTAATAAATGGTGAATAGGCTTGTAATCCAGTGCCAGTACCTCTAAAGTTCATATGCAAACTATCTTTTAGCCAATCACCACTACAGCCATTCCCTTGGGTGTATAAGGCATCATCAAAACGCAAAGCGTACGTACCATCTAAGTAATTGCCACTGCCTTTAGTAAGAATTTGGCTAGCATGGCATATATCATAATAAAAACCTGTAGGCCTTACCCACACACTTAACGAAATTTTATTTTTTGAATTTAGTGATGGCGAATTTTTTACTCTTATATAACTATTTACACCGTTAAAATGGTAAGCACTATTAGTGTTTCCTAATCTATCTGCAGTTAATGTTACATTGTTAAAAACAGGATTGTTGTTATTGCCACTTTCGTCCATAGCATTACCATTGAAAGGGTAGTATGCCATTAAACCTTGGGAAAGATTGGTTTGTGCGGTGCAAATTTTAGTAATCAGTAAAAAAAGAAAAAATAATTTTTTCATATTGTAAAGATGATATTATACTCCAGTATAATTATGTGGCGTTATTGCCTTTAATTCTTTTTTAACACTTGCGTTTACCTTTAATGTATTTATAAAAGCATGTATTGTTTTCTTATCAATTGCAGCCTTACCTCTTGTTAACTCTTTTAGGGCTTCGTAAGGCGATGGATAATTTTCTCTACGCAAAATTGTTTGAATGGCTTCTGCCACTACAGCCCAATTATTTTCTAAGTCAGCTTTTAGTTTTGGTTCATTTAATACCAATTTATTCAACCCTTTTTCAATAGATTTTATAGATAGAATAGTGTGAGCCATAGGCACTCCAATATTTCTTAATACGGTACTATCGGTTAAATCTCTTTGCAAACGGCTTAAAGGTAACTTAGCTGAAAGATGCTCTAGTATTGCATTTGCAATGCCTAAATTACCTTCTCCATTTTCAAAATCGATAGGGTTTACTTTATGTGGCATAGCACTTGAGCCTACTTCGCCTTTCTTTGTTTTTTGCTTAAAATAATCCATGCTTACATAAGTCCAAATATCTCTACACAAATCAATAAAAATGTTATTTATTCTTTTTATAGCATCAAAATGTGCCGCTAAAGTATCGTAATGTTCTATTTGTGTAGTGTATTGCTGGCGTTGTAAACCTAATTTTTCTTCTACAAATGTATTGCCAAACTTTATCCAATCTGTTTTTGAAAATGCTACATAATGTGCATTAAAATTACCAGTAGCCCCACCAAACTTTGCAGTAAAAGGTATGTAGCTAAATAATTGAATTTGATTTTCTAACCTTTCTACAAACACCATTATTTCTTTACCCAACTTTGTAGGCGATGCTGCCTGCCCATGAGTACGGGCAAGCAATGGAATATGCCACCATTGTTTAGCTAATTGTAGTAATTGATGTTGTAAATTTATTATAGCAGGCAAATATTCAAGCTCAATACTATTTTTCCAAAGTAAGGGAATAGCTGTGTTATTAATATCCTGACTGGTTAAGCCAAAATGTACCCACTCCTTTAAATGACTAGCGTTGCAATTATCTAATGCTTCTTTTAAAAAATATTCTACTGCTTTTACATCATGGTTGGTAATAGCTTCTGTAGCTTTAATTTTTTCGGCGTCTTGTAAACTAAAATTATTTACAACTTCTTGTAAGTAATTTTTTGTTTTTACATCTAATTTAAAAAAACGCTTTTCTGCCAAAAACAAAAAGTACTCTACTTCTACAATCACTCTATATTTTATCAAAGCAAATTCGCTATAATATTCATCTAAATGATGTAGTTGTTTTCTATATCTTCCGTCAATAGGTGAAATGGCAGTTAATTGGGCTAAATCCATGATGTGTTGTAAATTTGCTACAAAAATACGCTAATTGACACATAAGATAAAAGTAGGGGTGGTAAACTATTTAAATACTAAGCCACTTATATATGGGTTTGAACAAGGGATGATGAAAGAGGAGGTAGAATTAATTTTAGATTATCCTGCAGCCATTGCTGAAAAATTATTAAATAATGAAATTGATATTGGCCTAGTACCCGTAGCTATTTTGCCAAACTTGCATCCGCATTACATAGTAGGGGAGTACGGTATTGCCTGTAATGGTGAAGTAGCAAGTGTGTGTTTATTTAGTAAAGTGCCATTACAAGAAGTTGATACTATATTATTAGATTATCAGAGCCGAACATCGGTACAGTTATTGCAAATTTTGCTAAAAGAATATTGGAAAATTTCGCCAAAATTAGTAGCGGCCTATCCTAATTACGAAAAAGATATTAAAGAAAATGTAGCAGGCTTAGTAATAGGTGATAGAGCATTTAAGCAGCACTTACTATCAAAATATAGTTACGATTTAGGACAAGCTTGGAAAGATATGACTGGATTGCCTTTTGTATTTGCCGCATGGCTAAGTACAAAAAAAATGAGTGATGATTTTATTAAACAGTTTAATGCAGCTAATGCAATAGGCTTCAATTATATTGATGAAATTGCAAAAGCAAACAGCATTACGGAATATGACTTAGCTAGGTATTATAAAAAGAATGTTGACTATAAA
>JAGNRZ010000117.1 GCA_017988335.1 Ferruginibacter sp.
GATATAAGCTTTACCATCCTTTACTTCCCACTTATTATTTTCATACACATGAATAGCTCTTTCATAAAGTGCAATGTTTTCTTTTGTTAAAGAAATGGTAGCTCCTTTTTTTGGAATCCACAACGGACCAAAATTATCTGTAGTCCATTTGCCAATTGTAGTATCATAAGGCAAAGTAACATCAGTAGCTAATTCTCTTGTTACACTTACTACGCCTTTAATATTTTTTATTATGGCTAACTCTTCTGTAGTTAAGTTAATGCGATAAGTATTAGGTTTAACCTGACTAAAATCAACTTGACTGCCCTCACCATCTGCATTCATATTTAGCCTAATACCTAAACTTCTAACTATATCTTCATCCCAATTTAATCCTTGTGTTTCTACTAAATAAAATGTGGCGGCAGTAGGTGATACATAGGCTGGTGCATTGTTTACAAACAAAGTGCCATCAATTATTTTTATAGTATCGCCTGCAACAGCTACACATCTTTTTATATAATTTTCTCTTTTGTCAACGGGTCTAGTAACAATTCTTCCATTTTCTCCACCAGAGTTAAATTGCTCCCATGTTTTTTCTCTTCCTAATTGGCGAACAATGTCGTAGTAAGGAACTTGAGAATCGTATAACGTAGTTAACGTATCACCTGCTGGTAAATTAAATACCACTGCGTCATTACGTTTTACTGGGCTTGCAAACCATCTAGTATAAGGTATTTTAATCCACTCCAAATACGATTTTGTTTTAACAACTGGAATAGTATGATGTACAAAAGGCATGGCTATGGGAGTATTTGGAATACGTGGACCATAGGCTGATTTGCTTACAAATAAAAAGTCATTTACTAACAAAGATTTTTCCATTGAACTTGTAGGAATAGTATAGGCCTCAAAAACAAACGTACGTATTAAAGTAGCGGCTACTACAGCAAAAGCGGCTGCATCTATCCATTCTCTGGCAGTAGATTTTTTGTAGTTGTTTACCACTGCATTGCCTGCATATCTTTCGTTTTTACTAAAACCCAAATAAGGGAAATATATAAAAGGTAAAAATGTAGTTGCGGCATGATGCCCAACGCCAAACCTACCAAAATGCTCTACAAATTTTATGGTTATCCAAATGGTAATAAACTGCCCTGCAATAGGTATTAGTTGCAAAAAAAACCAATACTTTTTTAATGGCATTTTTTCAACCATACACCAAGTATTATAAAATGGTACTAACGCCTTCCAAGGGGCAATACCAGCTTTTTTAAACATACCATACATTCCAATATGCCAACCAAGTGTGGCTACAATAAAAATTATCCAACCTATGCTCATGTTCTAATTTTTTAAGATTGCCAAAAGTAATATAATATATTTTAATGCAGAAAACCGCTTATCCTTGTTTTGGGATGTTTAACAGTTTTCAACACAGAGTAAAAGAGGTAAACACGGAGTTTCACAAAGGATTGTAACCTATAAGGTCTTAAATACCTTATAGGCTTAATATGATATAGGAGATTTTGTCTCAGTGTACTCTGTATCTCCTATCTCAGTGTTGTAAATATAAACTAGTCCAAAAATTGCTTTATTGCAATACTTACCTCATTAGCTTTTGTCATTACCATTAAATGCTTACCATTCGTAATAATTGCATCTGCTTTTACTTTTTTTACTGGGAACATTTTATCGGCACTGCCATGTATATGAAATATTGGGGCCGCCACCTGTTGATTTTGCCAATTTAAAATATGGTTTACAGCCCACTTTACATAACCTGTGTTGGCATTTTTACGATAATTATTTGCCATTGCTTTTTCATCTGCACTTGTTGCACCTAAAAATAAGTTTTGTATGGGCTGTGTAATTTTGTACGATTTCATAGAGTAGATTTTATGTAGCCTTGTTTTGGCTACTAACTTCATCCACAATGGCAATTCGTACTTAGTTTTTATTGAGCTTATTAATATTATTTTTTGTATGGGTATTTGTTTGGCAATTTCAATACACATTATTCCTCCAAAAGATAAACCCATTAATATTGGATTTTTTTCGTCAATATATTGTAGCATTCTTGTTGCATAATTGGCTAAGGGTTCATTTTTTAAAGGCTCTATCCAATCAATTACTTTTAATTGAAAGCCCTCAATATGTAGTTTAGAAAAAGCTTTTTCATCTGCTCCTAAGCCGCTTATGCAGTAAATTGTTTTCATACTTTAAGCACCAGGTAAAACATACGTATTTACATCCTCTACTGTAATAGATTTTCCTGAAAGAATAATTAAACGTTCAACTACATTTCTTAATTCTCTAATATTACCTGTCCAATTATAGTTTTTCAGATATTCTAATGCCTTTTTTTCTATCTCCTTTTTAGGTTGCCCATATTCATTTGCAATTAGCTCTAAAAAATGCTCTACCAAAATACCAATATCTTCCCTGCGTTCATTTAATGAGGGTACATGTATAATTATTACACCAAGCCTATGGTATAAATCTAACCTAAAATTTTTCTGCTCTACTTCTTTTAGCAAATCTTTATTAGTAGCTGCAATTACTCTTACATCTACATTAATATCTTTTTCTGCACCTACTCTTGTAATTTTTCCCTCTTGCAAAGCCCTTAATACTTTAGCCTGTGCAGTAAGGCTCATATCACCTATTTCATCTAAAAACAATGTTCCACCGTTTGCCGTTTCAAACTTACCAATCCGTTGTTTTATTGCAGATGTAAATGAACCTTTTTCATGCCCAAACAGCTCACTTTCTATTAACTCACTAGGTATTGCTGCACAATTTACTTCTACTATAGGGCTGTTGTTTCTGTTACTTTTTTCATGCAGCCATCTTGCCACTAATTCTTTACCACTACCATTTTCGCCAGTTATTAAAACTCTGGCATCGGTTGGTGCTACTTTATCAATGGTATCTTTTATTTTTTTTATAGCAATACTATCTCCAACAATTTCTTGTACTTTGCTTACTTTACGCTTAAGTACTTTTGCTTCTGTAACTAAAGTTTGTTTGTCTAAGGCATTTCGTAAAGTAATCAACAATCTGTTTAAATCTGGTGGCTTACTTATATAATCAAAAGCTCCTTTTTTTACTGCTTCCACGGCTGTATCAATATTACCATGCCCACTAATCATTATTATAGGTACATCATTATTTATTTCTCTAGCTTTTTCTAAAAACTCAATACCATCTACCTTAGGCATTTTAATATCGCAAAGCACTACATCGTAAGCTTTTTCTGCAAAACGCTTTAACCCCTCCTCGCCATCACCAGCTTCATCAATTTTATATCCTTCGTAGCTTAAAATTTCGGTTAAGGTTTTTCGGATTGCCCTCTCATCATCTATAATTAAAATAGTAGCCATTAGTTTTTAACATTTTTTTATATGGATTGAGTATCCGTTTGAATCATATATATACCACTCAAAAATAACCAATTTATGCCAACTAAATCATTCATTATTATAGTAAGTTTACTAAGCGTAGCTTGTAACAATACCAATTCTGCTGGGCAAACTATTAAAACAAATGCTCAATCCTCCAATTCAATAACTGAAAACCCTTTTGAAACAATACAAGACATACCACTTCCACAAGGCTTTGCCAGAACAAAACAAAAAGAAAACAGTTATGCATATTACCTGCAACATTTAAAACTAAAAAAAGATAAAACTGTTTACACATTTAATGGAAGTATAAAACAAAATCAATCTGCACAATTTGCAGTTGTTGATATTACTGTTGGCTATAAAGATTTACAACAATGTGCAGATGCTGTTATGCGATTGAGAGCTGAATATTTATTTGCACAAAAAAGGTTTACTGAAATAGATTTTATAGATAATAATCGTAAGCATTATAACTTTACTCCACCCTATACTCAAACTCACTTTGAAAATTATTTGCAGCAAGTATTTGGCATGTGTGGTAGTGCCTCTTTAGCCAAGCAATTAAAACCAGTTGATGTGTTTGCAAATATGCAAATAGGAGATGTAATTATTAAAGGTGGTTTCCCTGGCCATGCTGTGCATGTGATAGATATGGCACAAAACAATAATGGCGAAAAAATTTATTTACTTGCTCAAAGCTATATGCCTGCTCAGAATATTCATGTACTAGTAAATAATAATGATGATGATTTAAGCCCTTGGTATAATGTAAATAGTAATAATGAAATTATTACACCTGAGTATAGCTTTGTAAAGAATGACTTAAAAAGGTGGTAGACATCTCTATACCGCAAAACTTGTTCCGCAACCACAAGTTTTGCTAGCATTAGGATTGGTAAAGGTAAAACCACGGCTATTTAGACCCCCTTGCCAATCAACCTCCATACCCATTAAATAAATACTGTGAGATTTTTCCATAATGCAAGGGATACCTTCTATTTCAAATTTTTCGTCTTTGTCTGTTGGGGCATCAAATCCTAAAACATAGGTCATACCGCTACAGCCACCACCCTTTACACCAATACGAAGTTGTTGGGTGGCATCAAAACCTTCTTCATTCATCAACCGCTTTATTTCTGCAATTGCACCTGCTGTTAATGTTACTGGTATAGCTGAAGTTGTTTCCATGTTTTAAATATTTATACAAAATTACAGGGTATTTGCATGCCTTATTTTCGAAATTGGAATTTATTTATCTCTATTTTCTATTGACAACTACATAAAACTCACTAAAAAATAAAGCAGTATTTTCGCTTTAAAATATATTTCATGGATTTAACAAACGTATCAGTTCAGTATTTTGTATTTGCGTTATTATTTATAATGACAATTGCCATTGTAGGCTTATACATCTATATTAAAGAAACTAATAAAAAAATAGATGCTGGTGGTACTTCTAAAGAAGGTAATAAACTAAAACTACAAGCTTATGAAAGATTAACACTGTATGCAGAACGTACTTCTTTAAAAAATTTAGTAAGCCGTACACCTGCAAATGGCTTAACGGTTGTAGATATGCAATTAGCATTTCAAGAAATAATTAAATCAGAATATGAGTACAATGCAAGTCAGCAGCTATATGTAGAGGCAGATATGTGGAAAGCTATCAACAATTTAAAGGATCAAAATATTTATATCATTATTCAATTGGCGGCTACATTACCTTCAAATGCAAATGGAATTGAATTAAGTAAACGCATTTTAGAATATACAGCCAATAATAATTCGGAACTTAGCCAAATAGTATTAGAAGCTTTACGCTACGAAGCCAAGAAAATTATGTAACACACATCTATCAAAATGGATAACCAAAAAAAAGTTTTTACCGATAGTGGGATTGAAATAAAACAAGTTTATCAACCTACAGATAATCCTACAAAAAATATAGAAGCCCCTGGCGAATTTCCTTATACCAGAGGTGTACAAGCAGATATGTACCGTGGCAAACTGTGGACCATGAGACAGTATGCTGGTTTTAGTACTGCCGAAGAAAGCAATAAGCGATATCATTATTTATTAAGCCAAGGCGTAAGTGGTTTAAGTGTGGCATTTGATTTACCTACACAAATTGGTTACGATAGCAGCCATCCATTAGCCGATGGCGAAGTAGGAAAAGTAGGTGTAGCCATTGATAGTTTAGAAGATATTGAAACGCTTTTTGCTGGTATTAATTTAGAAGAAGTTAGTACCAGCATGACGATTAATGCTAGTGGATTTATTTTGCTTGCTTTTTATGTAGCCCTTGCAAAAAAACAAGGAGCCGATTTAAAAAAAATTAGTGGCACTATTCAAAATGATATTTTAAAAGAGTACGCTGCAAGAGGCACATATATTTATCCGCCAAAGCAAAGCATGCGTATAATAACCGATATTTTTGAATGGTGTGCTAAAGAAGTGCCTAAGTGGAATACTATTTCTATAAGCGGTTATCATATAAGAGAAGCTGGCAGTACTGCAGTACAAGAAATTGCTTTTACATTGAGCAATGGCAAGGCTTATGTTAAAGCTGCTTTAGAAAAAGGGTTAGACATAAATGTATTTGGCAAACGTCTTTCCTTCTTTTTTAATGCTCATAATAATTTGTTTGAAGAAATAGCCAAGTTTAGAGCTGCCCGAAAAATGTGGGCAACTATTATGAAAGACTTAGGAGCAACCGACCCTAAAGCCATGATGTTACGTTTTCATACACAAACTGGTGGCAGCACATTAACAGCACAACAGCCACAAAATAATATTAGCCGTGTTACTATACAAACCTTAGCTGCGGTGCTTGGCGGCACACAAAGTTTGCATACTAATGGTTTTGATGAAGCATTAAGTTTACCCACCGAAGAAGCAGCAAGAATAGCTTTACGTACACAACAAGTGGTGGCGTATGAAAGCGGTGTGGTAGATACTGTTGACCCATTGGCAGGTAGTTATTTTGTTGAAAATTTAACTACCGAGGTTGAAACAGGGGCTTGGAAACTAATAAATCAAATAGATGCAATGGGTGGTAGTGTAGCGGCAATTGAAGCTGGTTTTATGCAAGATGAAATTGCAAAAAGTGCTTACGAATACCAACGCAATATTGAAAGCGGACAAAAAATTATTGTAGGTGTAAATAAGTTTGAAGTAGATGAAAAAAACACAACGCCTGTTTTTAAAATAGATGAAAGCATTCAACATGTTCAAATTGAAAAAATAAATGCACTAAAAGCAAAAAGAGATAATAGTAAAGTGGCAAGCTGTTTAGCCAACATAAATAAATTAGCCAACTCAACTGAAAATCTTATGCCTGCTGTGGTTGAAGCTGTTGAAAATTACTGTACTTTAGGAGAGATAGCTGATGAGTTGAGGAAGGTATTTGGGGAGTATCACTAGTGTCAGGTCACTAATTACAAACTTTGAAAAAGAACTTACTAGTTATATATTCTTTAAACAGAACATTTTTTACAGTGACCAGACACTTCACATAAATAGTGTCAGGTCACTAATTATATACTTTGAAAATAATAGAACTTACTAGTTATATATTCTTTGAATAGAACATTATTTACAGTGACCAGACACTTAGCAAATCAAAGTATCTGGTCACTTATCCCTCTATAATATTTAAGTTTTTTATGAACTCTTAATTTTGTTTCCCTGCATTTTCTTTTCGTAGTGACCTGACACTTTTGTAAATTACACTATGAAAAAACTCTTTCTTTCTTCAATTATTTCATTGCTATACATTTTTGCCAATGCACAAGACTTATCAACACAAATAGACGCCAAAGCTCAAGCCATACAACCCAATTTGGTTGAATGGCGTAGGCATATTCACAAAAACCCAGAGCTAGGGAATAGAGAGTTTAAAACTAGTGCATACATAGTACAGCAGTTAAAAGATTTAGGCTTAGAAATACAAACAGGTGTGGCCAAAACTGGTGTGGTAGCTATTTTAAAAGGCGGAAAGTCTGGCCCATGCATTGCATTACGGGCAGATATGGATGCCTTGCCAGTGAGAGAAAGGGTAAACATTTCTTTTGCCTCAACAGATAGCGCTGAATATTTAGGAAGAAAAGTGCCAGTTATGCATGCTTGTGGGCATGATGCCCATGTAGCAATGCTTTTAGGCACTGCAAAAGTTTTAAGCAGCATGAAAAAAGATATTGCAGGTACAATAAAATTTATTTTTCAACCTGCCGAAGAAGGAGCACCCGATGGTGAAGAAGGCGGTGCTGCCTTAATGGTAAAAGAAGGTGTAATGGATAATCCAAAAGTAGATGTAGTATTTGGTATGCATATTGAAAGTTGGATACCTGCAGGAGATATACAATACAAATCGGGTGCATTTATGGCATCTGCAGATTGGTTTAGCATTAAAGTAAAAGGCAAACAAAGCCACGGCTCACAGCCATGGTTAGGTGTAGACCCTATTAGTGTATCGGCACAAATAATTGAAGGGCTACAAAATATTGTAAGCCGACAAATGGATTTAACTAAAGCCCCAGTAGTTATTACCGTTGGTAAAATTAATGGTGGAGTACGTCAAAATATTATTCCAGAAGAGTGTACTTTAGATGGCACCATACGTACATTAGACAGTAAAATGCAAACCGATGTACATGCCAGAATAAAACACACAGCCGAAAAAATTGCAGAAGCCAGTAATGCTATAGCCGAGGTAAGTTTTGATACAAAAACGTTAGTAACCTTTAACACCCCTACCCTTGTTGAAAAAATGATCCCATCTCTACAACTAGCCGTAGGCAAGGAAAATGTAAGACCAATGGAATGGGTAACTGGTGCCGAAGATTTTAGTTATTATGGTACAAAAGCTCCTGCATTCTTTTTTTATTTTGGTGGTATGCCAAGAGAAAATGATGCAAAAAATGCACCGCCACACCACACTCCTGATTTTTACATTGATGATAGCAAATTGTATAATGGGGTAAAGGCTTTTTGCCAGTTGGTGGTTGATTATGGGAAGATGAAGTAATTTTTTTTATACCCAAACACTATTTATAAATTATTCAATGGATAGTAATTTCTCTACAGAATTAAAACAATTAGTAGCAAAATCAAGAAGTATAGCAATTGAATTAGGCTATAATTACATTAGCACCTTACATTTTTATATTGCAGATTGTGAAAGAGATTTGCCTAGTTCTCTCCGCCTAGGTTTGTGTCTCCACAAACCTCTCCTCATTAATCTTTGCTAAGATAAAATATGAATAAAGATTTACAGTACAAGAGTGCGACGCCAATGAAGCCCAATTGAAAAATGATGTTAGGTTCAAAAAAAATTATTACGAAAATCAATGTGCAAAATCCACCTCAAAATTTCCTTTAATCCTCTCCATACTAGGATTAAAGTAGCCAAATTTTAAATTAGGAAATTCTTCTTGTATAAGAGATAGCATTTGCTTCATGCCAATAAAATCACCAGTTTCGGTAACACCTATTTTACCCAAATACCAATCGGGGTCAATATTAAAATTACGCCATTGAATCATACATAAGTCTGTTTCTTTTATTAACTTTCTTAACGCTTCATATTCTTCTACACTATCCGTCATACCGGGGAAAACAAAATAATTAATACTTGTCCACCCACCATAACTACGTACAATTTTTAAGCTTTCTATAATATCGTTAAACGTATAATTATTGGGGCGATAATACGGAGTGTAAATGCTTTCTCTTGCACTATTAGTGCTTACTCTCATACTATTTAAACCTGCTTCACACAATGCTTTTACAG
>JAGNRZ010000118.1 GCA_017988335.1 Ferruginibacter sp.
ATATAGATATTTTTCTAAAATAATTGGTTGCTTTATAAATTTTTTATATATGTAAACGATACTATGATGATTTTTTAAAAACAGCTTTTGTAATAAATTTTAACCAAATTAAGTTTGGCTGAAAGTTTTTTGCCAGATAACTAACCAGTTTAATTCTATGTTTTAAATTACACTCAATAAAAACTTCAGTAAATAAGTTTTTCATTTTTTTTAGCCAAGTATCGAGTTCTTTTTGAGGTAAATAGTTTTTTGCAAATAAGGCTGCATTTTTTGCAGCATTTATCTCAATTGACAAGTTGTTAAAGCTTAAAGTGTGAGATACATTTTGCCCATGAAACCGCCACTCTACTACTTGTTTTTTATATAAAATAACATTGCCCTGCAAGGCCAATTTTAACATGGAGTTTAAATCGGTAAATAAAGCATGTTCACTATAAAAGTTTAAAGTGATTGCTTTTGTTCTACAAAACAAAGTAGCTGCATGAGAAAATTTTCGAATATTGGTGGGATAGTGCAAAAAATAATCGGTACCCTTTAAAAAAGTACAGTATTCATTTAACCCTTTATAGCTTGGTATGTTTGTATGCAAGTTTGCATTTTGTAAATGATGATTGCCTTGTACAAAAACTATATCAGTGTTTTGTTGTATTAAGTTGATAGCAGTTTCAACAAAAGTTGGATCACATAAATAATCGTCACCATCTAAATTTAATGCCCAATTACCAGTACAATAGTGATACAGAGCATGTTTATAATTATCTACTCTACCTAAATTTTTTTCATTTTTAAAATACTTTACATTTTTATTTTTTAAAAATGGCTTTACAACTTCGGCAGTATTATCTGTACTACAATCGTCTGCAATAATAATTTCAACATGAGGGTATGTTTGTGCCAAGCAACTTTCAATTGCTTGTGCGATATATTGTTGCTGATTGTATGTAGGAATTTGTATGCTTACTAATGTCACTGTAAAATATTATCTATTACTTGTTTTAATTTAATGGCCTGTTGCTGCCTTGAGTAATCAGCTATTTCATTTAATTTACCATTATAATCAACCTGCCCATTATCTTTCCATTGCAAGTATAATTTTTTTAAAGCACCATAAACTTCTTCGGCACTGTTGGCTATTATACCAACATTAGTTTTACTTAGTAAATCTTCTATCACTCCTTCATCGCCAGGTGCAAGTAAAATAGTACGCTGCACACCAAGGTAGTCAAATATTTTACCACTTAGTATTCCTTTGTATTCACTCCACCCCATATAAACTAATAGGCTACTTTGTTTTGCATGTTGTAAGGCTTGTTCATGTGGCATCCAACCTAAAAAATTATATTTTACTTGTTGCAAAGCTGGCTCTAAGACTTGTTGTTGGCTTTTAGAAACACCTATAAAATTTACAACTGTAGTAGGGTTACAATCATTAAAAAAAAGTTGCAACCCTTTTGTAAAGTAAGTGGTGTTTAGCTCTGCATTTATATTACCAATATAGCTTATTGTAAATACCCCTTTATCTTCCTCAATATTTTGTAACGATTTACATTGCTCCTCATCAAACCCATTATAAATTACTTGCACATCCTTTTTAAAAATATTTTTTAAAATATTTTGTATTGGCGGAGATACTGTTGTTACTCCTGTAGCAGTTGCAAGCCATTTTTTTGTACGATACAAAATTATTTTTTTGTACAGCCATTGCTTAAAAGTTGGATGCTTTCTCAATACACTCCAGTTATACAAATCTCTAAAGTCAATTATATAATTTATGCCAGTAGAGTTGTATATATTTTGTGCTATTGGTAAAAACTGATAAGGGTTACATGTGTATAGAATAAGAGAAGGGTTAATGTTCTTTACTGTTGATAGTATTTGTGCTTCAAAATTTTCATTTATAAATTCTATATCTAAAAAATCGCCAAATAAATGGCGATAACGCAATTTTATTTTATTGATTAATCCGTTGTGTTGTGTTTTTGGAGAATACTTTTTATACGGAATGCTTATACAGGTTAAATTTTCATTTAATTGTTGGGTAGATGATGCTAAATTTTCAATAGCAATATCTCTCATCCCATCTTCAGTACCAGTCCAGCTACGAGTTAGCACCGTTACTTTATAAAATTGAGATAAATATGTTGCCCAATGATAAGGCCTACGTGAAGCAATTATATTGTAAGGTGGAAAGTAATACGTTACAATTAAAATTTGCTTCATTAATGTGTATGGTTGGTAATTTTAAACGGCTACTTTTATTTTGCTTTTGTTACTATCCCATTTTCTATTTTATATAATTCGTTGCTTTCGCTACAAATAGCTTCTTTATCTGCATCAAAAATTAATTTTTGTCCATACTCACTCATCCACCCAATTTGCTTTGCTGGGTTGCCCACAATTAAAGCATAAGCTGGTACATCTTTAGTAACTACAGCACCTGCTCCTACAAATGCAAATTCGCCAATTGTATTGCCACAAACTATTGTAGCGTTGGCACCAATACTTGCTCCCTTTTTTATAAGTGTAGTTTTATATTCGCTTTTTCTACTTACAGTACTACGAGGGTTTATTACATTGGTTAACACCATACTTGGTCCTAAAAAAACATCATCTTCGCAAATAACACCCTCGTATATACTTACATTATTTTGTACCCTTACATTATTACCTAAAACTACCTTAGGCGATACCACTACATTTTGCCCTAGGTTACAATTTTCACCAATTTTACACCCGGGCATTATGTGACTAAAATGCCAAATTTTTGTACCACTTCCAATTTCACAACCTTCATCTATAACGGCAGTTTCATGTGCAAAAAAACTCATACTTTTATTTTATAATTTTAGCTAAATATTCTCCGTATCCACTCTTTTTTAATCCTTCTGCTAAGGCTGTTAATTGCTCTTTGTTTATATATCCCATTCTGTACGCAATTTCCTCTGGGCAACCAATTTTCAAACCTTGCCTTTTTTCAATTACTCTTACATATTCACTTGCATCACTAAGGCTTTCAAAAGTGCCAGTATCTAACCATGCAAAGCCTCTATCTAAAACGCCAACTTTTAATTTTTTATTTTGTAAGTAGATATCGTTTACAGTAGTTATTTCATACTCACCTCTATCACTGGGCTGAATATTTTTTGCAATGTGTACCACTTCGTTATCATAAAAATACAAACCTGGTACTGCATAATTGCTTTTAGGTTGTGATGGTTTTTCTTCAATACTTACTGCATTGTTATTAGTATCAAATTCTACTACACCATACCGTTCAGGATCGCTTACAGGATATGCAAAAACTACCGCACCATTAGGATTGTAGCAGCTTTGTAATAATTTACTAAAGCCGCTGCCGTAAAAAATATTATCGCCTAAAACTAAGGCTACGCTATCGTTACCAATAAACTCTTCCCCAATTACAAAGGCCTGTGCTAAGCCGTTTGGTACTTCTTGTTTTGCATATTGAATGTTGCACCCCCATTGGCTGCCATCTTTCAATAAACGCTTAAATTGTTCTTGATCTTCTGGTGTTGTAATTACTAAAATATCTTTTATACCAGCAAGCATTAATGTACTTAAAGGATAATAAATCATAGGTTTATCGTAAATAGGCATTAATTGTTTGCTTATGCCCATTGTAATTGGGTAAAGTCTTGTGCCAGAGCCGCCTGCTAAAATTATTCCCTTCATTGCTTATCTTTTATGATATTGTTGTTCATAATAATTTTGATAATTACCGCTAGTTACATCCTCTAACCATTGCTTATTATTCAAATACCAATCTATTGTTTTAGAAATTCCTTCTTCAAATTGCAGGCTTGGCAACCAGCCTAATTCATTTTTGAGCTTTGTTGCATCAATTGCATAGCGTAAATCATGCCCTGCCCTATCTGTAACATAAGTAATTAGTTTTTCTGAAGTGCCTTTTTCTCTACCTAATTTTTCATCCATTTGCTTGCACAATTCTTTTACTAGTGCAATATTTGTCCATTCGTTATGCCCACCAATATTATAGGTTTCGCCTAGTTTGCCGTTATGAAAAATAGCATCAATAGCTCTTACATGATCTTCTACATACAACCAATCTCTTACATTTTCGCCTTTGCCATAAATGGGCAACGGTTTGTTGTTGATGATATTATTGATACAAAGTGGAATCAATTTTTCTGGAAAATGATAAGGGCCATAGTTATTACTACAGTTGCTCATTTTAATAGGAAAGTGATAGGTGTGGTAAAATGCTCTTACAATATGATCGCTACTAGCTTTTGATGCTGAGTATGGGCTACGAGGATCATAAGCCGTAGTTTCATAAAAGAAACCAGTTTCGCCTAGTGAGCCATACACTTCATCTGTACTAATATGATAAAAAATTTTGTTTTCGTAATTGCCATTCCAATGCTCTTTAGCAGCAATTAATAAAGATGCTGTACCCACCACATTTGTATTTATAAAAGCCAATGGGTCGCTAATGCTTCTATCTACATGGCTTTCTGCAGCACAGTGCAATACGCCAGTAAAATTATGCTTAGCAAATAATTCTCTTAAAAAAGACAAATCGGTAATATCTCCTTTTACAAAAGTGTAATTGTGAGCATGTTCAATATCTTTTAAATTTTCAAGATTACCAGCGTAAGTAAGTTTATCTAAATTTACAATAGTATAGTTTGGGTATTTGGTTACAAATAATCTGGTAAGATGTGAACCTATAAAACCAGCACCGCCTGTTATTAAAATTGTATGCATAAAATGATTATGATTGCAAAAGTATAAATAAAAAGGGAGTTGTTAAAGTTAACTGCTATTTAAAAAAGTTAAATCGCTGTAAATGCTACTTGAAAATATTGTTTAATTTCATCTACATCAAATTGCATGGCTCTTTGCTTTGCCTTGGCTTCAAATTGTTTACGCATAGCAGCATCTTCGTACATTTTTTTCATGGCTGTCGCTAAAGAGGCAATATCATTTACTGGTGTTAAAATTCCGTATTCGCCAATTTCATAACCTACAATAGCTCTATGATGTAAATCGGTTGATGGCGCTAGTAATTCTCTTGGGCCACTATGGCAATCGGTAGAAATAACAGGTTTGCCACATGCTAATGCTTCAATTAATACATTAGGAAAACCCTCTACATCACTACTCAATACAAAACAATCGCTTTGCTTTACATATTTAAAAGGGTTAGTATCAAAACCACAAAAAATTACTTTATTAGCTATACCCAAATCATTTACTTTTTGTTTTAAATCTTCCTCCATTACCCCACCACCTACTATAATTAATTTGCAAGGCAAATGTTTAAGTATAAAAAAAGCTTGCAGTAGTAATAAATGATTTTTTTCTTTTCTAAACCCCCCCACATTTACAAAATGAAAAACATCTTTTTCAAATTCAAATGGCAGCTCATCATCTTCATGCTTTTTTATAAAATCTAAATCAATAGGGTTATAAATAACTCGTATTGGCGTTTTGATGTTAAACTTTTCAATTAAATCTGTTTGTATGGCATAAGAATTTGCTAATATTAAATTGGCTCTTTTGTAAGAGTATTTAACCATAAATTTTGAAAACAAGCGATATAGGAACGATTGGCTTGTTATCATAGTGGTTTGATGAGTACGTTCACACATAATTATATTTCCCTTATACCCCCACCAACTTTTAAGTAGTGCATTAATATAACAAGGTCTGTATAAAAAAGCAACAGAAGTATTGATATGATTATTGATGCAATATTTATAAACCTTATGAGAAATAAATGGCAATTTAAGTAGCCGTAGTACTCTATTTTGCTTTAAGGGTTGATTAAGTTGAAACACTTTAACCTCATCAGGAATTTTAAAGTCAACATAATTGCTATACAAAGCTAAGTGCAGCTCAAAATCATCTTTTAAATGATTGAGTAATAGCCACACCACTCTCTCTGCTCCGCCGCTTTGCAGGGTATTTATAAAGATTAATAATTTAGGTTTTATGCCATTCATGTACTCACTAGTTTGCTATAGCATAGCAAATATCTACTTTTTTTATTTTGTAGAAGAAATAAAAAGGGTTTGCAGTTGCTGTATTGATTTTTGTAACGAAAATTTTGTTTGTGTTAATTGCTTTATTTTTTGTCTATCAAAATTATATTCTAAAGCTTTGTTTATAGTTTTTGCAAAATCTTCTGTATTATCGCTGTTTACCAAAAAACCGTTTACACCATCTTCTACAATTTCTGAAATTCCGCCAGGTGAATTAAACGCTACAACAGGTATGCCATAGCTTGTAGCCTCTAAAAGTGTATTGGGGAATCCCTCATATTGCGATGCCATTAAGAACAAATCTACATTTTCAATATTTACAAATGGCTTATATTGCTGGCCTGCAAAAAAAACCTTATTCTCTATCTTATACATAATAGCTAGTTGTTGTAACTTATTTTTTTCAGTTCCTCCACCAATAATAGTATAATTAAAATCAAATTGCAGTAAGCTTAATGCGTTTAAAACTCTATCTATACCTTTTTCTGGCGATAGCCTAGCTACCGATAAAAAATGTGGTTTTACACTCTTATTAAACTCATTTCTATAATCTACATCTTCTATACCATTATAGATTAGGGTTGTTTGTTGAGGCTCTAAGCCATAGTTTGCAATTAAATCTTGTTGCATGGACTTACTTTGACAAACAATTAAAGGTATTTTTTTGTAAAATGCTTTAAGTAAAAAATTATACAATTTAGGATAAGGACTATATAAATGATTTATGCTAACCACACTACTTTCTCTTGCAATTAGTTTAACATCTTTAGGCAACCAAAACTTAATAATTGCTAATAACAAGTTTAAATGATTGCTTGTGGAATATACAATATGAGGGTTTTTTAAGCGAATTAATTTTAATAATTTTATAATGCCATGCAATAATCTAGAGGCTTTTAAATCTATTACTTCAATATTAGGGTTTTTAATTTGATAAAAAGGTGATGTGTTATTTATTAGTATTAACACCACCTCAAACTTATTGGCATCTATATTATTACATAAATTTGCTACATGCTTTTCTGAGCCGCCGCATTGTAACGATGGTGAAAAAATTAATATTTTAATTTTTTTATTGACCACTGTTTTGCCTATTCTTTTTCAAAAAAATTTGTAAAATAGTTAATTGTATTTTGTAAATCATAATGCTTTACAACATACTCTCTTGAAGTTAATCCAATTTGTTTCACTAAATCTCTATTGTTATATAATAATGTGAGCCAATTTGCAACTTCTTGTTCATTTTGAGCTTGACATATGGGAGATTTTTCTTTTGTTATTTTATCAATAATTTCTGGCCGACCATTTGCAATTAAAGGCCTGCCAATAAGCATAGAAAAAAGACCAGCACCTACCCATTGTTTGCCAAGTTGATCAAAAGCTACATCACAATTAGAAAAATAATTAATCAATCCTTCTACTGGAACTTGTGATTTCCATTTAATGAATGATGATAATTCTAGTTGATTACATAATTCCTTAGCGGCTAATACATCCTCTCCCTTTTCAAAAAAAGTTATCTCTACATCGGAATTTGTAAGTTGATTTTGTTTAATAAATTGTGATATTCCTTTAATCATAATATCATTTTTTTTATTTGAACTTCTATCATTTAAAAAAAAGAAACGAGTAATATTTAGTATTCTAAATGGCTTAGTTTTAGTTAAGGGAGCCATATAAGGAAATTTATTGCAATCAAACCCACGTAACTCAAGCCTTTGGTATTGCTGGTTTGCTTTTATTTGATTTAATAACTCATCTGCTTGGGGTACTATACCTGTAGGGAAATAATTTACTAATTGAGCTCTTTTTATACCCTTTTGTTGATGGGAAATTAATTTTTTAAATAATAAAGTTGCAATTGACGAGGGCAGTATTTTACTAAGTATGTTTCCAGATTTTTTAAAGGATGCAACAAACGTTGGTAAGCTTTTATAATTTGCAAGCACATCTAAATCATAGCCTGCAAAAATATTAATTATTTTTTTCTCTTCCCTTAGATACGCCCCTAATGAAATCCAATGACCATTTAGTACAATTATATCAAATTTATTTAGATACGCTATTCGTTTTCTAAAAAACCAATTTGGGAATGCAAACTTTATAGCTCTGCCAGCAATAGCTAATGGCCATTCCTTTATCCATATTGGATAATTGTTAGCAAATTCATTACTCCAAGATTCAGGTCTATCTAGTAAAAAAAATTTATTTACATCTACCAAAAAAGTAACGTTATACCCATTTTCTTTTATCCCTTTTGCAATATAAAATGGCAAATTGTTCATGTTACCCAAAAAAACAATATTCATTACTTATAAATTTCTACATTGGTTTATTATGATGTTTCTAAATATTTTTTTATTACACATGGCACCCCTGCAACCATTACATTATCTGGTACATTTTTAGTTACAACACTTCCTGCTGCAATTATAGCGTTATTTCCAATTTTTACATTAGGCAGTACTATTGAACCAGTGCCTAAAAATGAAAATTCTCCTACAGTAACCCCTCCAGAAATATTTGTCATTGGCGATAATTCTGCATATTGCATAATTTGGTTGTTATGCCCAATAGTACAACTCAAATTTATTAGTACTCCTTCTCCAATTATTACATCACTTGTAATTATTGACCCACTCATTATACTACAGCCCTGTTCTATTGTAGTATTAAGTTTTCCAATTATTGCATGTGGCGATACAATGGTTTGCAATTGACCCCCAGCATTTATAAAAGTACTTGCTAACTTGTACCTAATTTTTGGGCTTCCCACTCCTAAAGTAAAGGCATTTCCATTTTGCTGCATAAATACTTTTGCATCATTTATGCTTTTTAAAACTGGGTATTTATTATACAAACAACTAGGGGCATCGGTATTTATGTCATCAAAAAAAGCAATTGGGTTATTGTAATTGTTTTGCAATAACACTTCACAAACTTCTTTAGCAAAACCGCTTGCTCCTACGATAATCATTTTTTATTTTTAATTATTTGTTTTACTAAATTACATATTACATCTTGTTCTCTAGTATTTAAATTATGATATAAAGGTAGACAAATCACTCTATCTGCAATTGATTCTGCAATACTGCAAGGCTGGGGCTGTAC
>JAGNRZ010000119.1 GCA_017988335.1 Ferruginibacter sp.
CTAAACATACTATTCCATTCTTGTGGGGCATTGCTATCTTCCATAATTAGACTACGGCGAAGCTCTAAAATTAATGATAAAGGCGAAATAGAAACTGGGCATTCTTCCACACAAGCATTGCATGTGGTACAAGCTCTTAATTCTTCAACAGTTACATAATCGTTTACCAATGTTTTGCTATCATCTACAAAGCTGCCATTTTTAGTAATGTTTTTTCCTACCTCAGTTAACCTATCCCTTGTATCCATCATTATTTTTCTAGGACTAAGTAATTTACCAGTTTGGTTTGCAGGGCAAGCAGCACTACATCTACCACATTCTGTACAACTATATGCATCTAACAAACTTTTCCAACTTAAATCCATAACATCTTTTGCACCAAATTTTTGTGGAACAATTTCATCAGTAGGGGCAAGTTCTGGTTGCATAGCATACAATACTTCATTTTGTATGCTTTTCATATTATCCATTTTACCAGGGCTATTTAATCTAGCATAGTAGGCATTGGGGAAAGCTAGCATAATATGTAAATGCTTACTATATGGTAAGTAGTTTAAAAAAACTAAAATGCCTATAATGTGTATCCACCAAGCTGTACGTTCAATAGCAATTAAACTGGTAGTATTAAAATTTTTAAATAAATCAGCCAAACTTCCACTAACAATAAAGTTGCCTGTGTTTTGGTAGTGCTCAGCATTTTGTAATTGTAAAGCCCTATCGGTAGTATTCATTAATAAAAACAAACTCATCAAAATAATTTCGGTAATTAAAATATAATTAGCATCGCTACGTGGCCAGCCATTTAAATCTTTGCTAATAAAGCGTTTTAATTTTATTATGTTTCTTCTTGCCAAAAAAATTACACATACTGTAATTACACCTAAAGCTAGTATTTCAAAAAAATTAATTAAAAAAGTATAAAAGCTGCCCAAATAAGGAAAGAATAAACGATGAGTACCCAAAATGCCATCTAGTAAAATTTCTAATACTTCAATATTAATAATAATAAACCCTGCATAAATAATAAAGTGCATAATGGCCACCAAAGGGTTTTTAAACATTTTTTTTTGACCCAAAGCCAATAATATTAAATTACGCCAACGTTGTGGTTTGTTGTCAGTTAAATCTTCTGGCTTACCTAATAAAATGTTGTGGCGTATTTGCATACTGTTTTTTGCAAACAGCCAAGTTGCAAAACCTAAAAGTGCTATAAACGCTATTTGAAGTATAATTTGCATGTATTAAAATTGTGATGCTAAGTTAAAAAGGATTTTTTGATTACACTAATTTTAAGGAATTACATGAATTAGCTTAATTTTAGTTTTAAAATTGTTACACTAAATGCCTAAAAAATATATACTAACTGAAACTGTTGCTGAAAAAAAACTAAAACGCATGGCGTTAGAAGTGGCGGAACGTAATTACGATGAAAAGGAAATTTTACTAATTGGGATTAAAGAAAATGGAATTGTAATTGCCAATATAATTGCCAAATTAATGAAAGATGTGTTTACTGGCATCATTACTGTAGTTTCGTTAAGTATGGATAAAAAAAAGCCAACTACTATTACAATTGAAAAAGATATTGATATAAATAATAAAACAATTTTACTGATTGATGATGTGGCCAATAGCGGTAGAACTATGCTTTATGCTTTAAAACCATTGCTAGAAAAACACCCCAAAAAAATACAAACTCTTGCTTTAGTGGAACGTACCCACAAAACTTTTCCTGTAGATGTTGATTATGTTGGATTAAGTATTTCTACAACATTAGATGAACATATTTATGTAGAAGTAGAGAAGAGTAGAGTAGTGGGAGCTTGGATGGAGTAGATTTTTTGAATCTCTGATTTTTTGATCTTTGATTTTATGAGATTCAAGTAACTAAAGGAATATTTTGATAAAAAAACGTTTATAAAATCATCAAATCGAAAATCGCCAAATCAAAAATAGAGTGCATGTACCCTAAACTTACCATTACCATATTCCAATGTAGGCATAGGAAATTTTACAATATTAACAATTTGTAGCAGCAGTTTTATTCCTTTCTTTTTTGTTTTTATTTTAGTTAAATCTATATCAGGGGCTAAATACCATTGGCGATAACGTTTATAATTTGTGCCATCAAAAATAATGTTGCCATTATCATCTTTGCCAATATTATCATTGGCACCAAATACACCTTCTACACCTGTGCCTACACTTACACATAACCAAGCTGGTATTTTGCTTTTTGGGTAAAAAGATTTAATGTTTGCACTAAGCCAATAAGTTTGGCTATTATAATCTTTTAAAAAACGCTCTGCACCAGTTTTGCCAAAAATATTATCACTACGTTTGTTTAATGTAGGGTCGCTATATTTTTTTTTATGAAACGAAAATTTGAATTGAATACGTTGCTCATCCCAAGCTAACTCTTGCCCTATAATTAAACCACTACCAGCAAAATTGGCGGCAAAGTCTGTCCAGCTCCAGCCCCATTGTGCACTAAAGCCATCGAGGGTTTCAATTACGGTTTGATAGGCAGCACCACTAAGGCCTCCAAGCAAAATTCTTTTTTTACGCCCAATACCTGTCCATCGCCAAAGCTCCATGCTGGCTTTACTTTCGGCATAAGCGCTATAAGCATGGCCTATTTTATCAATGCCTTTCCACTCTTTACTGTCGTTAAAACTATGAAATTCTGATTGAGGATAATTTTTATACCAAGCAGCATAAAGCCCCACCATTGCTGCACTGTATCCGCCAATATTTATGGCAGCCATTGTTCGTACCCTTTTTTTTATTTGCTTAGGTGTTAATGAAAAATGATTGGGATCAGTAAGGCGTTCTTTATTTTCTTTTGTATTGGGTCGTAAAGCAGAATCTATATAAACAGTTGAAGGGTTAGTTAATTTTAATTCGCTACCTGAGTTTGGAATGTTTGCAATAGAATCTTGAGCTGCGGTTTTAAAAAAAACTAGAAACAGGAGGCTGAAGCTCAATAATGCTTTTATCGTACAAGTGAGTGACACAACCGAAGCTGAGCTTTTTGTAAATGTTTGTTCCATAAATTAAAACAAAATTAGCATAAAATGCTGTTAATGATATACGAAACATTTAAATTTGAAGATGTAAAAAAAGCATAATTATGGAACAAGCTACACAACAAAAAATTAATAATTGGTTAACGGGTAATTATGAACAAACGGTTAAGGATGAAATTGTTCGATTTCAAAATGAAAATATTGCTGAATTAGAAGATGCATTTTATAAAAATTTAGAATTTGGTACTGGCGGCTTACGTGGCTTAATGGGTGTAGGTACAAACCGTATGAATAAATATACAGTGGGCATGGCTACGCAAGGTTATGCTAATTATTTAAAGCAATGTTTTACTGATGAAATTAGTGTGGCTATTGCTTATGATTGCCGTAACAACAGTAAATTTTTTGCAGAAACTACAGCAAATGTTTTTGCTGCCAACGGCATTAAAGTGTATTTGTTTGAAGCGTTAAGACCCACACCAGAACTAAGTTTTGCTATACGTAACTTAGGTTGCAAAGGTGGTGTGGTGTGTACGGCAAGTCATAACCCAAAGGAATACAATGGGTATAAGGCCTATTGGGATGATGGTGCACAAATGGTACCTCCACATGATAAAAATGTAATAAAGGAAGTAGAGAAAATTGAAAACGTAGAAGACGTAAAATGGAGTGGTGGCGAACAAAATATAGTATTGCTTGGGGCAGATATGGATGAAAAATATTTGCAAATGATAAAAGGCTTAAGTGTATATCCTGATGTGTGTGCAGCACAACACAATTTAAAAATTGTATACACAAGCATACATGGTACAGGTATTACACTTGTGCCACAGGCGTTGGAAAAATTTGGGTTTACCAATGTGTATATTGTTGAAGAACAAATGACGCCTGACGGTAATTTTCCTACAGTAGTTTACCCCAACCCAGAAGAAACAGAAGCCATGACATTAGGCTTGAAAAAAGCCGAAGCTTTGGATGCTGATATTTTATTAGGTACCGACCCAGATGCTGATAGAGTAGCCATTGGCGTTAAAAATAAAAAAGGAGAGTGGGTGTTGCTAAACGGTAATCAAACCGCAGCCATAGCATTTAATTATATGATTGAGGCCAGAAAAGCAAAAGGAATTGCACAGACTACAGATATGGTAATTAAAACAATTGTAACAACCGAAATGATTGATACCATAGCCAAAGCCAATGGTGTAGGGTGTTACAGCGTACTTACTGGCTTTAAGTGGATTAGTAAAATGATTAAAGATAAAGAAGGAAAAGAAAAATATATTATTGGTGGAGAAGAAAGTTTTGGTTTAATGATTGGCGATGAAGTAAGAGATAAGGATGCCATTAGTGCAGTTGCATTAAGTTGTGAAATGGCAGCTTACGAAAAAAATAAAGGACGTAGCCTATACGAAAAACTAATTGATTTGTATGTACAATATGGTTTTTATAAAGAAGGTTTGGTGAGCATTACAAAAAAAGGAATGAATGGTGCAAAAGAAATTGCAGCCATGATGGAAGGTTATAGAAATAATCCTCCACAAACTATTGATGGTATAGCTGTAGATGAATTGCTTGATTATGAATTGCAGGTGGGTAAAAAAATAGCCACAGGCGAAACTTTTGCTATTGATTTACCTAAAAGTAACGTACTGCAATTTTGCCTTGCCGATGGTACAAAAATTAGTGCCAGACCCAGTGGCACAGAACCAAAAATTAAATTTTATTTTACTGTAAACACAAAATTGAATAGTGAAGAAGAATTTGAGGCTACTGAAAAATTTTTGGATGATAAGATTGAAAGAATGTGTAGAGAGATGGAGCTAAAGTAAAAAAAAGTACATATAAACTAGTCGGGCAAATTAGCCCGACTTTTTTTATCTTGCACATCTGCATGAGAAAATACGAAGACACATATCGCCATAAAGGGCTTAGAAAAAAATTGGTTGATTTGCTTAGAACAAAAGGCATAACAGATGAAAATGTTTTAACAGCCATTAATAGCATTCCTCGTCATTATTTTTTGGATAGCGCCTTTGACGAAATTGCTTATGAGGATAGAGCGTTTCCTATTGCTGCTTGCCAAACCATATCGCAGCCTTACACAGTGGCCTATCAAACTCAACTGTTGCAAATAAAGCCTTTTGACAAAGTGCTTGAAATTGGTACTGGTAGCGTTTATCAGGCTACTGTTTTGGCTGAAATGGGAGCAAAGGTTTTTACTATTGAACGTCAAAAAGAGTTGTTTGATAAAACGAAATTATTCATCTTTAAAACACAATACTCAAATCTTAAGTTTTTTTATGGAGATGGGTACGAGGGTTTGCCAACTTATGGTCCTTTTGATAAAATAATTATTACTGCAGCAGCACCTTTTATACCGCCCAAGCTAATAGAGCAATTAAAAACTGGTGGTTTTATGGTAATACCTGTTGATGAAGGTGAACATCAACGAATGTTACGCTTAACCAAAAGGGCAGATGGTGGATATGATGAAGAAGCTTTTGATAACTTTTCCTTTGTACCTATGTTAGCTGGTAAAAATGGATAAATTATATTACATTTAAGTATGAAATTTTTTGCAAGAGTAGTTTTTATTTTCAACTTATGCTTTGTTGGGTTTGCTGTATTAAGAGGTATTGAGCAAGCTAAAAAAATAACATCGAATACAGATGAAATTTTACCATTGCCATGGGTTAAACAAACTGTTTTAGTGTTAGGGTGGACAGCCATATTCATAAACTTATTGTTTTGTTTAATTGCCATGGTATTTTACTTATCAAAAAAGAGTAACCTTTTAGCTAAGTGGCTAACAATAGCTAACTTCATTTTTTTACTATTACAGATTTATTACTTTTTTATCTATAATTAATGATACAAAATATCTTAAAAGATAAACCCACTAGGCTATTTATTATTTTGGCAGCCATATTTATAAGTAATGCACTTATTGCTGAAATTATTGGGGTAAAAATATTTTCATTGGAAGATACTGTAGGAGTACAAAGGGCAAATATTAATTTGTTTGGCAGCCCTTTTAGTTTTCATTTAACAGCAGGTGTTTTATTGTGGCCAGTTGTTTTTATTATGACAGATATTATTAATGAATACTATGGTACAAAGGGTGTAAAATTTTTATCTTATTTAGCAGTTATAATTATCAGCTACACTTTTTTAATTTTTAATGGAGCTATACATTTATCACCTTCTGAATATTTTAGTGTGGGTAATGGAATAGATAAGCCTGACAATGCTTTTAGAGGTATAGTAGGGCAGGGAATGTGGATTATTGTAGGTTCGTTAGTAGCTTTTTTAATTGGACAAATTTTAGATGTATTAATTTTTCATAAAATAAAAAAAATAACTGGCGAAAAAAATATTTGGTTAAGGGCAACTGGCTCAACTTTAGTATCGCAATTAATTGACAGTTTTGTTGTACTTTTTATTGCATTTTATATTGGTAAACGTATTCAAACAGGGCAAGGTGAACCATGGAGTTTGCACCAAATTTTAGTTACAGGTACTGGTAATTATATTTACAAATTTGTGGTAGCAATTTTACTTACACCAATCATTTACTTAATTCATAATTGGATAGAAAAATATTTGGGACAAGCTGCCGCAAGGGAAATGAAAGAAGCAGCAATGAAGTAATTCTATTTTCCCTTTTTAAAATTTTTGTTAATCCATACAATGGCTTTTTTTACATAGTATTCCTCATCATTTTCTAGTGGCTTTATTAACTCAATAATTTGTGGGTGCAAATCTTTGTTTCTAGTATAATATTCTACCAATACAAGGCTAAGCCTACGTTCCCAAAAGTTTTTAGATTTGTTTAATTGTTTTGCCAAAGCAAATATTTGGGTTTGATGAGTATTAATAATTGCCTTAAGCGATTGCATACCTATGGTATCGCATACTGCCCAATTATCTATTTCTGGCGTAAAAAATTTTACTAATTCTATAGCTTGTGCAGCATCTTTTTTAGCACAATGGCTTAAAATTTTTGCGGCTAACATTTTTTCTTCGTAACTGCCAACAGCCCACAATTGTTTTATTAATGTAAAACCACCGCCTTTATACTTTTTTGCTAAATCATTTAATACTGGCATTCTAATACCAAATACTTTTGTACTACCAGGTACAAATTTTTTTGTAGCTGCAAGTGCCTCTTCACTAGCATTTTCTTTTAAATATTGTTGAATTGCTGATAAATAATTTTCCATAACTAAATTTGTGACTAGTAATGTATGCAATAATCTAACTGATTTAAATAAATTAGTAAGGTCTACTTATTGCAAAGTATAAAATGATTTTATGTAAAACAAAAACAACGCCCTATGGTATAGAAGAAACAAAAAAAGGCATGGAATTAACCATACCTTGTTCGACCTATTAAAATTAGATAAATAAAATTAACTTAAATTCAAACTTCTTCTCATACTGATAGAAGTACGTTGTCTTTTTTGAGCATTCCACAAATCTACCACACCAAAACTGCGTTGGTTGCCATCAACTTTTACATCTGTAGCCACGGTTTCTTTTGTCTCTTTCAATAATTCTGCAAGGTCTTTTTTGCTAATTAGGTTTACACCCATTGTTTCATTTTTCATCTTTCTTTCTATTTTATTGTTTATATAATACATATCCCCCAATTATTCATATAGGCATAATTATGTACCTAAATACATAAAAAGGCAATCGCTATTTAATTTCTCGTTATAGTCAGGCAGTATGTCTGGCTGTAGAAAATTTCTACACAAAAAGAAGGTTTAAAACCAAATTACTAATGCAGTAGTACGTTTTTGCGGTGCAAAGGTAAGTATAAATAGCTTACTGGCAAAAGGAAATGATGGATAAATGGTATAATGAAATGTTAAAGGGTAATTTTTATAGATAACATCTTTTAAAAAAGATGTTATCTATAAACTAATATTTTACTGCTTCACAAACTGCAATACCTGTTTCTCTCCATCGCCTTGTAATTGTAACCAATAATTGCCACTAGCTAAACCTTTTACAGGTATTTGTACAGTTTGATTTTGGGTAGATAATTTGTTGTATTGTTTTACCACTTGCCCCAAAGCATTTACAATTTGTACATTCATGCTACCATAATTTTTATTGAGTTGTAAACTAAGCACATCGGTAGTAGGGTTGGGGAATACTAATATTTCAGTAACCTTATCATTATCTAAGCGTTGAATATTGCTGTATTGTATTTGTCCTGCAGTGCCTTTTATTTTTAAGCGATAAAATTGTTTTTTACCCGTAGCATCGCCATCAATAAAAGAATAAGATTGTATGCTTGAAATATTTTTTGCTGGCAATGTACCTATCTTATAAAAATTAAAACCGTCGTTACTCTTTTCAATATCAAAACAGCAAATGCCGCTTTCCTTATCGGTTTTAAATTCAAGTTTGGCCGTTTTACCTTTTTGCAGCCAGGCGGCATTAAAAGAAATTAATTCTATGGGTAAAATACCCAGGTTGTTTGCATCAATAATGGATGATACATTACGCCAGGGCCCATATACCTGGCCAGTGATAGCAGTAACCGGATCGTACTTAACCCTTGCCCGTAGTTTGGTGTACCTGCCACCCAATAATTTATCTACAAGATTTTTTAATTCAACACCTGTTAATCCCAAATCGGTATAAGAAGCCTGCTGTGCAGTAAAAAAAGTGCTGTTGGTTATTGGTGTGCCGCTGTAAGCATTATAATTAAGCCTTGTTTCCCAAACTAATTTTCCTTTATCTCGGCCTAAAAAAGATTTAGCATATAGCCCTGCACCAAAGTTGCCTGCAATAAAATTGGTATTGTTGATAGGGGTAGTTAAATCAGCATTGTACAGGCGGAGATTGTTGCGTTTGTTATCAGTAAACTCATTGCCATTATACACAAAGGCCCTGCCTTCATCGGTATTTGCCCCATCATCGTATAAATAAGCCCCAATAATTACATCGCTATACCCATCTCCATTTACATCGCCGGCACTGGCTACTGAAGTTCCAAATAAGGCAAATGCCTGATTGGCATCATCGGGTGTGCTGTTGGGGGTGGTACTAAGGCCTACTGCCG
>JAGNRZ010000011.1 GCA_017988335.1 Ferruginibacter sp.
AGAATAGATAAATTGCCCTCATCATACAATTCCTTAAATGCTTCCAATGCAGGGTTTAAACCAACTTCGTCGGTTAAAATCAAACTACTCTCTTTTTTAATTCCTAACCTTGGTCGTTCTTTATAATAGATATCGTTACGTACAGGCACTACCGTATTTAACCCATCGTTGCCACCACTAAATTGTATTACTACAATTACTTTATTGCCTGGCGGCACCATTGCTGGTTTTTCAAAAGCTTTTAAAAACTTAGGCAGCATAAATGATGCTGTAGCTAATGAACCAATTTGTAGAAATTCTTTACGTTTTATTACCATTGTAAATCTTTGATTTTTTGATTTATGATTTTTTGATTTGAGTTGATGCTGATTTATAAAATCGTCCGTCAACAAATCGTACATCTAACATAATTGATATTCTGGCGTACTCATAATATTTACGATAGCACTTTTAATATAGTTTTCTCTGCTTTCGTTATTTATATGCTTAGTCAACACATTTGTACTTACTTTACTTTTAGTTTGCAATAATGTATCGCCTATTTTATTTAATAAGTTTTCTCTTGAGGTTGTGGCATATACTTTATTAACTAAATTCCAATCTACTACGCCAACGCCGCCTTTTGTAACTTCTTTTATTTTTTTCATTTTGGCTTCCATCATTTGCCCCATCATCACATCATCATCATCTTTTGGACGAATGTTTACCACTTCATTTGCTGTGAGTATTTGTGGAATACGAAGGCGTAACATTAGTGTGCTACTATCTATCCAAGCCTTGCCGCCAGGCCAACCTGCAACATTGGGTGGGTAAAAAAGTACTTGCCCAAGTGTACGTTGAAACAACAATTGCGATTGATCGTTATTCATTTCCATGGGTAAAAAACGCCTAATACCAGCTAACAATTCTATGGGAGATTTTATTTTATTGCCAATATTTTTTTCAGCATAAAACCAATCACTTGTAAAAATATCTTCCAACAAATTTTTAATGCTGTACCCACTTTGATAAAACCGATTGCTTAACCATTCTACTTTTTCAGCATCCACATTTTCGTTTACAAAATATTTATACAGCTTTTTAGCAATGTATTGAGCTGTTTGTTTTTGCTCCAGTAAAATATCTATTACATCATCGCCATTAAAATTGCCAGTTTTACCTAATACGGTTTTGCTACCTGTATCATGTTGATTTTTTCTAAACACAAATTCACCACTAATATTAAAACCCCAGCCTGTAAAAGCTCTTGCTGCTTCTTTTATATCATTTTCGGTATAATTGCCTCTACCCATGGTAAACAATTCCATTACCTCTCTGGCAAAATTTTCGTTGGGGTGTTGCTTTTTATTTTGTTGATTATTTAAAAACTGAAGCATGGAAGCACTTTTACTTACACCACGTAACAAATCCTTAAAACTACCTAATGCATTAGCTCTTATAATATCCAATAACTCTTGCTGAAAAAAACTATTTACCACTCTGCAAGCAAAATGACCATGCCAAAACAAGGCTACTTTTTCTCTTAATTGAGCTTCGCTGTTTATCATTTCATCTAACCAACGAATATTTAGGTTTTTTAAATCTTCCCTGCTCTGCTCTCTTATTTTTTTCTTTTGAGCTTGGTCAAGCTCTTTTTTTTGCATTTCAATTACATCTTTTACTCCTTTTACAAAACCATCTACAAGGTTTTGTGCTACTTCAATTTTAACGGGTGCAGATGTAGATGTTTTTACTAATAAGTTCCACAATTGCTTTTGAGAAAGCGTATCTAACTCGGCTGTATTTTCAATCATAGGCCCAAAAGCACTACGCCACAGTAAATGTTGATTTTTTATTCTATTAGTAATTGCCATAGTAAAATATTAGTAACTGGTTGGACTGCTAAAACTAGCAAAAGTTTAAACCCAATAAATAGTTATACAAATTATCATTATTTTTTAATAATCCGTAAATTGTTGAACAATTATTGTTCCATGAGTATAAAGGCTATAAAATATTTACTTCCTTTAACAATTTATTATGCTTGCTGGGTATCATTTTCGCAAATGGGTTGGGTAGTTTGGTTACCTATGCTATATGCTTGGATGGCCATTCCAATTGCAGAATTATTTATTAATCCTGATACTAAAAATTTAACTGCCGCAGAAGAAGATTTAGCCAAACAAAATAAGTTTTATGATTTTATGCTGTACATAGTTGTATTTGCACAATATGCCGCATTGGTTTATTTTTTATATTCATTTCAAATTTCTAATTTATTGTGGTGGGAAAAATTAGGTAGAATTTTTAGCATGGGTTTACTGTGTGGTACATTTGGTATTAATGTTGGGCATGAGCTGGGACATAGAGTAAATAAATTTGAACAATTTTTAGCAAAATCGCTTTTACTTACATCATTGTATATGCACTTTTTTATTGAGCACAATAAAGGGCATCATAAAAATGTAGCTACGCCACAAGACCCTAGCAGTGCTAGATACAACGAACCTGTTTATATTTTTTATTTTAGAACCATTATTTTATCTTACCTATCTGCATGGAAAATTGCTAATGAAGAACTTACAAAAAAAGGTTTATCCATTTTTAATTGGCGTAACGAAATGCTGCAAGCACATATTGTTCAATTAATGCTTATTGGCATTATATTTTATTATTGTGGAGGAATGATTACCCTATACTTTTTAGCTTCAGCTCTTATAGGTATTTTGCTACTTGAAACAGTAAACTATATTGAACATTATGGATTGCAACGCAAAGAAACTGGCGAAGGAAAATATGAAAGAGCTATGCCCCACCATAGTTGGAACAGCAATCATGTAATAGGTAGAATTTTGCTTTTTGAATTAAGCCGCCATAGCGATCACCATTATATGGCAAGCCGTAAATATCAAATTTTAAAACACCATGATAATGCTCCACAATTGCCAACTGGCTACCCAGGCAGTATGATTTTATCTTTATTGCCACCTATTTGGTTTTACATTATGAATAAAAAAATTAAGGCATTGGCTATTAACGAAAAAAGCAATCAACTGGGTAGTTAATTGCTTTTTGTGATTAGAGTTTGGCAATGTTTGGGAATTCAAGACTCTTCTATACATAGATGAATCACATAATTATTCGATCTATTCAAGAATGTGGGATGCCTTATTATTTAAGCTTTTCTGTTAACAACCTATAATTTTCTGTCGTAGTGTCAACCTTTAATTTTGCTAAAATATTAAGTGCTTTTTTATTGTCAATTTGTCCATAGACATCATATGCACTGTACAACAAGCTATTGAAAATAAGTTCATGAGTTGTCTTGTCAACTAGTAAACTATTGTAATGGGTTTCTTTCAAATCAAAAGGTACAGGTCCAGCCTGCTCTAATAATCGCAATAATGATTTTTTATTTGAGTAATTGTTTACTAACCCTTGCCAAGTTTCTCTTACTGTAGATTTGTCTTCGAAGAACTCGACCCACAATACATAACCAACTGGGTCTGCATAGTAGTTCTCAGCTGCTAAATATTTCATGAAGTGTGTCCAAATGATTTCCTTTTCATTTGGTTCAACTATCTCTTTATTTCTTATCCCATAATAAAATGGTGTTAAGAAATGATAATAACTAGGAAAAATTTCATACAGTTGAAACCCTAAAGAAATCTTTTTAAGGTTGGTCATAGTTGAGTACCAAACTTTGTCAGAAATTTCATAAAACAAGTCCCATGTATCTGATGACAGTTGTTTACTTATACCCTTCTTACCACAGTCAATAGAAGATATCTTAGCTTCGTTGCTAAGTCTATCTATGTCAGACTTGCTTAATTTATATATTGAGAGAATGTCGTTAAGAGTCTGCATATGTATGCATACAACTATTCTTTTAAAGATTATCCCTTTTTAGCATTAAGCTTTACATAAGCTAGTACATTTTCTTTTTCTATATCACTAAGTCTAGCTTTTACAGCCATTACTTGCATTACAGTAATCCATCTATCAACAGTGTAATCCGTTGTAACTTTTAAGCCGTGGCACTTGCCGCATTTAGCACTGTACGTAGCTTGCCCTTGTTGCTCTGGCGATAATTGACCCGGCTCTTTTGTTATTTTTGAAGCTGTACTAGCAGCATCAGTATTTGTATTTACCACTTCAGGTGTAGCGGCTTTAGTTTCGGCAGCAGGCATATTGCTTGAAGAAGTTGCAGCAACACCACTTGTATTGCTAGTACCTGTATTACTTACTGCAGGAGATGCTTTTTTATTACAGCTAGCTATTACTATTGAAGCCATTAAAATTATTGCAATTCTTTTCATTGTTATTTTTTTAAGCTATAAATATAAATTTTTTATTTGATTATTGAGTTGCCAAAATAGTTGTGCAGTACTTTAGGCAGCACAATACCTTCTTCGGTTTGGTTATTTTCCAATAAGCATGCCATAATACGTGGCAATGCTAGTGATGAACCATTTAATGAATGTACCAATTGCGTTTTGCCATCTTCTCCCTTAAACCTTATTTTCATTCTATTGGTTTGAAAGGCCTCAAAATTACTTACACTACTTACTTCTAACCATTTTTGTTGTGCTGCACTAAACACTTCAAAATCGTAAGTAAGGGTTGCTGTAAAACTCATATCGCCACCACACAATCTAAGTATTCTGTAAGGTAATTCTAACGCTATTAATAAGCCCTCTACATGCTCAACCATTTGTTGGTGTATTTCATAACTATTATTAGGATGTACTAATTGCACAATTTCAACTTTATCAAATTGATGTACTCTATTTAAACCACGTACATCACTACCAAAGCTGCCAGCCTCTCTTCTAAAACAAGCCGAAAAAGCCGTCATTTTTATAGGCAAACTTTCTTCCTTAATTATTTCATCTCTATAAATATTGGTAACCGGTACTTCAGCAGTTGGTATCAAATACAAACCATCCTCTGTTACATGATACATTTGCCCTTCTTTATCTGGTAATTGCCCAGTACCATAAGCACTAGCTTCGTTTACTAGTAAGGGTGGTAAATACTCGGTATATCCAGCAGCTGTATTAAAATCTAAAAAATATTGCTTTAAAGTCCTTTGTAATTTTGCACCCTTGCCTTTATACAACGGAAAACCACTACCTGTAAGCTTTGCACCTGTTTCAAAATCAACTAAGTCGTACTTTTTTATCAACTCCCAATGAGGCACTGCATTAGCTGGTAATGTAGGTTTTACACCTGCTTCTTTTATTATTTCATTTTCTTCGGGTGTTTTACCTTTTGGTACTGATGTATGTGGCAGATTAGGTAATTTTATTAACTCATCATGCAATTGTTTTTCTAAAACAGCTAATTGATTGCTTAAATTTTGTTGAGATGATTTAAGTTGTGAAACTTCTTGTTTTTTAATTTCAGCATTTTCTTTTTCACCCTTGCCCATCAATATACCAATTTCTTTACTAGCCGTATTCATAGTGGCTTGCAAAGTTTCGCTTTCTACCTTTAGCTTACGTACTTCTTCATCTAAGTTTAAAATGGTATCTACCGCATTTACATCTCCAAAGTATTTTGCTGCTAATCTTTCCTTAACAACATCTGCATTTTGCCTTATAAAACCTATTTGTAACATTTATTTAAAAAATTTTTGTAAAGATACAATTTTGGGTTGGAACGCTGATTGGCAGGATGATTATGATTGGCTATGATTTTTTTGCCGCAGATTAACACAGATTTTATTTGCAATGCAAAGTAGAAAACTTTGATTATCATAATAATTTGGGTATATTAAATTATAAACATACTTTCTCAAACTTCGCTACAATAAAATCATATTTATCTTAACCAATCTGCGTCATCAGCGTTCCAAATGCTACCTTTGCCCCATGCAACAAGCACTTGAAGATATTACTATACGTTGGCTTAAACTACGTATTAAATTAAAAGAAAAATATGGCATAAAGCCAGATATGGATGGTATTTTATTTTTAATAGGTATTCAAGAGTTTGGTAGTGGCAAACAAGATTTTACCAAAGAGCAAAAGCAAGATTTGATGCATATAGCAGTTTGCACTATATTGGCTCTAAGTGGTTATTATAAATTAGATGGATATGATGAAGAAAATTGGCCTCATTTTTCCCAACTAAAACCACTACCAAACTATCAAATGATTGAGCAAGAAAATTTTTTAAAAGACCATGTACTGCTGTACTTTCAGCAATTAGGGTTTATTTAACCATAAAATAAAAATTGTTACTTATTTTTGGCATCCCAAAAAATATATTTTAGTAATATGAAATTTGTAAGAATTATTTTAAGTATTGTATTTGCATTGTGCATTTGTAACGTATCTATAGCACAAGTAAAAAAGCCTGTGGTAAAAAAGAAGGTAGTGGTAGTAAAAAAGCCAGTTGTTGCTAAACCAGCTGTTGCTGTAAAAATACCTGGCACTCGTATTAAATTAACTACAGATAGTGGTGTTATTGTTTTACGCCTTTACGATAAAACACCTTTACACCGAGACAATTTTATAAAACTAGTAAACGACAAGTATTTTGATAGCCTTTTATTTCATAGGGTAATTGGAGGTTTTATGATACAAGGTGGCGATCCTCAAAGTAAAACTGCCCCAGCAGGCACAATGCTTGGTGGTGGCGATATTGGCTATACTATTCCTGCAGAGTTTGACACCAACTATTTTCACAAAAAAGGGGCTTTAGCGGCTGCAAGAACTGAAAACCCTGCAAAAGCTAGTAGTGGCTGCCAGTTTTACATAGTACAAGGCACTAAATACGATGATAATAGTTTAAGTGCTATGGAAATGCAAATGGGAAGAAAGTTTTCTCCTAAAAAACGTAAGGTTTACAAAACAGTAGGCGGTACTCCATTTTTAGATATGAATTATACTGTATTTGGTGAGACAGAAAGCGGTTTTGACGTAATTGATAAAATTGCTAAAATGCAAGGCGATGGATATAACAGACCATTTACAGATATTAGAATGAAGATGGAAATATTAAAATAGGTTTAGGTGTTTAGAGGTTTAGGTGTTTAGAAAAATAGTTTATAAATTGCATTATTAACAGTAAAAAATAAAAAATGACTTTTCCAGAAAATTTACGTTACACTAAAGACCATGAATGGATTGCTTTAGAAGGCAACGTAGCCACTATTGGTATTACCGAATTTGCTCAAAGAGAATTGGGTGATATTGTTTTTGTTGACATAAATGCTGTAGGTAAATCGTTTGCCGCAGAAGAAGTATTTGGTACAGTAGAAGCCGTAAAAACTGTAAGTGATTTATTTTTACCAGTAGCTGGTAATATTACCGAAGTTAATGCTGCGTTAGAAGCCCAACCAGAGTTGGTAAATACCGACCCTTATGGCGAAGGCTGGATGATAAAAATGACAGTGACCAACCCAGAAGATGTAGCTGCTTTAATGGATTCGGCGGCTTATAGTGCAATTGTAGCTTAATATGTTTACAAAAAAACAAATATCATATTTACCAGCCATTGGCTGGTTTTTTTTATTGCTATACTTTATTTGCATACCGCCAAGCAGTATACCACCAGTTGAAACTTGGATAAATAAATTTTATCCTGATAAATGGGTGCATGCTATATTGTTTGGAGTGCTAGTATTTTTATTTATCTACCCTTTAAAAAAAACAAATCATCCTAAAAAACAAAAAAAAAATACTGCCCTTAAAATACTATTAGCCGCTTTTATATGGGGCATAACTACCGAGTGCATTCAAAAATATTTTATACCGGGTAGGTTTTTTGACTGGTACGATTGGTTGGCTGATAGTTTTGGTGCTTTTTGTGGGTATGTATATGGTAAAAAACTAATAACCAAATCCTTACACCCTAAAAGTGAATAATAGGGCGTCTATAGCCTCTTTTGCCCTCCTCAGCTATAAAAAATACACCTAAAACACCTATATTTGTGCTACGATGCATCAATTAGAAATGGAGTACAACACTACTAGAAATCATTTAACCATGAAGGAATATGGCAGACATATTCAAAAAATGGTAGAATATCTTTTGACTATAGAGGATACTGAAAAACGTCAAAAAAACGCTAATACAGTTATAGAATTAATGGGCTTTTTAAATCCGCATTTAAAAAATGTAGATGATTTTAGACACAAACTTTGGGATCATCTTTTTTTAATAAGTGAGTTTAAGTTAGATGTAGAAAGCCCTTACCCTATTCCTACTAAGGAAACCCTTAAGGCAAAGCCAGAGCGTTTACCTTATCCAAAAAGATATCCAAAACATAATCATCTAGGCAAAAATATAGAGCATGTAATTGACAAGGCTTTAAAGGAAGAAGATGCAGAGAAAAAACAAGGCTTTGCAAATTCAATTGCCTATTACATGAAGCTTACCTACAGCAACTGGCATAAGGAGTTGGTGCATGATGATACAATACAAGCAGAATTATCTTCTATTACCAATGGTGAACTTGAGTTTAACAACAGACCATTTGTAAAACACCGTACTGATAACCGAGGCGATAGAGATGATTATGGTAGTGGAAGAGGTAACAACTACCGTAAAAATTTTGGCGGAAGAAGCAATACAAACGGTAGTAGAGATAATAGAGGTGGCGGAAGAGATAACAACAATAATAGAGGCGGAAGCAACGGTGGCGGAAGAGATAACAGAAATAACAATAATAGAAATTTTAAAAAGAGATATTAGAATTCATAACACAAATTTTAACTAATTACACGAATTTTTAATGGAAAAGCCTGATATGTAAGTGTCAGGTTTTTTAATATGTATTAATTTTATAACTATAAAAATTCGTGTAATTAGTGTAATTCATCTTAATTAGTGTAATAAAAAAATATGCAATCATTTGAAGTACGAGGCGGCAAAAAATTAAGTGGAGAAATTACGCCACAAGGTGCAAAAAACGAAGCTCTGCAAATTATTTCGGCAGTATTATTAACTGCTGATGAGGTAACTGTTAAAAACATACCCAATATTATTGATGTAAATCTGCTAATAGAATTACTTGGAGAAATGGGTGTAAAAACAAATAGAGTAAGTAACGATACTTGCATATTTAAAGCCGATGATGTTAATGTAGATTATTTAACTAGTGCCGATTACCACAAAAAAAGTGGAAAGCTACGTGGCTCTGTAATGCTTGCTGGCCCTATGTTAGCAAGGTTTAAAAAAGCATATATACCTAAGCCTGGTGGCGATAAAATTGGCAGACGCAGGCTAGATACTCATATTATTGGTTTTGAAAAACTGGGAGCAAATTTTACTTATAATGATGATGGTTTTTTTGAATTTACTACTAATGAATTAAAAGGCACTTTTTTACAATTAGATGAACCTAGTGTAACAGGCACGGCTAACATTTTAATGGCAGCTGTACTTGCCAATGGTAGCACCACCATTTACAATGCCGCTTGTGAGCCTTACTTACAACAACTTTGCAAAATGCTAAATAGCATGGGTGCAAAAATTACTGGCATTGGTAGCAATATGCTTATTATTGAAGGAGTAGAAAAATTAGGCGGATGTACTCACAGTATGCTACCCGACATGATTGAAGTAGGCAGTTTTATTGGCCTAGCCGCCATGACACAAAGTGAGATTACCATTAAAAATGCAGGTGTACAACACCTTGGCGTAATACCCGAAAAATTTGAACAATTGGGAATTAAAATGAGTATTGTGGGTGATGATATTTATATTCCATCGCAAGAGCATTATCATATTCAAAAATATATGGATGGTGGTGTGCTAACTATTTACGACCATCCTTGGCCTGGGCTTACACCCGATTTGTTAAGCATAATTTTAGTAACCGCAATACAAGCACATGGTAGTGTACTTATACATCAAAAAATGTTTGAAAGCCGTTTGTTTTTTGTAGATAAATTAATTGATATGGGAGCACAAATTATTTTGTGTGATCCACATAGGGCTGTAGTAATAGGGCTTGAGAGGGAACAGCAATTACGAGGCATTACTATGAGCAGCCCCGATATTAGAGCCGGTGTAGCCTTGTTAATAGCAGCTTTAAGTGCACAAGGCAAAAGTATTATTCAAAATATTGAACAAATTGATAGAGGTTATCAAAATATTGATGAACGTTTACGAAATTTGGGTGCTGATATTAAAAGGATAAGCTAGCATGATTAGGGCATTAAACATATTATTCATCTTTTTTTTAACTTTTCATAGTTACTGTCAGAAGCCAGTATCAGGTTATATGATTTCTGCATACGGTGATACAGCGAATGGCTTTTTGGCTAAACAAAATTATGGAGCATCTAATTTTGAATTTGTTTTTTATGATTCTAGCGGAAATATTGTAAACGTTAAAAGTAATACATGGAAAGGCCTAGGTGTTTACACCAAAAAAGGTGTTCATCACTTCTTAAAAGTTAAACAAGAAGGACTATTTGGCAAAACTATTTTTTTTATTGAGAGAGTTTTGGACGGAAAAATTTCAGTATTTAAAAATCAAAAAGAGGTTGAGTTTGATTCTTATTTCTTTAATAACAATATTATGTACCTACCTAAAAAAGATTATGAATATTACTTAAAAAAAGAAGATGGAGAGTATATATTACTTAATCTGGGTTTATTGGGTAATACAAAAAGTATATTAAAAAAACTTTTTAAGGATTGTGAAAAGGTTAAGAAAAAAGTAAAAGGCTTAATAAATGAAGAACATGCATTTAATCTTATTTTAGAATATAATAATACTTGCAACTAACATGAAATACTCTTTATACTTTATCATACTAATTACTTTTATTGCTTCTTGCCAAAGCAAAACCGAAAAGCTATTAGTAAAAAAATGGGATTGTGTTAAAGTAGAAAATTTAGATCCTGTAGATACTAGGTTTCAAACTCCAGAAGATTCAGTAAAAGTAGCTGCTGTAGATGCTGCTATGAAAAGCCTTAGCTGGACGTTTAATAAAGATGGCAGCTATAACACTACTGCCGCTGGTAGAACAATAGTGCAAGGCATTTATTTTATTAATGAAAAAGAAAAAACACTAAAACTTATTACTAGTGTAAATAGCAATACAAATTATTATACTATAAACACCATAACCGAAAACGAAATGATACTTACAAGTGAAGTAAATAGAAAAAATATTGTATTGCGTTTTTTACCTTCATTTCAATAAATATGTCAGTTAATACTCAACATAAAATTTTAATCATCACTGCTCCTTCAGGTGCTGGTAAAACATCTATTACTAAGCATTTAATGCAGCAATTTCCGCAATTAGCGTTTTCGGTAAGTGCTGCTACTCGTAAGCCTAGGGCAAATGAAAAAGATGGAATAGATTATCATTTTATTACTGAAGAAGCTTTTAAAAATCATATACAACTAAATGATTTTGTAGAGTGGGAAATGGTGTATGAAGGCAAATACTATGGCACATTAAAAAATGAATTACAACGCATTTGGAACAACAATCAAATACCAGTGTTGGATATTGATGTAAAAGGTGCTATTCATGTGCAACAGCAATACCCTAATTCATCTTTATCCTTATTTATTAAACCCCCTTCGGTTGAAGAATTAAAAAACAGATTATTGGCTAGAGGCACAGAAACTGAAGCCTCCTTACAAGCCAGAATAAATAAAGCTAATTACGAACTTTCTTTTGCATCGCATTTTAATAAAATAGTTACCAACGACAACTTGGCTATTGCTTGTAATGAAGCTAGTGATATTATTAGCGACTTTATCAATGCCAGTTAATTATAACTTTTGTACATTTATACTATGGAATATGTGCTTACCCTTTTAGCAATTGCATTATCGCTACTACTTATCGGTTTTTTTTCCGGTATAGAAATAGCTTTTGTGTCTGCCAATAAATTATCGCTTGAGCTTAGAAAAAAACAAGGCACTTACTCTGGCAAAACCTGGGCAGCTTTTAATGAAAAGCCTACCAAGTTTATAGGCACTACTCTTATTGGTTTTAATATTGTATTAGTAATTTATGGTTTACTGAGTAGTGATTTATTGCAAAAAGTATTTTGGAAAAATTTCAATATTACTAATCCCTATATTAGGTTAGCGGTTGAAACTGTACTAACTACTTTTTTACTTTTATTTGTTGAGTTTATATTTAAAGCATTTTTTAGAGCCAAATCTTCTTCCATACTTAGCAGCGGTTTTTTAGCGTCTGTTATGCAGTTTTTTTATTCGCTATTTGCTAGTATAGCCACATTTTTTGTTGACATATCAGAATGGATTTTAAAGCATCTTTTCGATCAAAAATTAACGGAGAAAAAAGAAGTGTTCAGTAAAATTGATTTGGAGTATTTTATGCACCAAAATAAAAGCCAAGAAGAAGAAGATACTGTGGAACTCAACAAAGAATTGTTTGAAAATGCCTTATCGCTTAGTGAAGTAAAATTAAGAGAGTGCCTTATACCACGTAAAGAAATAGAAGCCATAAAAAATACAATGCCTATTGAAGATGTTAAAAATAAATTTATTCAAACAAAACTTAGCAAGCTAGTAGTGTTTGATGAAAATATAGATTCAATAACAGGCTATGTACATCAATTAGATTTATTTAAAAAACCTAGTACCCTACAAGAAATATTATTGCCCATACCCACTGTGCCAGAGAGTATGAGTGCTACCGACCTAATGAATAAATTTACCAAAGAACGTAAAAGCATAGCTTGGGTTATAGATGAATTTGGTGGCACAGCTGGCATTGTAACTATGGAAGATTTATTGGAAGAAATTTTTGGAGATATAAAAGATGAGTATGATACCGAAGAATTTGTAGATAAACAGTTAGCCGTAAATGAGTTTATTTTTAGTGGCAGATTAGAGTTAGATTTTATTTCAGAAAAATATAAACTCCACTTTGCAGATAGTGAAGAAACAGAAACATTATCTGGCTATATCATTCAGCAAAATGAGCAAATACCTAAACAAAAAGATAGGGTAATTATTGGCAATTATCAATTTGATATTTTAAATGTAAGCGATACTCGTATTGAAACAGTTAAAGTAAAACTGTTGAAATAGTATTTTATGATTATTGTCATCAACACTCAAAGCCACTCATCTTCTTACACCGCTTTTATAATACATAGTTTTGTTGAATTAGCTACAAAGCAAAAGCCGCATCAATTTATTTTTTGGTTGACCCAAGCCACTACAATTGAATTACCAACGAATTGCAGCATTGTAATGGTAAAGCCAATTCCGCTAAATAAACTTAGCCAAAAATATTGGTACAATTACCGCATACCTACTTTATTAAAAAAATGTAGGGCTACTCACTATTTTAATTTAGCTGGTATTATTAGCAACAGCACTACTGTTCATCAATATCTATTTTTATCACTTCCAGCCAATGAGGATGCTACTATTTTGCCATTACAACTACAACACTATTATGGCAAAACAGCACATGAACAATTGAATAAAGCTAAACAGTTGATTACTTTTTCTACCCAAGAAAAAAATAAAATAGAAGCTTACTCTCCTTCTTTAGCCAATAAAACAAGTATTTTACCTTTAGCTGCTAACACTACTTTTAATACTCTATTTTGGGAAAAGCAAGAAGAAATAAAAGTAAAATATACTAACGGTAATTCTTATTTTTTAGCCCATTATCCAACCATTACAAAAGAAGAATTTACAACACTGCTAAAAGCATTTACCCAATTTAAGCAATGGCAAAAAAGTAGTATGCACTTAATTATTTATTCAACTGCTATACCCCTTCAAATTCAAGATTTACTCAATAGTTATAAATACAAAGGAGATGTACAATTGATGACTCTCTTACCTCAAAAAAATTATGCCGATATTTTAGCAAGTGCTTATGCATTTATTTTTGCTGATACAGAACATTATTTACCACTGCCAGTAGTAGAAGCTATGCAGTGCCAAGTATCTGTAATTATGCCTACAGCTTTAAAATCTGTATTTTCGGAGGCAGGTGCATTTGCCAGTTTTACAGATATAAAAAGCATTGCACAGCAACTTATTTTATTGTATAAAGATGAAGAGTATAGAAATACGTTGATTCAAAAAGGATTTCATTTTACAACATCACCTCAAAGCAATAATACACTTTGGGAAATTTTAAACTAGGGTTTTTTCATCATTTGCAAACCCATTAACTTTGCTGTTTCTATAAATAAACAAAACAATGCACAAATCTTCCATTAACATAGATATTTTACTAGACCCTAACAAAGTACCAGAGCAAATAACTTGGCAAGCTACGGATAGTAGTGCCGAAATGGCTCAAAAAGCTACCGCCATGTGTATTGCCTTTTGGGATAAGGCAGATAAAACAGCTTTACGTATTGACCTTTGGACAAAAGAAATGATGGTAGATGAAATGGCCGATTTTTATTATCAAATGCTAATGAGTATGGCCGATACATTTAAAAGAGCTACTCAACAACAAGAGTTAAGCGATGATATGAAAACATTTGCTAAAAACTTTTTTGAAAAATTTAGGCAGAGCCAGATTAAAGAAAACAAGTAAATAAAGTATATAAAGTAAATTACATTCTTTTTTTCTGTGTTTCCGTGGCAATAATTTTGCCGAAGGCAACAAATCATAAAATCGAACATCAAAAAATCAAACATACTATGAGTTTAGAGCAAAAAATAATGGCAGAAATGAAAGATGCCATGAAAAGTAAAAACGAAGCCGTATTACGAGGCTTACGTGCCATAAAAGCAGAAATAATTAAAGCTAAAACCGAACCAGGTGCTGGCGGCGAAATTGATGAAGCCACAGAACAAAAGTTTTTACAAAAAATGATGAAGCAGCGTAAAGATTCGTTAACCATTTTTGAGCAACAAGGCAGGGCAGATTTAGCAGCTAAAGAAAGAGAAGAAATGGAAGTAATTGAAAGGTTTTTACCTAAGCAATTAACTGAGGATGAAATAAAAGAAGCGGTTACAAAAATAATAGCTGAAGTAGGTGCTACTAGTGCTGTAGATATGGGCAAAGTTATGGGTGTAGCTAGCAAACAGTTAGCTGGCGTTGCCGACGGAAAAACCATTAGTGCTATTGTAAAACAATTATTAGGCTAATGTTTATAGACATCGTTTTTGCAGTAATATTAATTATGGCCTGTATTAAAGGCTTTCAAAAAGGGTTAATTGTAGCCTTGTTTTCAATATTAGCTTTTATTGTGGGCTTAGCCGCTGCTTTAAAGCTATCTACAGCTGTGGCTGGCTGGCTAAGTAATAGTGTAACGGTTTCAGCAAAGTGGTTGCCTTTTATTTCGTTTGCCCTAGTTTTTTTAGCCGTAGTATTATTGGTAAGGTGGGGAGCAAAATTGATAGAAAAAACATTTCAAATGGCTTTGCTAGGCTGGGTTAACAAGCTAGGTGGCATAGTTTTTTTTCTGGCACTATATACCATTGTGTTTAGTATATTTTTGTTTTATGCCGAAAAAATTCAGTTGATACAGCCCGATGTGATTCAGGCATCATCTACCTATTCTTTTATAAAACCATGGGGGCCAAAAGTAATAGAAGGCTTGGGAACAGTTATTCCATTCTTTAAAGATATGTTTACAGATTTAAGTAATTTTTTTGGCAAACTATCTACCACCATTCCTCAATAAAATAAGCTTACAAAAAACCGTTATATATAATTAATAACTTTTTTTGCTATAAATCAATTATTTTGCAGCTAATTGCAACTGGCAAAACTAACTAATGAGCTACGAAATACAACAAGACGGTAAATTTAAATTTATAGAAGTAGGAGAAGGCGAACCCCTAGTACTATTGCATGGCTTATTTGGGGCATTAAGTAATTTTGAACCTTTAATTGAATTTTTTAGGCACAGAAACAAGGTTATAGTACCTATGCTTCCGTTACTTGAGCTAGATTTATTACACACTTCTGTAGGTGGACTGCAAAAATTTGTACAAAAATTTATTGAACATCGCAATTATAATAATGTACACTTACTGGGTAACTCCTTAGGAGGGCATGTAGGTTTAGTATATGTGTTAAAGCATCCAGAAAGAGTAAAATCATTAATACTTACTGGCAGTAGCGGTTTGTTTGAAAATGGCATGGGAGATACTTACCCCAAACGTGGCGATAAGGAATATATACGCAACAAAACTGCATTAACTTTTTACGACCCTAAAATGGCTACAGATGAGCTGGTAAATGAAGTGTTTGAAATTACAAACAACCGTTTAAAAGTTATAAAAATTATTGCATTAGCTAAAAGTGCTATTCGTAATAATTTAGGCGAAGAGTTAAATCAAATTAAACAACCAACTTGCCTTATTTGGGGCAACAACGATACTATTACACCACCATTTGTGGGTAAAGAGTTTAATAAACTTATTCCTAACAGTGAGCTTCATTTTGTTGACAAATGTGGTCATGCCCCAATGATGGAAGTGCCCGATGAGTTTAATAAAATATTGAGTGCCTTTTTAGATAAACTAAAATAAAAAATTACCGTCTCAATTAATTGGGGCGTTTTTGTTTTACAAAGCATCTATTTAACAAAACATTTTGTCATTATACATAAACCAATTGTAAAAAAATCGTTCTATAAAATTATATAGCAAAATTTTAGCCCATGCTTACAGTAGAACTTATAAATAATAATATCCCTAGATTACAGCTACAAGACACAGTTAGTAAGGCTTTACAATTAATAGCCGATTTTAGACTAACACACTTACCTGTTGTAGCCGATAATAAATTTTTAGGCTTGGTTAGCGAAGAAGATTTGTTAGATGCTGAAGAGGAAAAGATGCCTATTGAATTAATGCAAGAAAATTTTATAAATGCTTTTGTATTAGAAAACGAACACTTTTTAAATGCGGTTACCTGTGCCAATCAATTTGATAGCACGGTTGTACCCGTAGTTAATCAAGAAAAAGATTTTTTAGGTGTAATTATTACTGCCGATTTATTAAAGACAATTGGCAATTTTGCTGGCACAAATGAAATTGGTGGTATTGTGGTTTTAGAAATGGAACGTAGCCAATTTGCTATTTCGCAAATAAGCCGAATTGTAGAAAGTAATGATGCTACTATCTTACATCTTAATACCACTATTCAAAAAGATACTGGCTTATTTACAGTAACCTTGCACATTAATAAAAAAGAAATTTCTTCCATAGTATCTACTTTTGAAAGATATGATTACGATGTATTATACTATTTCGGTACAGAAATATTTGAAAACGAAGTGCATAGCAACTACAAACATTTAATGAATTATTTAGATATTTAATAATTATTATTATAGGAATTTACTGTTCGTTGTAGCCCCTAAAAGCCTATTTTTACGTATATAAGTTATACAATTACATAAATGAAAATAATTAGGCTTTTACTATTTTGTTGCTTTTTGTTCCTCTCCCAGTTGGCAATATCTCAATTTAGCAATTCAAATAGCCTATTACAAACTCCTACTGGCTTTAATTTGCCTGAGGACTCTACCAACCACTTACACATAAACAAGGTAACTGTTGCTGGAAATAAAAAAACAAAAGCTTATATAATTACCAGAGAGGCACAAATAAAAACTGGCGACTCTATACTAACTGCACAGTTATATAAAATAACAGAACAAGCCAGATTAAATGTTTATAACACTACTCTTTTTAACGATGTAAAAATTAATGTTATAGCCATCGATGCTTTTACAATTGATATTGAAATTGTTGTAAAAGAAAGATGGTACATTTATCCTACACCGCAATTTAGATTAGTAGATAGAAATTTTAACGAATGGAAAGATAAATATAATGCCGATTTACGCAGAGTTATTTATGGAGTTAAATTTGCTCATTATAATTTTAGTGGCAGAAGAGATCAAGTAAGATTATCTTTATTAAATGGCTACAGCAGAGGTGTATTAGTATCTTACACAGCCCCTTACAGCAACCGCAAACTTACCGAAGGATTTTCTGTAGACCTTGCTTACACACAATCAAGAGAAGTAAATTATAGTACTAGCTATAATAATAGTTTAAAATTTTTCTCTATTCTTTCCAGTAAAGATTCAAATCTAAAAGCATTTATTAATAAAAATTTTAGCCTATCAACATCTTACCGTATTCGTAAAGGCGTTTTTAATACACATGTGTTTGGTATTAATTTCAATAATAGCCAAGTAAGCGATTCTATAACTATTAAATACAATCCAAACTATTTTGGCAATTCAAAATCGTCTATTAGCTATTTAGATTTTTTGTACAGCTATCAGCATACCAATGTAAACAATGTAGCTTACCCACTTAAAGGAAACACTGCATTTGTAAGTGGCCTAAAAAGAGGATTTGGTTTTAGTGGCGGTGTAAATTCGTTAATGCTAGAGGCAGGTTACAACAAATTTATTGACTTAGGTAAGGGTTGGTATTTTGTAAATGGTATTGCTGGTTTAATAAGGTTACCATTTAAACAAGCCTATATTAATCAACGAGGTTTAGGCTTTGGTGCAGCCTACTTACGTGGGCTTGAGTTGTATGCAATAGATGGTGTAGCTTTTGCGATAAATAAATCTACTTTAAAAAAGAAGATTGCTTCATTTAACATTAAAGTACCTTTTACTATTCCATTTTTCTTGAAGAAAAATGACAAAATACCATTTACATTTTTTGCAAAAACTTATGCCGACTTTGGATACAACTACAGCAAAGAAAACGCAACATTTTTAACCAACAAACTGTTATACTCTGGAGGCTTTGGTATAGATATGCTTACTTTTTATGATTTTGTAGTTAGATTTGAGTATAGCTTTAACCAATTAAACGAAAAGGGCTTATTTTTACGCCTTCAAAGTAGTTTTTAAATTATATAAAATGCGTATAGCTATATACAGCAGAGGTATTGAAAATTCTCAACATCAAGATTTTAATTTGTTATTAAACGAATTAGAAAAGTATGGTGTAGAGCCAGTATTCTATCAAGATTTTTTCAACCAATTTTATTCATCCTTACAAATAAAAAAATATTCTACATTTAATTCCTCTACCGATTTAAACAAATCAATAAGTTGTATGATTAGTTTAGGCGGCGATGGCACTTTATTAGATACAGTTACCTTAGTAAAAGATACGGGCACACCAGTTGTTGGTATAAACTATGGCAGATTAGGTTTTTTAGCTAATATAGGCAAAGATGAAATGCAGCAAGCCGTAAAAGCATTAGTAAACCAAACTTATGTAATTGATAACAGAACATTACTACATTTAGATTCAAACATTCCACTATTTGACGATGTGCCTTATGCCTTAAACGAATTTTCAATTCATAAAAGAGAAACCTCTCCAATGATAAAAATTCACACCTATTTAAATGGTGAATTTTTAAATACTTTTTGGGCAGATGGATTAATTGTGGCTACACCTACTGGCAGCACTGGCTACTCATTAAGCTGCAATGGTCCAGTGGTTTTTCCCGATAGTGCAAGTTTTGTAATTACACCTGTATCTCCTCACAATCTTAACATAAGGCCAGTTATAGTACCAGATAATACTATAGTATCTTTTGAAGTAGAAGGCCGTACTGACGGATTTATTTGCACTTTAGATAGTCGAAGAGAAATGGTAGCAAAAGAAATACAATTGGCTGTAAAAAAAGAAAACTTTGGAATAAACCTAATAAGGCTAAACGAAAATAATTTTTTACAAACCTTACGTAACAAACTAAGTTGGGGCTTGGATATTAGAAACTAATTGTAATCCTTAATTACAAACATGGCTACTCAACAACGAAAAAGAATTAAATCAATTTTTATACTTTATTGGGTTTTACTTGCCTACATTATTGCCGCACTTATTTGGTGGTTTATTGCATTAAACAATCAAAATAAAAAAATGGCTGAGTATAAATTACAAGAGCTTGTGCCTGAGCAAGTCAATTATACTTCAATAAAAGAAAATATTTTAGCTCAACAAAAAAGAAAAACTATTCAATACATTGGCGAAGGCCTCACATTTTTTTTATTAATTGCAGCAGGTGCAATATTTGTTTTTAGAGCCGTACGAAAGCAGTTACGCTACAATCAAGAGCAACAACATTTTATGATGGCACTTACGCATGAATTAAAAACACCTATTGCCGTAGCTACATTAAATTTAGAAACGTTACAGAAAAGAAAATTAGATGAATTTCGACAGCACACTTTAATTCAAAAAGCATTACAAGAAACCAATAGGCTTAATACGCTCTGCAACAATATGCTTATATCATCGCAAATTGATGCTGCTAATTATATTGTAGAAGAAGAGGAGTTTAACTTAAGTGAAATACTTATCACTACCATTACTGAATATAAAAACAGATTTACTTCTTTTGCTTTTTTGCAAGATGTAGAAGAAAATATTTTTATAAAAGGAGATAGAATGCTTATTCAAATTGCGATAAATAATTTACTGGATAATGCTATAAAATATTCGCCTAAGCAATCTACGATTACTGCTAGTTTAGTAACATCCAACATGGCTTTATTAAAAATTAAAGATGAAGGCAAAGGCATTGCAGAAGAAGATAAAAAACGAATTTTTGAAAAATTTTATAGAGGTGGTAATACTGCCACCAAACAAGCAAAAGGCACCGGAATTGGCTTGTACCTTACAAAAAATATTGTAACAAAGCATAAAGGAAACATTTCCATGACAGATAATACACCAAACGGAAGTACTTTTGAAGTACAATTACCCATTGCACAACTACATGGCTAAAAAAAAATCGATATTATTGGTAGAAGATGAAGAAAATCTTCAAGAAGCTTTAAAATTAAATTTAGAGCTAGAGGATTACGAAGTAAGCAGTGCTTACGATGGTGCCGAAGCATTAAAGCTAGTTCAACAAGAATATTTTGATTTAATAATTTTAGATGTAATGTTGCCCGAAATTGATGGTATAAGTGTTTGCGAAACCATACGTTTAAATAACACCGATATACCTATTTTAATTTTAAGTGCAAAAAGTACAAGTGCCGACAGAATTTTAGGATTAAAAAAAGGGGCAGATGATTATTTAACCAAGCCTTTTAATTTAGAAGAGCTTTTGTTAAGAGTAAATAAGCTTTTAATAAAAAGTGAAAGATTAAGTAGCCGTACTCCTGTAACAGATGTGTACCACATAGGCAAAAGCTCCATAAATTTTAAATCGCTTGAGTGTATTGACAAGGAAAATAAAAGCATTTTTTTAACAAAAAAAGAAGCTATGCTTTTAAAACTATTAATTGAAAATAAAAACGAGGTAGTTACAAGAGAGAAAATTTTGCAAACAGTTTGGGGTTACAATGTTTACCCCACTACTCGTACTATTGATAATTTTATTTTAAATTTTCGCAAATATTTTGAAGAGGATAGTCGCAACCCAAAATACTTTTTTTCTGTTAGAGGTATTGGCTACAAGTTTACCGAAGCTTAGATTCAACTCAATTTCTCTATACTATTTTGTACCCTATCATAAACCTCTTTTATCTGTGAGTGTTCTTCATTACTACCGTAGGGATTATACAATTTATCATCTAACAAATGCAACGTACCACTAATTTCATCAACTACACTTGCTTCGATATTACTTTGCTGCATAGCATTTAAAATAGATTGTTTGTTGATTAATGCTCTATTAATATTAAATTTATAGCTCAAAAAAGAAACTAATTCTGCATGAATAGTTTTGTAAAACAATTTTTCATCTTCGGTGGTTAATGTTTCTTTAGTGTGCTGTAACCAATCTTTCTTAATTTCAATTGGTTTGTCTTCTATTTCAACATCCACAGTTGTTTGGTTGTTAGTAATAGTTTGTTGTTTTTTATCTTTTTTAACCCAAATAAAAATACTCAGTGTAATTATTGCTGCTAGCAATGCAATTACCCATTTTCTATTAGCGCTAATTTTACTTACCCAGTTTACTTTATTATTACCAGTATTATTTACAGCTACAGCTTTCCCTACTCCTTTTTTTACCCATAAGTTTATAGGTGCTGTAAATACTTTTTTGTATTGCCCTGCCTTAATATCAAAAAAAACAAAAGTTATGCTGTCTAAAATATATTTACCAGTATCACTTACTACAAACGGAAATGAAAAGGTTTTACTACCGCTTATAGGCAAGGTAGTTTTATCTATATCTTCAGTAACAATGGCTTCAAAACTTTCAAAACCAACTGGCCATTTAGTTTCGGGTGCATTAATTAAGTGCAAATTTCCTTTACCACTAACCTCTACTATAAGTTGATTAGCTGTATTAGTAAATACTTTATCATCTTTTAATTTTACACCAATTGTAAAGTTTCCTACAGCACCTTTAAATAAAGTAGGTACATTTTTGGAGGGCAATGGTTTTGCATCAATAGTTAGTACATCGCTTTCAATATTTACTTTTTCATTCACCATAGCTTCCTCTGGTATAGGCGATTGCCCAAAATCATCAAAAAAATTATCTTGCCTTTTTTTTATGTAACTATCTTTTATAAATGTAACTACATTTTCAACCTCAATTTTTTCAATTGATAATTGTCCTGCTTGCAAAGGATACAACTGAGCTCTACGTAAAACATATACATTATATTCTTTTCCATTTAGTTTTTCTATATTATAGTCCATACTACTCTGTTGCCCCATATCAATAACAGAAAAGCCATTAAAAGATGGATTTTTTACTATGTTACTTTCGCTTTTTAGTCTTGTATATAGCTTATATATAACATCAATTGGTTCACCAACATATACTTGTTTTTTATCGACAAAAGTTTTTACAAACATGTTGCCTTTAATTTTATTAGCAACATTTTCTCCTTCTTTAATAATATAATCAGTAATATTTGTTTTCTGCTCTTCATTATCAAACTCATCAAATACAGATTGTGGTGTTTGCATTTTTACACTTGCCTTATTAAGCACCTTTATTGTAATAGGCTCAGTTTTATACTCTTTACCATCAGCAATAGCAATAACTACAGGTATAGTAAAAGTGCCTACTGCTTTAGGTTTAATAATATAATTTAGGGCTAAATACTTTTTGGTTTTTCCGTTTACTATGCTAACACTAGTTTCCTCATTAGGACCACTTTCAATGCTAAAGCTTGTTAGCATAGGGTTGCTTATTTTTTGTACCGCTGTAGCATTTTCAACAACTAGTTTCAATTGTACATAATCTTCTTTACCAATTTCATTTGCAGAAACGGTGGCATAAAATTTTGTTTGTGCTATGCTATTGCACATCCAAAAAAAAGAAATTAAAACTAAAAAATACTTAAGCATAAATCAAAAATAAGCACAGCTTATAAACCAATAAATTTTATAGTATAAGTGGTTAAAAATAATGAAGAGTTATAAATCTCCTTGTTGTGGGCGTAATATTAATTCCTCAACACATGCTGAAACAGAAAGTTGAGAGGCAGCAAAAATTATTTTAGCTACATCATCTGCTTCCATAATTCTATTATCTGTATTATCAAAACCTTTCCAGCTATTTGTGAATACCGCTCCTGGATAAACTGTGGTTACCTTTATATGGTGTGGCAACATTTCTTGTCGCAAGTTTTTACTGAACCCTGCCATTGCAAATTTACTTATGCTATATGCACCACCGTTTGGGTAGGCTTGTAAAGAAGCAACAGAGCAAATATTAAAAATGTGTTTTGGATTATTTTTAGTTGCATTAGCCATCATTGTAGGTAACAATTTACGGGTAAGGTGATAAGCACTATACAAATTGGTTTCAATTTGTTTTTCTAATAAGCCTTCTGGTTCATTATAAACATTGCCCGGTTCAAAGTAGCCAGCATTGTTAATTAATATAGTGGGAGAAATTTTATTTTCTAAAACCCAATCGCCAAAAGCTTTGGCATCTTTACTTAAATCAAATGGCTTAGCTTTTACAATTACAGAAGGAAAACGAATTTGTAAATCTGCTACAGCCTTATACAAATCTAGCTCCCCTTTTGAACATAATATTAAATTACAGCCATGGCTTGCAAATATATTGGCAATAGCTTTTCCAATGCCTTTTGATGCCCCTGTAATTACTGCATACATAATAATTATTTATTCAAAATTACGGTTGCTTATTATAAATTCAAATTGTATTTTGCACAATGAAATATAAGCATCTATTTTTCGACCTCGACCATACTCTTTGGGATTTTGAAGCTAATTGCAAAGATTCTTTATCAAAAATTTTTCTTGAACAAAATTTAAGCACATTAATAACATCAGATTTTGAAACTTTTTTTGCACAGTACCTACACCACAACGAAATACTTTGGAGTAAATATAACAATGGCAAAATAAAAGCCGATGAACTAAAGTGGAAACGCATGTACCATGCATTACTTGATTTTAAAGTTGCCAATGAAAACCTAGCAAAACAATTAAGTAAAAGTTTTTTAGACTTATTGCCTACTAGAGATAAACTTTTCCCTCATACCATAGAAATACTTACCTATTTAAAAAATAAAAATTACGAATTACATTTAATTACGAATGGATTTAAAGATGTACAGCATAATAAATTAAAGTATAGCAACCTTACGCCTTTTTTTACACATGTAATTACTAGCGAAGAAAGCAATAGTGTAAAACCTAATGCAGAAATATTTGAATATGCTTTAAAAACAGCAAATGCCCTCCTTGCAGAGAGCATTATGATTGGTGATAATTTAGAAGCCGATATTGCTGGTGCAATAAATGCAAATATGGATTGCATTTTTGTAAACCATGTAAATGCTACAACCACATTACAACCTACTTACACCGTTACACATTTAAAACAGCTGGAAGATATTTTTTAATAATTGTCTCTCCCTGATTTCGGAGTTGAAGCAGATACTATGAATTAAGCATTTGCTATTTATTTGTGTTCATTTGTGACATTCGTGGCTACACAAAAAAGCCCCTCATTTCTGAGAGGCCGTACTTACCCAAAGGGTTAAATTACATTTTAACTTCAGCTGTTTTATTTTCGCTGTGCTTGTCTTTGCAACATGCTTTTTTTGCAGTTGCTGCCTTGTCTTTTGAACAACAAGTTTGTCCTTTAGCACATTTTTTCTTTTTCTTTTTACCGTTATCTGCAATTGCAACACCAGTAACTAATAAAGCTGCTGTAGCTAGTAAGAATAATTTTTTCATTTGTTTAAACAATTTATTGTGATTAATCAATGTAAAATTAGTGGAATATGATGGGGTTGCCAAGATAAAAATGTTAAAATTGGGATTGAGCCACGGGTGACACGGATTTATACGGATAAAGCAGATTTTTTGCAATGGTAAACACAGATTTAGAAACTCAATTAATCTGTATCTAAATCTAAGTAAATCTGTGGTTAATAATCTTATAGCGTTGCTATTACGGTAACTCCACCCTTTACAACTTCATTTAGTTGTACATTTATCTTAGTACCTACAGGCAACAATAAATCTACACGGCTACCAAATTTAATAAACCCAAATTCATCGGTTTGGTTAACTTTTTGCCCTACACTTAAATAGTTTACAATACGCTTTGCTAATGCACCTGCAATTTGCTTTACCAATACTTCGGTATTGCCCTTTTTTATAACTACGCTATGACGTTCGTTATCGGTACTGCTTTTAGGATCCCAAGCTACTAAATATTTACCCTTGTGGTATTGATTGTAAACCACCTCTCCATTCAACGGACTACGGTTTACATGCACATTAGCAGGGCTCATAAATATAGATACTTGCAAACGCTTCTCTTTGAAATATTCAACATCTAACGTTTCTTCTATCACTACCACTTTACCATCGGCAGGGGCTACTATAGCATTTTCATTTATGGTAAGTACTCTATTAGGTACTCTAAAAAAACTTACTAAAAAAAGCAATAAAAAAAGTGTAGCAAAAAATATTATCCAACATAAAATGGGTAACGATGCACTAAAAAAATAAAAAATTGCAAAGTTAATAGCCCCAAAAATTAATGTGCCAATTGCAATGGATTTATAGCCTTCTCTATGAATAGTCATGCTGTAGTTTTGAGGTGCAAAGATAAGGGATGCGGTTTACAGTTTTGAGTTTAGGGTTGGCTGTTTAGGTGTCTGGCCACTAAGCAAAGGCTTTTAATTAGTAGATTATTTCTACTCAATGCTTTTTTAAATTTATTATTTACTTTCAGTGGCCTGACACCTACTTTCAGAATTTAGGTGTCTGGTCACTAAGCAAAGTCATTAAATTTTTAAATTATTTCAGTAACGTAAGGTATATAATTTATGAAGTATCTAAGTAGTGACCTGACACCTATAAAAACAACTTTACATACACCCACACAGCAGGTACTGCAAAAAGAAGGCTATCAAATCTATCTAAAAAGCCGCCATGTCCGGGCATAAAACTGCCACTGTCTTTTACATTGGCCAAACGTTTTAGTTTACTTTCGAATAAATCACCGAGTGTGCCAAAGATAGCACAGAGGGCGGCGATTACGGCAATAATATAATCAGGAACATTTTTTGTAAAAAAAGCGTATCCAATACCAACCATAACTATAATACAAAGTACAGCTCCTCCACCAGTGCCTTCCCAAGTTTTTTTAGGAGATATTTTACTGAATGGTGTTTTGCCAATTAGTGAGCCTACGATGTATGCCATGGTATCATTTATCCAAATTGAAAAGATAATTAATAGAGGATATATATTACTAAATGTAAACCTAGAGTAGTCAATTCCTCCTTCTGAACTTTTAAATTCAAAATAAGTTAATGAAAACAAAAATGTAAAGGGAATAGACAAATATACAAAGCCTAGAAGAGCATATTTCTTAGTTTTGTTTTTAACTTTTTTATTTTGGAAAAGAAATATTAACAGACCCAAAAACAGTAAGGCCCAAAAAATGTATTTCAAATCTATATTGAAACTACTTATCTTATAAAAAAAACTAAACGAATAATAATCAATCCCTAAGATAAATGCCAATAAAACTCCACAAAAAGCAAAATAATTTTTTATAAAACTATCTTCAATTTTATCATCATTAATTTTTTCTATAAGATTTAGATATTCAATCCAGCAACCCCAATGTATAATAGTAAACAACACTACAAAACTCCAAAAATTCCACAACAAGCCTAGCAGCATTACCACTACAAAAATGGCTGCAGTAAGGCTACGGGTTTTTAAAGTTTGAATATTTAATGCCATTAGTATTAGCTATTGTTTTGTTTTGTAATAAAATCATCCGCAAATGGATTATTGGGATTAATGTAACCAGGTAATAAAGCTTCTTGTTCAGGTTCATCAATATCTTTTTGGCTTACTTTATCAAATGCATATAATAACGCAATTATTATACCTAGCGCTGCAACTCCTAATAATATTGGGAAGCTATCTTCCATTGTATTTGGTGTAATAGGCTTACCCATCAAAGTCATCATGTACATAACAGTTACCCCTACTGCATTATTAATAAAGTGTGCCAAAATACTTAACCATAATTTGTCCGTTCTATAAAAAAGCCAGCCTAATATAAAGCCTAAAACAAACCTTGGTAAAAAACCTATATAACTGCCATGTATAAAACTAAAAATAGCAGCTGTAATACAAATAGATACTATCGGCATTTTTGTCCAGCGGCTAAGCAAATTTTGTATTCCTCCTCTAAACAATACTTCTTCAAAAATGGCAGGCAGCAAAGCAATCATAGCCATAGATAATAAATATTCGCCAAAGCTGCTCATTTTACCAATCACTAATATTTGCTTATAATAATCATCTTCGGCTTTTTGAAAAATGGCCAATGTTTCTTTGCTAAAGGGTATAAGTTTTATAACCTCTTGCAAAGCACCAATTAATGGAAAACAAGCAAACATTATTAAAACTACTAACCCTATTTGTGCAATTGTAGGTTTTTTGACTAAGCCTAAATGCACAAAAGGTTTTGCATGACAAATTTTTGCATAAAAATAAGTAGGCAAAAACATCATGATAAGGGTAGAAAAAAATTGAAGTATTCTTAAAAGATTTGCATTTTGAGGTACTAGCAATTTATCCATTAGAGTTTTAGAGTCTAGCTTTGTTAAATCGGAAAAATTAATTTTACCAGCCATCCCAATTAGTTGTACCCCACCGGCTACAATTACCCCTCCAATAATAAGACCAAGCAATATACCCAATTGCCCCCAGTACGAAATTTTACGTGTTGCTATATGTGCCATTAATAAGTTGTAATTTTGCAGCAAAAATAAGGGTTTTAATATGGTGTAACATTACCGTTTAACCATATGAAAATTAAAAGCTAGGCTATAGCCTAAAAAGACTGTGGTGCTGACGATTGAAAAACAAATGCTGATGGGCTGCCTGATAGTAGCGAAAATTGAGCAACCCCATCAGCGGTTGAAAACCCTGACGGCGGTTGTGAAAATTGTAGCGGATAGCAGGAACAAAAGCTAAATTATGTTTACTATTCACAGCCCCTAAACAAAAGCCATAGGTGTCAGGCCACTGTAGTTTCCTTGTCACATTTAAACTTTGCATTTAGTGACCAGACACCTATAAACAAAAAAAGTTATGATAAAAATAGGCGACAATATTACTCTTCCAGATTTTCCATTGCTATTGGCACCTATGGAAGATGTTAGCGACCCTCCGTTTAGAGCTGTGTGTAAAGACAAGGGTGCCGATTTGATGTACACCGAATTTATTAGCAGCGAAGGTTTGATTAGAGATGCTATAAAAAGTCGTCAAAAGCTGGATGTGTTTGATTACGAAAAACCTATAGGTATACAAATTTTTGGTGGCGATGAAGATAGTTTAGCTATGGCTAGTAAAATTGTAGATGCAACTAATCCTGATTTATTGGATATAAACTTTGGCTGCCCTGTAAAAAAGGTAGCATTAAAAGGGGCTGGCGCTGGTGTGTTAAAAGATGTTGATTTAATGGTACGCCTTACCGAAGCTTGTGTAAAAAGTACTCGGCTACCCGTTACTGTTAAAACAAGGTTGGGTTGGGATGATAATAATAAAAACATAGAAGAAGTGGCTGAACGCCTGCAAGATGTAGGCATTAAAGCCCTTGCTATACATGGCCGTACAAGAGCCCAAATGTATAAAGGTGAAGCCAACTGGGAGCTAATTGCTAAGGTTAAAGAAAATCCTCGTATTACAATTCCTATTTTTGGCAATGGCGATATTGACAGCCCTGAAAAAGCACTGGCTTATAAAAACAAATATGGTGTTGATGGTATTATGATTGGCAGGGCTGCTATTGGTTACCCTTGGATATTTGATGAAATAAAACATTTTGTAAAAACGGGTGAGCATTTACCCTCTCCTACAATAGAAGACAGAGTAGAGGTTTGCAAAAAACATTTGCATAAAAGTTTTGAATGGAAAGGTCCTAAGGTGGGTATTTTTGAAATGCGTAGGCATTACACCAATTATTTAAAAGGCTTGCCGGGCATTAAAGATTTTCGTTTAAAATTAGTAACCTCAGAAAATGTAGATGAAATTGTTGCTGTGCTTGATGAAATTGTAATTAAATATGCTGGTTATGAGTTTGTAAAAATGCCTATTGAGTTAATTAACTATCATGAAAAGTGTCCGATTAATTAAGGTCGGGGTGCTAACTTTTGCAAAGCAAAAGAGCAACCTGACCTTAATTAATTACCTAAGAGATTTTAAATTTAGTTGCAATGCACTTTATAGAAAACGAATTTTATCACATTTACAATCAGGGCAATAACCAACAACTTATATATTTTAATGACGCTAATTATATTTTCTTTATTAAAAAAATAAGAGACCAAATAGCACCAGTTGCCAATATTTTATGTTACTGCCTAATGCCTAACCATTTTCATATTTTACTACAAGCCAATGAAAAAACGGTTGAAGAAAGAAAATCTTTTGGTGGTAAGCCCATGCAAGAATTGGCATATAGAATAGGAATGATGTTGAGTAGTTATAGCCAAGCTATTAATAAACAAAATAGTACTTCAGGTTCGTTATTTAGGCAAAAAACAAAAGCTAAATTATTAAGCGGCGATACTCATAATAATAAAGAGGGATATTTAGAGAATTGTTTCTTTTATATACATCATAATCCTTTGGAGGCAAAATTAGTTACCGATTTAAAGGATTGGCAATTTTCATCGTACTTAGATTATGTAAGACTACGAAATGGCAATTTATGCAACAAAGAATTGTTTTTAAGCTTAACCAATTTATCTTTAAAGGAAATACAAAACAGATTGTTGTTAAAAAAATGGGAGAATGATATTTCAAAATTTTACACTTAAGTTAAAGGCAATTTTACTTTATGGTACAGGCCGCTGGGAGCGTCCCGACCAATATAAAAAATGAACACACAACCTAATAAACATATAACATTAATTGGTGGAGGTATAATGAGTGCCACGCTAGGCATTTTATTAAAAGAATTAAATCCAAATTTTAGCATTACCATTTACGAACGATTAGGTGTGGTAGCTGCCGAAAGTAGCGATGCTATGAACAATGCTGGTACAGGACACTCAGCTTTTTGCGAATTGAATTATACGCCACAAAAAGAAGATGAAACTATTGATTGTAAAAAAGCTATAAAAATTGCTTCTGCATTTGAATTATCAAAATCGTTTTGGGCTTATTTAATGAAGAACAATTATTTTGATACGCCTGAAAGTTTTATCAATAACATTCCACATATAAGTTTTGTTTGGGGAGATGAAGATGTAGATTTTTTGCAAAAAAGATTTTTAGCCTTGCAACAGCATCCTCTTTTTGCAGGTATAAAATTTAGCCAAGATAAAAATGAGTTAATGCGATGGATGCCATTGGTTATGCAACAAAGAAAGAGTGATGAAAAAGTTGCTGCTACTAAAATGGATATTGGTACAGATGTAAATTTTGGCAATCTTACCCGTACACTTTTTACACACCTTACAAGCTTAGATGGTGTTGAACTTTTACTAAATCATGAAGTAAGAGATTTAGATAAGCAAGATGATGGTACTTGGCTAGTACAATATAAAGATTTAGCATTTGATGAAAAAAATGAACGTTACACCGATTTTGTTTTTATAGGTGCTGGCGGTGGTGCATTGCCATTGCTAGAAAAAAGTAATATTCAAGAAGCAGAAGGCTACGGTGGCTTTCCCATAAGTGGGCAATGGTTAGTTTGTAAAAACGAAAACGTAATTGCACAGCATAATGCCAAAGTATATGGCAAAGCCAAAGTAGGTGCACCACCAATGAGTGTGCCGCATTTAGATACCAGAATGATTGATGGCAAAAAAGAATTACTGTTTGGACCATTTGCTGGCTTTAGTACTAAGTTTTTAAAAAATGGCAGCTACTTTGATTTGCCTTTGAGCATAGAGTTTGATAATATTATTCCTATGCTTAGCGCAGGCTGGCATAATATTGCTCTCACTAAATATTTAATACAACAAGTTAGTTTAACCCATGAAAATAGAATGGAAACTTTAAGAGAATATTTGCCTAGTGCAAAGAATGAAGACTGGGAATTGGCCATAGCTGGGCAACGAGTGCAAGTAATAAAAAAAGACGAAGAAGAAGGTGGCGTATTAGAATTTGGAACAGAGCTAGTACATAGTGCCGATGGCAGTATTGCTGCATTATTGGGTGCATCGCCTGGGGCATCTACAGCTGTAAGTGCTATGTTAGATGTGTTGGAAAAATGCTTTAGTGAATTAATGCAAAGCAATGAATGGAAAAATAAATTGCAAGAAATTATTCCTTTGTATAATGCGGTAGATGTGGATTGGTTGAAGCATCGCAAAATAAATAATGGTGTTTTGCATTTAGATGATTGATTTTTCTCCCGCCGATTACGCAAATAACGCAGAAAAAAATCTTATCAAATCTTAACCATCATAATTATCAGCGTTCTATCGCACTCTTAAACTCGTTATCCAACGGCGATATAGAAGGATCAAAGTATTTTACTAATTCTCCATTTTCATTTACCAAATATTTACTAAAATTCCAAGTAGGAGGTTGATTGCACCAGCCATTTAAGTTTGCATCACTCAACCATTTAAATACATTATTCTGGCTTACCCCTTTTACAACTGTACTCTTTTTCATTAATGGAAATGTAACCCCAAAATTTATTTTACAAAACTGTGCAATTTCTTCATCGCTTCCTTTTTCTTGTTCTTTAAAATCATTTGCAGGAAAGCCTAGCACTACTAGTTTATCTTTATACAGTTCACTTAACTTTTGCAAGTCGTTGTATTGATTTGTATAACCACAGTCGCTAGCGGTATTTACCAGCAACACCTTTTTACCTTTAAGATTTTCAAAATTAAAAGCAGTATTGTTATTTAAAGTATCGCTTAGCGTATAAAATGATTGCATTGCTTTTGTTGTATTTGTTGATAATACCGTACTGTTTTTTCCTGTTGATTTTGTAATCCACATAAAAGCAGGGTATAAGGTTTTTAATAGTTTTTGTCTAAAGGTCATATTTTTTAAATTTCTGTTTGCTATTAATACATAAATAATAAAGCTACCAAGTATTATAAGTGTAACAATAAGAAAGCGTTTTAGTTTTTTCATTTGTAATTATCGTTAATGAATTTATCTAGGTATTTTAGTTTCACACTTTTTACTAATCCCATTGGGTTACCTAGTACTCCAAACATATCAAAATAGAAATGTATGTTTTCATTATCAATAGAAAATACAATATTATTGTCAATTGGATACCACTTGGTTTCTGGATTTGCAATATGTCCATAAATTATTGACTTTAATACTAAAGAATCAGTCGGAGTTTTAACAGTAAAGTAATCTTCAAAATAGATAAATTTTTTCCTACTGGTATCATAATTAATAGCAAAGTATTTTCGGAAAGGTCTCATGGCTTTTGGGTCATCATATTCACTTAAAAACCCATAACTAATAAGTTTTTTATTTTTATACATTTTCAGCAAAATATTACTTCCTATCATACCAGACATTTCATTAACTTTTTCAATTTCAACATTAGCTAATGTATCTAAATAGCTTAGAGCAGCTTTTCTTTTAATTTCATTAGTTAATATCTTATTTATTGATGTAAATTCTTTTCCAATTATTTGAGGACAGATAATAGTTTTTCTATAATCCAATTTTTTATCAAAATACTTAATAGTGTCAACTAAAAAATCAGATAAAATTTTAATATTATCTTCTTGTGTAAAAAAAACAAATGTATCGTTTTTAGATGCCGGAAGTTCTTTACTAATTTTTTCCTTCTTTTGATTGCAGCTCAAAAAAAATCCTAATAAAATTGTGTAAGCTATTGCTTTACTCATTATCCATTATTAATTAAAAAATTATCCATTATTTTATCACCCATTTAAACAACTTCAACTTCCCTTTAAACGGCGGATATTTAATTGAAGGATCAAACCATGTAGGTGTTTTCATTACTGCTTTTTTATGGCTAAAAGTATCAAAGCTACTTTTGCCATGATAGTTGCCTGTACCACTAAAACCCCTGCCACCAAAAGGTAGGTTATGATTAGTTAAATGCCAACTAGCATTGTTTACACAACCTCCACCAAAAGCTACATTATCCATCCAAAATTTTTCGTTTTTATTGCTAGAAGTGAATACATAAAATGCTAATGGATTTTTATTTTTTTCTATAATGGCTAACGCATCTTCTTTTGTTTTATAAGTTAGTATAGGAAGTATTGGCCCAAAAATTTCATCTTTCATTATGCTACCTTCTAACGAAATATTATCTACAATGGTGGGTTCAATAAATAAATTTTCTTTGTTAGTTTTTCCGCCAATTAAAACTTCCCCTTGTTGTAAATAATTTGTAAGCCTATCAAATTGTTTTTCGTTAATTATTTTTCCATAGTTATAATGTGTAGAAGCGTCTTCACTAAAAAAATCTATAATAGCTTTTTTAAGAGCTGTTACTAATTCATCTTTTTTACGTTCATGCACCAAAACATAATCTGGTGCAACACACATTTGCCCACAGTTGCTAAACTTAGTAACTGCAATACGCCTTGCCGCTACTTTTATGTTGGCATCTTCTTCAACTACACAAGGGCTTTTACCCCCAAGTTCTAACGTAACAGGCGTTAAATTTTCGGCAGCCATTTTATAAATTAGCTTACCTACGGCTGTACTGCCAGTATAAAAAATATGGTCAAAAGTAAAATTGTTTAGCATGGCTGGCACTACTGTTGCCCCATCGCCTTCTGTAAACAAAATATAGTTTTTATCAAAAGTGCTTTCAATAATTTTTTTCATTACAGCAGCAGTTGCAGGGGCAAACTCACTAGCTTTTAATACTACACAATTTCCTGCTGCAATTGCACCAATTAAAGGGTTTATTAATAATTGAAAAGGGTAATTCCATGGCCCAATAATTAACACAACACCTAACG
>JAGNRZ010000012.1 GCA_017988335.1 Ferruginibacter sp.
ATTCAATTTTATGTGATTCATCTTTAACCGTTTCTACTTTTTCTGTTGATAATAATTTAATTGAAGCAGGGCCCGATCATACCGTGGTAAATTTATTAAAATTAAGACTACTATGAAATATTACTTTTATTGAATTAATAGAACAACTTTTTTAGACAAATACAATAAACAATCCCCTTTTTCGTTATTTAATATATCTAATATCAAATAAAAATGAAAAAATCTACTCTACTACTATTTTTTTGCTGTATTGTATTGTTTTTAAGCACTTTATCTTCTTGCGAAAAAGATGAATCAATTGCAACAAGAAGCAAAGATCAACTTATTGTAGGTAATTGGGAAATTAATAGAATACAGCTAAAAATATTTCAAGGTGGTGTATTTGTAAAAGACACTATACTAAAACAAAACCCACGCCCAAAAAACTATGTAATGTTTGGAAGTGGTGGCAACTTTGAATACAAATGGAATTTGGAGGCTACAGATAAAGGTACATATCAACTTAAAGGAGCCGATTCAATAATTACAAATGCAATACCAGATGCCCATCGTTTTAAATTATTAATGCTTACAGAAGATTTACTAACGCTTAAAACTACTTGTACCGACGAGCCTATGTTTACAGGGTCGGTTGTTGAAAAATACTATACATTAATACGATAAATAAAATATAACCCAAAGTAACAGGCACTTTCAATTGAAAGTGCTTTTTTGTTTTTTTAAAACTTAAAATTCCAAGTTACAGCAGGTATTATTGGGAATAACGATACTTGCTTGCCCTGCACTTTTAATGTACCATCCAAAGGACTACCAGTTTGATCAAAGTAAATAAAGTATGGATTTTGACGACTATAAGCATTGTAAATACTAAACACCCATTCACTTTTCCACTTTCTATTTTCGTTTTTCTTTGGGGTTAATATGGCAGATAAATCAAGCCTATGATAGCTTGGTAAACGATATTCGTTTATACGGCTGTATTCTTGTGTAAGCACACCTCCTACTATATAAAAACGCTGAGGTAATGTGGCAGCATTACCGCTACCATATACAAATGTGGCGGCAAATTTCCATTTTTTATTAAGCTCATACATGGCTACTATGCTCATGTCATTTCGTCTATCATACTTAGTAGGGTATTTTTCGCCAAAATTTAGGTTAGGAAATTTTCTCCATGTCCAACTTAAGGTATAACCCACCCATCCTGTTAATTTTCCTCTTGTTTTATTTACAAAAAACTCTGCCCCATAGCTCCAACCCTTTCCAAACGTAAAAAAGTTCTCTGTATCTTCTAATGTATTAGGTGTGTAACCCTCTTGATATTCAATTTGGTTTTGCATATCCTTGTAGTACACTTCTACAGAGGTTTCGTACATATTGTTTTTAAAGTTTTTGAAAAGCCCTACAGCATATAACCAGCTAATTTGAGGTTTTACTTTATAAGTGCTAGGCACCCAAATATCGGTAGGCAAAGTAGTACCAGCATTACTTACTAAGTGTATGTATTGTAGGTTACGAGTTACTGAAGCCTTAAGAGATGTTTCGTCGTTAAAGGCATAACGCAAGGTTAATCTAGGTTCTAAACCACCATAAGTTTTAACCGGCTTGCCTTTTTTATATTCTACACTATCCAATCTATTTCCATCAATGTCTGTATCATAAATTTTAAATGGTCCAATTTGTTGAAACCAACTGTATCGTAACCCTGCATTTATTTTAAACATATCACTTACTTCCCAATCATCTTGAAAATACACAGCACCTTCGTGTGCATATTTAACCTGTGCATTATTGGGTTTAAACACAACCGAATCTTGCCTACCACTTACCACAGAAGGAGTAAATTTATGATAAGTGTATAAGGCTCCAAATTTTACTTTATGCCCTGTAAATGGATACAAATCAAAATCTTGCTTTAAGCTAATATCTCTAATGCCTGATGCTAACTTTACCGAAAAATTATTTTGAGCTGCGTTAAAAGCAAAATTATAATCGTTGTAAACTGCTGTGGTATTACCAAATAAACGTTTGTTAAATACATGATTCCAACGCAATGTACCTGTAGCATTACCCCAAGGAATATTTACATCTAAACTTTGTCTGCCATTTTTAAAATCAAATACATCTCTACCAAAATAGCCGCTTAAATACACCCTATCTTTTTCACTTATTTTGTAGTTAACCTTTGCATTTAAGTCATAGAAAAAATAGCCTGAACCATAGAACTGGCTTGTCTTTTTGATGAAGGGCTTAGTCAACGCATCTATATACGTTCTTCTGGCACTTACTATAAAACTGGCTTTATCTTTTTTAATAGGGCCTTGTAATGATAGTCTGCTTGCTATTAAACCAATGCCACCATCTACCTGAAATTTTTGATTATTCCCTTCCTTCATAGAAATATCTAACACACTACTTAATCTACCACCATATTGTGCTGGCATACCGCCTTTAATTAAGGATACATTTTTTATGGCATCGCTATTAAAAATAGAAAAGAAACCAAATAAATGCCCAGTATTGTAAACTGGTGCATCATCCAATAAAATTAAATTTTGATCGGGGCCACCGCCACGTACATATATACCTGCACTACCTTCGCCTGCATTACGTACACCTGGTAAAAGTTGCACCGTTTTTAATAAATCAACCTCACCCAAAAAAGCTGGAATAGCCTTTATTTGCTCAATAGGTAAAGTAAACTTACCCATTTGGGCAGTTTTTACATTGTTATCTCTTTTTTTGGCAGTAACTACTACGGCTTCGCTAACTTTTGCTTTGGGAAGTAAATCAAAATTGTAAACAATATCTTTAGTTAAATTAATTTGTATAGCTGTAGGTTGAAAACCAATGTAAGAGGCAATAAAAATATACTCCCCTTCATCTAAACTAATGGAGTAAAAACCATACTGGTTACTATTAATACCTTTTGTTTTGCCTTGCACAGCAATAGTAGCATTTATAAGCGTTTCACCACTTAAACTATCTTTTACATAACCACTTAATGTATATCTTTTTTGGGCAGTACTTGAAATTGAAAGCAGCAATGCTATCAATACAACAAAAATTTTCATCAACTATATTTTTGTACGATGTACGATTTAGGTGTACGTAGTACTATTTAAAATAACTTTACTATCCAAAAAATTCCATCAACCATCAACCATCAACCATCAACCATCAACCATCAACCATCAACCATCAACCATCAACCATCAACCATCAACCATCAACCATCAACCATCAACCATCAACCATTACCTACTTCCCTTCCAAAGTTTCCTTTACCTCACCGCAATGCAACATAGTACCTTTAAACTCGGGGTGATTTTTTCCCATGTAAGGATTCATAATTTCTTTTGTGCTACTAATCCAATTGGCAGGCTTATCTTCTCCAAAAGCCATTGGACAATTTTGCCAGTAAATAGTAGCTCCTGTATAATTAATTGATTTGAATGCAGGATAAAGACTTTCGCTAATCATGCTAAAATCTTTACGCATTTCTAAAATTTCTTTTTGTGTTAATAAAGATGCAGCATTTGCTTTGGCATCACTAAAAAACATTTTTGCATTTTGAATTACGGCTGCAGAATCATCTTTTAACTCATTGAAATCAACACTATCAACTAGAGCTATAAATTTGTTGCAATTTTCTTTTACTTTTAAAGTATCTGCATCAATAAACGCATTTTGCATACCAAAATAAGCAGTCATCATATTAGCCACACTAGTATTAAACTTATCAGAGTGTTTTTTTACTGCAATAGCAGCCTGCTTTTCGCCACTTGGTTTACTGTCGCTTTTTCTAATTAAAAACCAATACGCTGCAAATGCAGCCACTGCTAAAAGCAAAAAAATTGAAGCCTTTTTCATATATTAAAATTTGTACAAAAATAGGATATAACAGTAAATCCTTTATAAAGTTTAACGTTTACGTTACTTTTGCCGCTGAAAAAAGGTAATGGTTCATGGATAATGGTTCATAGTTGTTAAACTTTATAGAACTTACTCCATTGGATTACTATGAACAATGAACAATTAACTATCAACTAAATGCTTTTAGGTTTACAAAACGCCACATTTGAATTTGGGGCAAGAACAATTTTTGAAAACGCCACTTGGCATATACAACCCAATGAACGTATTGGATTAATTGGCTATAATGGTACAGGAAAATCTACCTTATTAAAGGTTTTAACTGGGCAATATAGCCTAAGTGCAGGCACTGTAGAAAAAGGCAGAGAAACTACTATTGGTTTTTTACATCAAGATTTATTGAGCTTTGATACGGAAGACAGCATTTTGCAAGTAGCTATGGGTGCTTTTGAAAGAGTTTTACAAATTGAAAAAGAATTAGAAGACTTAGCAAAAGAGCTAGAAACAAATCCTACTGATGAATTGGGAATAAAGTATGCAGATTTATTGCATGAAATGGATGTACTAGATGGCTACAGTGTACACCACAAAACCGAAGAAATTTTACAAGGCCTAGGTTTTAGTAATGCAGATGTTCACCGCCCCTACAAAGAGTTTAGTGGAGGTTGGCGTATGAGAGTGTTATTAGCCAAAATGATTTTGATGGCACCTGATGTACTGTTACTGGATGAACCTACCAATCACTTGGATTTACCTAGTATTGAATGGCTAGAAAAATATTTAATACACTATAAAGGCTCGGTAGTAATTGTAAGTCATGACCGTTTTTTCTTAGATAGAATGGTAAATAAAATTGTAGAAATTTATCAGCAAGAGTTACATATTTATAGCGGCAACTATACCTACTACCAAACTGAAAAGGCTGTACGTATTGAAATGCAAAAACGTGCCTTTGAAAATCAACAAGATTATATACGCCAGCAAGAACGGGTTGTAGAACGCTTTAAAGCCAAAGCTAGTAAAGCCGCTATGGCACAAAGTATAATTAAAAAATTAGATAAAATTGAACGTATTGAAGATACCAATTTAGAACGCCCAAATATTAAAATAAACTTTAGCATTGACAAACAACCCGGAAAAGTTTTATGCACAGTAAAAGATATTAGCAAAAGTTTTGGTACTACTAAAATTGTGCAAAATACAGGTGCAGAAATTAATAGAGGTGATAAAATAGCTTTAATTGGTGCTAATGGAAAAGGAAAATCAACCTTATTAAGAATTGTAGCAGGTGTAGAGCCTTTTGAAGGTGGTGAACGAGTTTGGGGGCATAATGTGGTAGATGCTTTTTATGCTCAACATCAATTAGAAGCGTTGAATATTGAAAACCCCATTTTAGAAGAAATGGAAAGAGCTGGTAGTGGCAAAACTACCCTAGAGCTTCGTACATTAATGGGTTGTTTTTTATTTGGCGGAGATGATATTGATAAAAAAATTAAAGTACTTAGTGGTGGTGAAAAAGCTAGAGTAGCTTTAGCCAAAACTATTGTAAGTAAAGCCAATTTTTTATTGTTGGATGAGCCTACCAATCACTTAGATATGCACTCTGTAGAGTTGTTAATTGAGGCGTTAAATAAATATGAAGGCAGTTTTATTTTAGTAAGTCACGATAGATATTTTGTAAGCAAAACAGCCAATAAAATTTGGGAGATAGACAACTACGAAATAAAAGAATTTAATGGCGGCTACGATGAGTGGATGGAATGGAAGGAAAGACAGGCGGCTAATGCTGTTGCAGGGGATAAAGTAAATAGTGTAAATAAAGTAGAAAAGGTAAATAAAGTAATAGAAACTGTAGTAACACCAACAGAAACCCCTAAGCCCCAAACAGCCCAGCCTATAGATAAAGAGCTTAAGAAAGAATTACAAAAACATAAAAACCGTTTTACACAATTAGAGGATAAAATTGCAGCTATAACTAAAACAAAAGCAGATTTAGAAGCACAATTAGCACAACCCGATGTTTTAGCCGATAGAACTAAATTTGTAGTAGCAGAAAAAGCCTATAACGATGCTGTTTTAGAATTAACTATTTTAAATGGCGAATACGAAACTGTATTTGAAAAGGTGATGGAGTTGGAAGAGAAGATGGGGTAACAAAAATTTCGAATTTTTGAATTGTGAATTTTGAATAAATTGAGCTTTACATCAGTAAATTAAGCAATGAAAAAGTTATGTACAATATTATTTCTAGTCTTTTTATTAGTTATTAATACTAAAGCTCAAAAACTTCCTAAAGGAGGTACATATTTTTTAGATTTTATTGATATGGAATATCAAGGCAAAAAGTATGGTACTTGCAAAGCCGTTGTAAAAGGTAATAGAATTAAATTGTATGTTGTAAAAGGTTGTTATCAAAAGCCAGGAATGTTAATAGAAGAAGGCATTTTATTAATCCATAAATCCGGCAAAATAATAATTGGGGGAAAGAAAACTGATAGAAATGCCACAGAAATTGGCGGATGTAGCGATGGCCCTAGAATTATTGATTTTAAAAAGAAAAGATATGAAACTTGCTAGTTTTTTTAATTTTAACATGCAATGAAAAATAAATACAAAATATTTTCTCTTATTTTATTAGTTATTTTAGTGTCAATAATAATTAAAGAGAACTACATTCCCAGATTAAAACAAAAACTATTTTCCGATACTAGCTTAACATACTTTACAAATAGCCCTTATTACAAAGAAAAACTTAGTAAATATGACATTTACAGTAAGCAAGCCAATATTGTAATGCTAGGCACTTCATTTACAGACGATATTGATTGGAACGAATTATTGAATAGAAATGATGTAATTAATAGAGGTATTGGTGCTACTACTATTGCTACCATGCTTGATAGAATGCCCTATGTACTAAAACTAAAGCCTAAAATATGTTTTATTGAAGGTGGTATTAATGATATAGATAATAATATTTTACTTGATACTTCTATAAAGCAATTGGAAACAATTGTAGATATTTTACAAAAAGATTCGATAACAGTAGTACTAACCGCTATAACTTATTTAGCGGATATAGCCCCCAACTATAAAAAACGAAATGAAAAAATTACAGCCTTTAATTCTGAACTTTTAAAATTAGCAAAGCAAAAAAACTGTACCCTTATTAATACAAATACAACAATGGCTCCCAATAATTTACTACGTAAAGATTTATGCAAGTACGATGGATTACATTATTTACCTGCTGCATATTTATTGTGGAAACAAGAGATTGAGAAGGTATTGAAAGCAAAGGGATATAAGCCTATTTAAACCAAATTTCCGTAGCACCAAAACCATACAAATGATGGTATTGGTTTACAAATGTTTTTACTTCTTTTTTTGTTTTTAATATCTCATGTATTTCATCTCTAAGCACACCCTCTCCTACACCATGTATAATTATTAAATTGGGCTGCCTATGAGCCACTGCTAAATCATAAAACTTTTCAAAGGTTTTTAATTGTAAGCTTACAATTTCAAAATTACTCATGTGCATATAACTATCTGTAATTTTTTCTATGTGTAAATCCACTACACTCCTTGCAGGCTCTAAATGCTGGCGTACTTTACTGGCATCGTAAATTTTAAAACCAGCATTGCCAAGTTTGCTTAAATCAATTTTTTCTTCTTCAACTTTATTAGGGTAAGTATCAAACAATAAATAACCAAACGCAGCCTCGTTTTTAAGCTGTATTTCTTCTATCTTTTTAAACAGTTGTTTAGCTTTAAGTTTTAAAGATGTTTCGTAAAAAGGAGCTTTTGTTTTGTCTTCGTTTTTTAAAGAAAACTCAAAATCAAACCTTGGGCTATCGCTTAAGTCCTCAAAAGCCATATCATGCAAGTAAAAATCAGCAAAAGGTTCAATGGTGTTTTTTAATTGAAATACACTATCACCACCTATCATGCAATTGTAGGTAAAGTGGTATGGGGTATGGCTTTGATTGATGATATGAATTTTTAATTTTTCCACTACATCATCATCAAAAATATCTTTATCAAATACAGGCAAAAAATTTAGAATAACGCCTTCTTCTTTTTTGGGTTGAGTTACTACTTTTTCTTTACGTACTTGGTCAATATAAACCTTCTTTTTTTCTACAGGCTTTTTTTGGGTAAACATTTTAAAGTAAGGAAAATCTATTTGCTCCATATAAGCCGGAAACCGAACTCCTTTCACTTCAATCATCACCATTTTTTCGTTAATAATTTCAACTACTTGGCCTTCTTCATCTGTAAGTAGTACTATTATTTTGTCGCCTATTTCGTATTTCATATTCTCCTATCCTAATTAGGTGGCAAAGTTACATGATTTATTCACCGCAGAGAAAAGAGGAAAAAGACCTACCTGTCGGCATACAGATTTTTTTGTAGAATATGTAAGAGGTATTGCTGATATTTTTTAGAACTACGATAACTTTACTTTATAACCTTATCCAGTTTGCTAAAAGGTATAATGAATTGATTTAATAATTGGATATTAATGTTTACTATTTATTTAAACCTTGTATTCAAAAAGACCGAATATTACTAGAAATACATTTATAAACAGCTATATTTAACAGCACTCAAACATAAATTTTGGTCATAGCATCTTGTTCTATTTCTATTTTTTTTGAGCTTAGTTGTATAACTTTCTGAATAAAATTTGCTAAAATATTTTTATCAAATACATTTCTTGCTATTACTATTGTTTTCTTGTTTTTAAAAAATAACTTAAAAGAATCAGTAAATGGCAAGAAGTGAATGGATTCGAGTTCTTCCAAGTCGAATTCTTTAACGTACCATCCATTGTAAATTAACTTAGTGTCTCTAATTAAATATGATTTGTAATTAATTTTTTTTGCCAGAAGGTATTCATAAAATAGTACCGATATACTAAAAATTGAGAAAATTGTAAACCCTATATCACTCCAATTAGTTAAAATAATAATTAAAAGGAAGACGACCCAAATAAAAGTCTTCCAAGACAATTCATTTCTCTTTTCTTCAATTGCAAAATCAAAGTCAAAAACTCTGCTTGATACCTTCTTTTTAAGATAAGTACCCACTAAAAGGGAAACTACTAAAAACGATATAGCTACAATATAAAAAAAGGCGTTCATAGTATAGTCACTTACAATTTAATTACCACCAGCCAATTTACTCTTCTTATATCCATACATAAAATAAACCAACAAGCCAATGGCTAACCAGCCCATAAACCATGCCCAGTTAGCTGCCGTCATACCTGTAAGCAAGTACAAACAAGTAGTTAAGCCCAACAATGGAATTAACGACCAGTTTTTTATAAATGCAAGGGCAGAAAGAATGATACAAGCCAACCAGAAAATAATGGCTGAAATATTAAAGGTAAGGTTCACATCTTTTCCAGAAAAATTAAACAAGCTGCTGAAGTAATTAGGTGAAAATATGGCTAGTAAAGCAATTGCTCCTGCTACTATTAAAGGAAAAATAAACTTACTATTAATGTAAGGCAGGTTAAATCTACCTTCTGTTTTTTCTTTACGTGGTATTAATAAAACACCCCCACACACTAGTACAAAAGCAAATAGTGTGGCAATACTTGTAAAATCAAGTACAAAGGTTTTATCTGTAAACAAAATTGGTAAACCTACCACTACACCTGTTACAATGGTTGCAAAACTTGGGGTTTTAAACTTAGGGTGAATTTTTTGAAATATAGGTGGCAACAAACCATCTCTACTCATGCTCATCCAAATACGAGGTTGTCCCATTTGAAATACAAGTAACACACTTGTCATGGCTACTACTGCACAAATAGACACTAAAAACTGCATCCACCCTACATTTAAGTTTTGCTTTTCAAAAATAAAAGATAGAGGATCGCCTACACCATCAAAATTTTTGTAATGCACAGCACCCGATAATACTAACGTTAGCAAAATATAAACTACTGTACAAATCACTAACGAATAAATCATTCCTTTTGGTAAATCTCTTTGTGGATTTTTACTTTCTTCTGCCAATACACTTACTGCATCAAAACCTATATAGGCAAAGAATACACCTGCCACTGCCGCCATTACCCCACTAAATCCATTAGGCATAAATGATTTTACGCCTTCGTCATTAGCAGGTGTCCAGTTAACAGTTAATCCATTTGAAAAAACAAAATAACCGCCAACTAAAATAACTAAAGCCACCACTGCCATTTTTAATACTACCATTACATTGCTAAAGTTTCTACTCTCTTTAATTCCTCTATAAACCAAATAGGTAATTAATACATTAATAACCAATGCAGGTAAATCAAAAATTAAACGTAAACCACCTAACATAGGTGCTGTATTCCAAGCATTAATATCATCTGCATTTCCGCTACTTGCCACTGCATTTTTTGCTTCGCTATGGCTTGTGCTTAACCAATGTGGAATATGCACTCCTACTTTATCTAAAAAAGATGTGAAATAATCACTCCAGCTAAAGGCTACATAAATATTACCAATGCTATATTCCATTATTAAAGCCCAGCCAATTATCCAAGCAAATAATTCGCCAAAACTAGCATAAGCATAAGTGTATGCACTACCTGCTACCGGAATACGACTAGCAAACTCACTATAACAAAATGCAGTAAATGCACAGGCAATGGCTGTAATTATAAAAAGTACAACTACTCCAGGTCCGCCATTAAAAACAGCACCACCAAGGCTACTAAAACTACCAGCACCTAAAATAGCTGCAATACCAAAAAAAGTTAAATCTCTTACTGTTAATACTCTTTTTAATCCACCGCCTGCACCATGGGTATCATCGCCACCTTCGGATAAAATAGTTGATATTTTTTTTGTTCTAAATAATGAATTAGACATGTTGGTTTTGGTTTGAACTAGAAAATTAAGAAAATAATTGTATTAATGGAAAAATAATAGTGTTAGATTATTTAAAGCATCGTACATCCAACATCTAACACAGTACATAACCTTAACTCTCCCTCTCCATCAAATACATAGCTAAATCGAGTAGTGGCTTTTTACGAACGGAAAGCACTGCTACATCTTCTAAATTTTTAAGGGCGGCTTGGTAATAATTGCCTTTTAATTGATTTGCCCATTCATCAACTCCGCAAGCTTTATATAAGGATAACATTTGCTCAATTTTATCATCATTGTTGGAGGTAAGCAAATTTTCTATCTGTTGTTTTTGAGAAGCATCTGCAACTTCTAAAGCATGTAGCAATAAAAATGTTTTTTTATTGGCTAATATATCGCCTCCTACTTGTTTGCCAAATTTATCGGGGTTGCCAAAGGCGTCTAAATAATCGTCTTGTATTTGAAAAGCAATGCCTAAGTTTTTTCCAAAGTTGTAAATGTGTTGCTGATTACCTTCGCCAGCACCGCCAATTATTGCACCCAACTGTAAACTTGCAGCTAGCAATACTGATGTTTTCAACGTAATCATTTTAATGTACTCCTCAATTCCAACATCATTTCTGTTTTCAAAATCCATATCTATCTGTTGCCCCTCACATACTTCTTTGCTAGTTTTATTAAATAGGCTTATAATTTTTTGTACATAGCCCATATCTATTCTGGTTAAATAATCGTAAGCTTGAGCAAACATTACATCACCAGCTAGTAAAGCGGTAGCATCACCATATTTTGCATGTACCGTTTGCATACCTCTACGCAACGGTGCTTTATCCATAATATCGTCGTGTATTAAACTAAAGTTGTGAAATAGTTCAATAGCCGAAGCCACCTGCCAAGCATCATTATTTATTTCATCAAATAATTCGTTACCCATTAATACACAAACAGGGCGTACTCTTTTACCGCCAATGGCTAAAATATATTGAGCAGCATCGTATAATGTTGTTGGTTGTTGAGGAAAATGTCGTTTATTAAATTTTTCTTCAAATTGTTTGGCTAACTCTAAAAAAGAATACATGTTTATTTTTTCTTTGCTTTACTACTTACTTTATTTACTCTAGTTACTTTCTCTACTTTACTTACTTTTCCATTCACCCATTCATAATCTAATTGTCGCTTACCTAAATTGGCTGCCACTACTTTTATTTTTACCTTATCTCCCATTCTAAACTTTTGCTTTGTTCTCAATCCTACTAAAGCATAGTCGGCTTCATCTAATCTAAAATCATCGTAATCACTTAAATGCTGTACCGATACCATGCCTTCACATTTATGCTCTACTGTTTCTACAAAAAAGCCAAAAGCCGCAACACCACTTATTATTCCTTCAAACTCATCTCCTAAAAATTGCTGCATAAACTCAACTTGCTTATATTTATTTCCAGCCCTTTCTGCTTCCATTGCCTTACGTTCTTTATCGCTACAGTGCTTACACTTCTCATCCATTTTTTTATCAAGCTTCAAATTTTTATCTAGGCAATCTTGCAAAATGCGATGTACCATTACATCAGGATATCTACGTATGGGTGAGGTAAAATGGCAGTAGTGTTCAAAGCCTAATCCATAATGCCCAATATTTTCAGAAGTATAAATTGCTTTTGCCATAGTACGAATGCCCAATTGCTCTAACACATGTTGCTCTGGCTTACCGTGTACTTCTTTTAATAATTTATTAAAGGATTGGGCTACCGCTTTTTCATCCTTCATATCAAACTTGTAACCAAATTTTTTGGCAAATGCTACAAATGGTTTTAGCTTTTCCTCTCCTGGAGTATCATGTATTCTATAAGGGAATGGTATTGGCTCTTTATTAATTTTTATTTTAGAAATGTATTCGGCCACAGTTCTATTAGCCAATAGCATAAACTCCTCGATTAACTTATGAGCTTCTTTACTTTCTTTAACCACTATGCCTAGTGGCTTACCATTTTCATCTAATTTAAAACGTACTTCTTGCGATGAAAAATTTATAGCCCCATTATTAAATCTTTCTTTTCTAAATCGTTGTGCTAAATCATTCAGCAATAAAATAGGCTTAAAATGAAGACCTTCTTTTCTTTCTATAATTTCTTGTACTTCTTCGTATGTAAATCTATGATTACTGTGTATTAAAGTACGTCCAATCCACTTATGTTTTATCTCTCCTTTATTAGTAATTTGAAAAACACAACTAAACGTATATTTATCTTCGTGAGGTCGTAAACTACAAAGCTCATTACTAATTTTTTCTGGCAACATAGGGTTTACCCTATCTGGCAAGTACACACTTGTTGCTCTTGCATAAGCACTTTTATCCAAAACCGAATCTTGTGTTACAAAGTGGCTAACATCGGCAATATGCACCCCAATTTCGTAACAACCATTATCTAAATTTCTAATAGAAATAGCATCGTCAAAATCTTTGGCATCTACAGGGTCAATGGTAAATGTAAGTATGTCTCTAAAATCTTTTCTTTTTCTAATTTCTTCCCTAGTAATTTTATCCTCCAACACATTTGCAGCTTTCATTACATCATCATCAAAGCCAATAGGAAAACCTGCATCAATCAAAATTTCTTTCATGGCAAAATCGTTAATATTTTCTGCCGTTATTACATTAAGCACTTCTCCTTCTGGTTTTTTATCTGCCTTATCCCACTTCACTAATTTTACTATTACCCTATCGCCATCAACTGCACCATTTATTTTTTCTGATGGAATAAAAAAGTCAGGCATTAGCTTTTCGGTATCTGCAGTAAAAAAAGCAAAATTTTTACTTACGCTTATACTTCCAATAAACTGGGTTTGCTTACGCTCAACTACTTCAACAATTTTACCTTCCTTTCTTTGATGATCGCTTTTATGCTTATCTACTTCTACCCTTACCACATCGCCATTAAAAGCCATACCAAAATCATTGGGTTTTACTTTAACATCTTTATCTTGCCCTTCTACAATTACAAAACCCATACCGCTGCGGCTTATATCAAGTACACCTTTAAGTAAGTTTTTGTGAGTTGTTTTCTTAGTAGTTTTTTTATTTTTACTCATAACCCCAAACCCCTAAAGGGGCTTTAATTGTGTTTTGTTATTAAAATATTTGTTTGTCGCCAGTTGTATTTTTTTCAGCTTCATTGGCAACAGCTGTTTATTATTTTTTTTCTTTTAGTAAAGAGATAAAAAATAATCACCCTAGTACTATATATCTTTATTCAACTTTTATATTAGTGTAAATTAAAAGCACAAATAATTTGTGATAATCTATGTAATCTGTGGTTAAACTACCGCAATTTACCAACTTATTATTACATTCGTTAAACGCTTTAACCTTGCAACAACTAACAACTTCCCCACAACGAATAATTACCAAAACTATTTGGATTATTTCGTTAGTTAGTTTATTTAATGATATGGCAAGTGAAATGCTATATCCTGTACTACCTGTTTATTTAAAACATATTGGCTATAGTGTAGTGTTTATAGGCTTTTTAGAAGGTATTGCCGAAGCCTTAGCAGGCCTTAGCAAACCTTATTTTGGCAAACAAAGTGATGCTATGGGTAAGCGATTACCATTTATACAAGTAGGCTATGCGTTAAGTGCAATTAGTAAACCCATGTTAGCATTATTTACTCAACCTATTTGGATTTTTATTACAAAATCAGTTGATAGATTAGGAAAAGGTGTACGTAATGGTGCTAGAGATGCTTTGCTTAGCGATGAATGTGTACCCGAAACTAAAGGTCAGGTTTTTGGTTTTCATAGAAGCATGGATACATGGGGTGCTGTTATTGGACCAATTATAGCACTTACATATTTATATTTTAATCCATTTGATTATACAACACTTTTCATATTTGCTATCATCCCAGGATTGCTAACTATTATATGTACTTATTTAATTAAAGAAAAAAAAGTGGTTCCTCATGTTACCCATAAATGGAGTAATATTAGTTTTTTTGCTTTTACTTCATATTGGAAAAAATCGCCAACTGCTTATAAGAAATTAGCTATTGGTTTATTAGTATTTGCATTATTTAATAGCAGCGATGTTTTTTTATTATTAAAAATGAAAGAAAGTGGTTTGGCAGATACAGCCATAATTTCAATTTATATTTTTTACAATTTAGTATTTGCTTTATTTGCTTATCCCATAGGTGTATTTGCAGATAAGGTTGGATTTAAAAAGATGCTTTTATTTGGCTTATTTTTATTTGCATCAGTTTACTTTGGTTTTGCTGTAACTAATAACACCATAGCTTATATTATATTATTTGCAATGTATGGGTTATATGCTGCCTGTACAGATGGTATAAGCAAAGCATGGATAAGCAACATGGTGCCTAAATGTGAAACTGCTACTGCCATTGGCACTTTTACAGGTTTTCAAAGCATAGCAGCATTATTTGCCAGCACAGTATGTGGAATATTATGGTATAACTTTGGGTCTATTACAACTTTTATTACAACTGCATGTGTAACTTTATTCGCTATTATTTATTTAGCTAAACAATCAACAAAAAATAATGAGTAACTTTTTTTCAAGACGAAATTTTATTAAGTCTTCTGCACTAACGGGTGCTGCACTTAGCCTATCTAGTATTAAAGCATTTTCATCTGCTAAAAAAGATAAGGTACGTATAGGTATGATTGGTGTGGGTTTTAGAAGCCATGAACACATGGGTAATTTTTTACAAAGAGATGATGTAGAAATTATTGCCTTTGCCGATCCACAACAACGTAGTATTGATGAAGCTTTAAAAGAATACAAAAAATACAGAACTAATGAGCCCATCATCTATAAAAATGGTAATGAAGATTATAAAAATTTATTAAAAAGAAATGATATTGACGCTGTAGTAATTTGTAGCCCTTGGGAGTGGCATAGTGTACAAGCTATTGATGCTATGAATGCCGGAAAAATTGTAGGCATGGAAGTGTGTGGTGCAATGAAGTTGCAAGATTGTTGGGATGTAGTAAACACATCTGAAAAAACAAAAATGCCATTAATGATGTTAGAAAATGTGTGTTACCGAAGAGATGTTATGGCAATAATGCACATGGTAAAGCAAGGCATGTTTGGCGAATTAATACATGGGCAAGGCGGATACGAACATGACTTAAGAGGTGTTTTGCTTAACGATGGTAAAACAGCTTATAATAGTGGTGTTGAATTTGGAAAAAATGCCTATAGTGAAGCTCAATGGCGAACACAACATTATGTAGATAGAAATGGAGAACTATACCCAACACATGGATTAGGACCAGTTGCCATAATGATGGATGTAAATAGAGGAAATAGAATGACAAAGCTTTCATCTATGGCAAGTAAAGCAAGAGGTTTAAATAAATACATTAAAGAGCATGCAAAAGGTGGAGTGAATCACCCTAATGCAAAAGTAAAATTTAAATGTGGCGATATTGTAAACACACAAATACAATGTGCTAATGGCGAAACTATTTTGTTAACACATGATACTTCTTTACAACGTCCCTACAACCTAGGTTTTAGAGTGCAAGGCACAGAAGGCATTTGGCAAGACTATGGTTGGGGTGAAGCCAAACAAGGTTTTATTTATTTTGAAAAACAAATGAAACATAGCCACAGGTGGGATAGTACAGAAAAATGGATAACCGAAAATGATCATCCACTTTGGAAAAAACATAGTACTACAGCCGAAGGTGCTGGCCATGGTGGCATGGATTTTTTTGTTGACCATGCTTTTATTGAGTGCATAAAACGTGGCACCGAATTTCCAATGGATGTGTACGATTATGCAAGTTGGTATGCCATTACACCCTTAAGTGAAAAAAGTATTGCCGAAGGTGGGCAGGTACAAAACATTCCAGATTTTACCAGAGGTAAATGGAAAACAAGAAAACCAATTTTTGCTTTAACAGACGATTATTAAACAATATATGAACAGAAGAAAATTTTTAAATCTTTCAGCTTTAGCAGCCCCATTAATTCTTACCAAAAAAACTATTGCAAATAATTTACAAGGTGTAAACAAACCTATTGTTGTAAGTACTTGGGATAGTGGTATGCCTGTTAATGAAGCAGCATGGAAAATTTTAGGTAAAGGAGGCAGCTCTATTGATGCCATTGAAGCAGGTGCTATACATATTGAAAATGAAATTAATTGTTGTGTAGGGTTAGGTGGTTACCCAGATAGAGATGGTATTGTAACACTTGATGCCTGCTTAATGGATCATAACGCCAACTGCGGTGCTGTAGCTGGTTTAGAGCGAATTAAACATCCTATTTCTGTAGCTAGAAAAGTAATGGAAAAAACACCACATGTTATTTTGGTAGGCAATGGTGCACAACAGTTTGCTGTGGAAAATGGCTTTACATTAGAAAGTGGTGAGCTATCGCAAGATGGAAAAAATGCGTATGCTGAGTGGCTTAAAAAAAGTGAATACAAGCCTATCATCAATATTGAACGGAAAAAAGAAAACGGCCCTTTTGCACCTAATTTTTTTGAAGATGGAACTGCTAATCATGACACAATGGGATTAGTAGCCATGGATGCAAAAGGTAATTTAAGTGGCGGTGTTACTACTAGTGGCATGGCATTTAAAGTGCATGGCAGAGTTGGCGATTCTCCCATTATAGGTGCAGGCTTGTTTGTAGATAATGAAATAGGAGCCGCTACTAGCAGCGGTGTTGGCGAAGAAGTTATTCGTATTTGTGGCACTCATTTAGTTGTTGAATTTATGCGGCAGGGATATAGCCCAGAAATGGCTTGCAAAAAAGCAGTTGAACGTATTGTAAAAAGAGATAGAAAAAAAGCAAAAACATTGCAAGTAGGTTTTTTAGCCCTAAATAAAAAAGGGCAATATGGTGGGTATGCAATACAAAAAGGTTTTGTATTTAGTGTAAAAAGCAAGAGTGAAACTAAAATGTATGAATCAAAATTTTCAATTAGTTAATGGAACATAAACTTGAAGTAATAGGATTTGATATTAATGGATGTATAGCTGCTGAAAGAGCTGGAGCCGATAGAATAGAGTTATGTGCAAGCCCTGCCGAGGGTGGAACAACACCATCTTATGGTTTAATTAAACTAGCAAAGGATAAATTAAACATTGATGTTTTTCCCATTATAAGACCTAGAGGTGGAGATTTTTTGTACAATGATGAAGAATTTGAAGTAATAAAGTCGGAAATAAAAGTTTGTAAAGTTTTTGGTTGCAATGGTGTGGTTATTGGCATGCTTAATGCCAATGGAACAATTGATAAAGAACGATGCAAACAATTGGTGGCTTTAGCTCATCCTTTACCAGTAACTTTTCATAGAGCATTTGATAGAGTAATAGATGCAGCACAAGCATTAGAAGATGTTATAGAAATTGGTTGTAAACGAATTTTAACTTCTGGTTTAAAGCCAACAGTAGTAGATGGAGCATCTACCTTAACACAATTAATTAAACAAGCCAATAAAAGAATAATAATCATGCCCGGCAGTGGTGTTAGAAGCGATAATATTGAAGCATTAGCTAAATCTACAGGTGCAATTGAGTTTCATACATCTGCAAGAATGTTAGTTGAAAGCAACATGAATGCAACTAATGTTGATATGAAGGAAGAATTAAAATCTGTTGCAGTTGATGAAAATGAAGTAAAAAAGATAAAAGATATTTTAAATAATTTGTAATGAAATTATCAAAAGCCACTTTATTTACTCTATTTACATTATTTACTTTCATTGCAGCTGCACAAAAAGTTGAGAATATAATTATTATTACAACAGATGGCTTAAGGTGGCAGGAGTTATTTGGAGGCATGGATAGTGCAATTGCAAACAACGCTAAATATAACCAAGGTGATAGTAGTTTGCTATTTGAAAAATACTGGGCAGCCACTGCACAAGAAAGGCGTAAAAAGTTATTACCATTTTTATGGAGTACAATACAACAAAATGGGCAATTACATGGCAATAGAACAATTGGCAATAAAGTAGATGTAGCCAATCCGTATTGGTTTAGTTACCCTGGCTACAGCGAAATTTTTACTGGCTATGTAGATACTTTAGTTAATAGCAATGAGTATAAAGCTAATCCAAATACTACCCTGCTTGAATTTTTAAACAAACAAAATAGTTTTAAAAACAAAGTAGCTGCTTTTGGTGCTTGGAATGCATTTAATAGAATTTTAAATGAAGAAAGAAGTGGCATTACAGTAATTAATGCATTTGAAAAATCTCCCTTAAAAAATAACAATGCTATTTTATTGAATAAGGTATTGGAAGATAGCTATAAGCCTTTTGGAGAAGCAGAGTGTTTAGATGTATTTACACACTACGCTGCAATGGATTATTTGAAAATAAAAAAACCTAAAGCATTATATATTTCTTATGGCGAAACAGATGAGTGGGCTCACAGTGGGCAATACAGAGATTATTTGAATGCTGCAAACCAAGTGGATAAATGGATAGAAAGCATTTGGAATTACATACAATCTACCCCACAATACAAAAATAAAACGGCTTTATTTATTACTACAGACCATGGAAGAGGTGATAGCATTAAAAAAGAATGGACAAGCCACAATAATAAAATTGTAGGGGCAAATGAAATATGGTTTGCTGTTATGGCACCAGGCATACAAACAAAAGGCGAAGTAAAAACGAATACTCAACTTTATCAAAAACAATTTGCTCAAACGATGGCAAATCTATTAGGGCTTACGTTTACTTGTGAACACCCGGTAGGTGAAAAAATTAATTTGAATGAGTAGTATAGGCGATAAATTTCTTTAGCAACTCTATTTGATTTCCTGCTCTTACCAAATTATGTGTAGGATATTTACAACCGTAATAAATATCATTATTTAAATAGTCGGTTAAAAAACGTAAGGCCTGCATATAAATAATATATTTACCAGCAAAGGCAAATGATAGCTTTTCTGTACTAGTTAACTCCTCCTCCATTTCACTTAAATACCCATCCACAATGGCTTTATAAAATTGAGGCCTAATTTCAATTTTTGTAAAATCTGTTTCTTCTTCATTAACAGGGCTTAAGTATGTTCTAAACATATCTCCAACATCGCTTATGAAATAACCCGGCATTAGGGTATCTAAATCAATTACACAAAGCCCTTTGTGTTGCTCATCAAAAAGCACATTGCTTATTTTTGTGTCGTGGTGTGTAACTCGTATTATAAAATCGCTTTTTCTTTCTTCAAATTCATCAATAATATTTTTTTGTTGAAGAAGATAATTTATTAACTCTTCAGTTTCCTTTTTTCTTTCCTCATTACCATGTTGCATGGCTTCTAAAAATTGTTCAAACCTAAATTGCAAATTATGAAAATTAGGCAATGTAGTTTTTAAGGATGTAGCATTAAAGCCTTTTAATTTTTTGGTGAATTTGCCAAACTGTTTTGCGGCTTCAAAAGCTTGCTGTGCATCAGTTACAACATTAATAGTATGTGAGTTTTCAATATAAGTAAATAGCCTGTAATAGTCATTACCATGTTTTATCATAGCATCATTACTTATAGCCTTTATAGGTGTTGTAAATAAGTAGTCAGGGTAATGCTCTTGTAAATAATTGCTTACCAAATCTATATTAAAAGCAATATCGGTAGGCGTTTTAAATACATTACTATTAATTTTTTGTAATACAAATTTTTTATCTACTGTCGTAATTAGCCATGTGCTATTTATCAATCCATTACCCAAAGGCTGTGCAGAAAACTCCGTAATGTTATATTGCTTTAAAATTTCTAACATAAATACTAAATTCGTTTAAATAAATTAGTTTTCAAAACCTATAAGGTCTTAAATACATTATAGGTTTATTTAAAAGCAGTAATAACTTGAAAATAAAGGAAGCCATATTAGCCGAACATTCTAAAGCACAATGTGTTAAAATTGTAAATTTTATTGGCAATAATCAACAACGCTTTGATGAATTATTTAAGCTGTTTATTTCTGATGAATATAGACTTGTGCAAAGGAGTGCATGGCCAGTAAGTTATTGTGTAATTGCACATCCTAATCTTATCACAAAACATTGGAAAACACTCATACAAAATTTAAATAAGCCTAATATACATGAGGCGGTAAAACGAAATACATTACGTTTTTTACAAGAAGTAGAAATCCCTGAAAAATATCATGGGCAACTAATGGATTATTGTTTTACTTATGTAAATACACCTACCGAACCTATAGCTGTAAAGTGTTTTGGCTTGTCTGTGTTGCACAATTTAGCTAAAATTTATCCTGATATTAAGCCAGAATTAAAAACTACCATTGAAAATATACTACCTTATGCAAGTGCTGGTATAAAAAGCAGAGCTACCAAAATTTTGAAAGAAATAAAATAACTGTAACCAATATTAAATCACTTTGCGTCTTTGTTGCTTTGCGGTAAATTTTTAAATATTAAACGTAAGCTTTGATCGTATGTAAAATAATTATACAACCAATTTATAAATACAAATAATCTATTTTTTACGCCCAGTATCAACATTAAATGTAAAAACATCCAAATAGCCCATGCTACAAAACCACCTAAACTTACTTTCGGCTTTGGCATATCAACTACGGCAAGGTTTCTACCCACAGTAGCCATGCTTCCTTTGTCATTATAAGCAAAATCTAAAAAATTATCTTCGCCACTTTTCATTTCTAATCGGTACAAATTTTCTGCAACCATATCTGCCATTTGCATAGCTACAGGTGCTACTTGTGGATGCCCGTTAGGGTAAGCAGGTTCTTCCATATAAGCCACGTCGCCAATGGCATAAATATTTTCGTTATCTAATACCTGACATCGTCTGTTTACTTTTATTCTATTCCCTCTAGCTAATAATGTTTTATCAATACCTTCTGGTACATTACCTTTTATACCTGCAGCCCAAATTACTAAGTTGGTTTTAATTTCTTCATTCAAATTAGTAACTAAAACTTGGCCATCATAACTCACCACTTTAGTATTAGTTTTTAATGTTACACCCAGCTTTTGCAAATACTGCATACTTCTATCACTACTTTTAGGCTGCATCATTTCTAGTGTTTTTGCACTGCCTTCAAATAAGTAAATATTCATCTTACTAAAATCAAGCTCAGGAAAATCTTTATGCAGTACAAATTTTTTCATTTCGGCAATTGCTCCACTTAGCTCTACGCCTGTAGCACCGCCACCTACAATACAAATGTTTAAATAGCCATCTATATTTTGTGTTGCTTGTAATTCCGTAGCACTTTCAAAGTTTTGCAAAATTTTATATCTAAGATTCAATGCTTCAATAGTACTCTTCATCGGCAAAGCATGTTCTGCCAATTGTGCATTATTAAAAAAGTTTGTATCAGCACCAGTAGCAATAATTAGTTTATCATAATATACATCGCCAAAATCGGTAACCAATTTATTTTCGTTAGATAAAATTTGTCTTACCTCTCCTAACCTAATTTTTACATTTTTACTTTTTTGAAAAATCTTTCTTAACGGAAAGCTAATATTGCTAGCATCTAGTCCTGCTGTAGCTACTTGGTAAAATAAGGGTTGAAATTGATGGTGATTAACTTTATCGATTAGGGTAATATCAAAACCAGCTTTATTTCTAAGTTTACGAGCCAATTTTAAGCCTCCAAAACCAGCTCCTATAATTACGAGTTTCATCTTTTGTGATTTTTACAACACAAAGATACAATGTTTTCAATAATTTTTGAAAATATAATAAGACCCCCCTCCGCCCCCTGAAGGGGGAACTGGGAGATTTTAAATTTAAGATTTTTTTCTTGTATTAAGCTTGCTTTACAAAAAGGATATTGAAGATTATAAACCAATTCCCCCTTCAGGGGGTTAGGAGGTTCTTAATACAACAACCTCACCTTAATAGTATGCTTCACACTCTTCAATAATTCCAATGCATTTTTACTAATACTTTTATCTACATCAAGCACCACATAACCAATACTGTCGTTGGTTTTAAGGTATTGAGCCAGTATGTTTATTTTATTTTTGCTTAGCGTTGTATTTATTTCACTTAATACACCTGGTACATTATTGTGTGTATGCAAAATACGGTGTGTCCCCTCTTGAGGAGGCAACGCCAATGCAGGCACAGTGTGGCTGCCTGTTGTTATTCCTTTTTCTAAATAATTAAATAGTTTAGCACTTACATCATCGCCAATATTTTGTTGTGCCTCTTGTGTGCTACCACCCACATGTGGTGTAAGCAATACATTAGGCAAGTCTTGCAACGGTGTTCTAAAAACATCACCATTTTTTTCTGGCTCTACAGGAAAAACATCCACCGCAGCACCACCAATTTTTCCATCGAGTATGGCTTTACGTAACGCTTCTAAATCAACCACCTCTCCTCTTGCATAATTAATTAAAATAGCTCCTTCTTTAAAATATTTAAGGTTAGTTTTGTTAATCAAATTCTTTGTAGTAGCCAATTCTGGCACATGTAGCGATACTATATCTGCCTTACTCACCACTTCTTTCAAACTTTTTTTATCAGTAGCATTACCAAGCGGTAGCTTAGTTTCGGTATCATAAAAAATTACTTTCATACCCAAGCCTTCTGCCAATACACTTAACTGGCTACCAATATTTCCATAACCAATTATCCCTAAGGTTTTTCCTCTTAATTCGTAACTACCCGTAGCATCTTTCATCCATTTACCTTCATGTGCCGCTTTATTTTTGTCAATAATTTTTCTAATCAACATTATACTTGCCCCAATTACCAATTCGGCCACACTCCTAGTATTACTGTAAGGTGCATTAAAAACAACTACTCCGTTTTTGGTAGCCGCTTTTAAATCTACCTGATTTACTCCAATACAAAAACAACCAATGGCTTGTAATTTTGTAGCAGCATCTAGCACTTTTTTTGTAATAAGTGTTTTACTTCTTATGCCCAGTAAATGCACATCCTTTATAGCTTTTATCAATTCATCTTCACTTAATGCCCCATTTATTTTTTTTACATTAGCATACCCTGCATTAGTAAATTGTTTTACTGCCACATCGCTTATATTCTCTAAAAACAATATGTTTATTTTTTCTTTAGGGTAACTAGTAATTTTTTTTTCTGCCATAATTTTAACACCGTATTTTGCACAAATATATCAAATCTATTTTTTGCTTACTTATGATACCAGCTTCAGTTCTTCGTAGCATCATCGTTGTGTCACTCACTTGTACGGCATGCCTATGTGCATCAATAATGCTATCTTCTTGTAATATTGCTACCGATACAAAAGCAAAAACTACTTCTACTACCCCAAAAATTAGATTAATAAATCTTCCTTCGCCAACTCCCTTACCAAAAGCCGAAGGCGATAGATTAAAACAAGCTTGCCAACAATGGTACGATACGGTTTTAGCCCTTAAAGATTTTCATGGCGGTATAATTGTGGCCAAAAATGGTAATGTAGTTTTTGAAAAATACAACGGTACAGCCCATTTTGGCGGCAACGATTTAATTACAGATACCACAGCATTACACATAGCTTCTGTTTCCAAAACATTTACAGCCATGGCTGTACTTAAGCTTTGGCAAGATGGTAAGCTGCATGTAGATGATGAGTTTAGCAAATATTTTCCTCAATTTAATTATGCAGGAGTTACCATACGTACACTACTTAATCACCGCAGCGGTTTGCCAAACTATACTCACTATATGGAGCATATAGGCTGGGATGTTAGCAGAATAGTTACTAATCAAGATGTATTAAATACATTAATCACCAATAAATCTACCTTAATAGATATTGCACCACCAAATACAAAGTTTAGTTACTGCAATACCAACTATGCTTTGCTTGCTTTATTAATAGAAAAAGTAAGTGGAACATCTTACGGTACTTATTTATCCAATACATTTTTTGCACCATTGCAAATGAAACACAGCTATGTATTTAATATTGCAGATAGCCTAAAAGCCCCACCCAGCTACGATTGGAAAGGCAGACTAATGCCTTTTAATTATTTAGATGCTGTATATGGCGATAAAAATATTTATACCACACCAAAAGACTTGCTGCTATGGGACAGGTTATTAAGCAGCAACGAAATTTTTATTAATCAAATATTAAACGAAGCCTATAAACCTTACAGTAACGAAAAGCCAGGTATAAAAAATTATGGTTTAGGTTGGCGAATGAATATTTATGATAACAACAAAAAAATAATTTTTCATAATGGTTGGTGGCATGGCAGTAATGCTGTGTTTATTAGATTGTTAGATGAAAAAGCCACCATAATTGTTATTGGCAATAAATTCACCAGAGCCATTTATCATGCCAGAGTATTGGCTAATTTATTTGGAGATTACTACGCCCCAGAAGAAGAGGAAGAAGGCGGGGACTCAAATAAAACTACTGATAGCCTTACAGTAAACCCTAGCAACAAACTTTTGCTTAACAAACCAAAAGTATCCAAAAAGGACTCCATTTTTATTGAAAAATTTAGAGATAAAAACAAAAGGCAATAATTTTGAATACAGAGGGTAAAATTTGTTGATAATTATCATCAACAAATATCACTTAATTGTCATTTCATTGTAAAAATGTACTAACTTACAGTTACCAAAATATGTAAATATGAGCAAACTTTTATCCAGAATAGCTATTCTGCTATTCGTTTTATTTCCACTATTTGCTATCGCACAAACATCAATTTCGGGTAGGGTTCTAAACGAAAAAGATGGCTCACCTATTGAGGGTGCTTCCGTAGTAATAAAAGGAAAAGGTGGTGGCACAAAAACCGATGCCAATGGAAACTATACTATTAATGCTAATAGTGGAGATGTGCTAGTAATTACTTCTGTAAATTTTAGAGGGCAGCAAGTAAAAGTGAAAAATGGCGTCGCCACTACAGTTCGTTTGTTAAATACAGATGGCATTATGAGTGATGTTGTTGTTATTGGTGCTATGGACATCAAACGTAACTCTAGAGAAATGGGTTATGCTGCACAAACTGTTGGGGGTAATGAAATACAAGAAACACAACGGGAAAACTTTGTAAATGGTTTAGCAGGTAGAGTTGCAGGTGTAAGCATTACACCTACTAGTGGTAATGCCGGAGCCAGTACCAATATTGTTTTAAGAGGGTACAATTCCTTAGCACTCAGTAACCAACCATTATTTGTTATTGATGGAACAATTGTTGACAATTCTGTAATTGATGAAAATAGCAGTGGTGGTGTTGGATTAGGGCTTGTTGAAGCTCCAGTTAGTGGTACAAGAGCTGTTAATCAAACTTCTAATAGAAATAATGACTATACTAACAGAATGGGTGATATAAACCCAAATGACATTGAAAGCATTACTGTACTTAAAGGACCTGAAGCTACGGCACTTTATGGTAGTCAGGCAGCGTCTGGTGCAATAATTATTGTTACCAAAAAAGCAAAATTAGTACAACAAAAGAAATTTAGAATTACAAATATAGCCTACGACAATAATTTTAGAATGCAGTTTGCCACCCGTTTTCCAGATCTTAATACCGACTATGGCATGGGAAGCAATGGAAGAGTTGATAGCGTATTTTCTTACTTTGGTCCTAAATTAGCACCTGGCACTCCTAAAACTGATCAACTAAAAGAGTTTTTTAAAACTGGATTTTCGCAAACACATAATTTAGTATTAGATGTTGGCAACAAGTTCACTAGTTTTAAAATATCGGGTTCTTATTTTAATAATTCTGGTGTAGTCCCAAATAATTCATATAAAAGATATACTTTAAGAATTACAAATACAACCAAAATAAGCAAATATTTAGACATCACCCCTGCTATAACCTTTACAAGAAGTACAAACAGTAAACCAATACGAAGTAGCAATGGTTATTTAACTACATTAATGAGATGGCCTTCAAACGCTAATCTAAATAATGTATATAATTCAAATGGGACAAAATATGAATTGTTTCCTGCTGGCGATGCTAATGAGGAGTTTGATAATCCATTTTGGAGTGTACAAAATAATAGAAGTTTTGATGAATTAAATAAAAAAAGTGCAACACTTGCTATAAATATTTATCCGTTTAAGTGGTTAAATTTAAGTGGAAGATTTGGATATGAAGCATATAACAATGATGGGTGGACATTTTATCATCCTGAAACTTATTTATACACAAAAGCAAGAGGTGGCTCACAAGATAATTATTACAGAAAATATACTGGTTACAATCACACTATTACAGCTACTGCAAAAAAATCGATTGGTAAATTTAATGGCAGGTTAATGGGTGGTACTATGTGGCAAGATTATAAAAATCAAGCATGGTCTATTTATGGAGAAAGAATTGCAGACCCAATTACTGGTGCTTTTGATGTTACAAAAATTGGAGATTCTAGCATAACAAATCCTATTACAAGAAATCAATTGTACAGAAATAATACTTTTAAAGACTATAATTATGTACTATCAAGGCAATTAGCTTTTTTTGGCGAACTTGCAATTAATTGGAATAACATAGTTTTTCTTAACTACACCCATCGTTTTGAAGAAGGTAGCACTTTACCAAAAATTAACAGAAAAGTAAGCTACCCTGCAGGTTCTGTAAGTGTAATATTTACCGACCTAATTAAACCACTTAAAAAAAGCAATTTCTTAAGCTACGGAAAATTAAGAGCTTCGCTAGCTAGTACTGCAAAAGCCAACTCTCCTTTCTCTAATCAATCTGCATTTACATTACAAACAAGTAGCGGTGGTGGTTTTGCATATGGCTTTACTAACAATAATTTTTATTTAGGTCCAGAAAAACAGAGTACTTATGAAACAGGTTTAGAACTTCGGTTCTTTAAAAACAAAATATCAATTGATGCTACTTATTATAACACTTTAAATGAAGATCAAATTTTAGAAGGACTAAGAACGAGTTATGGTACAGGATTTATTTTAAATACCTTAAATCTTAGTAGTACAAGAAATCAAGGAGTTGAAATTGCAGCAAATATTAAATTGTTTCAAAAGAAGAATTTTACATGGAACTTAGGTTTAAATTTTAACAGAAGCTGGAACGAACTTTTAACAATGCCAAGTAATCTTCCTGAATTTTACATTTCCGACACCTGGTTATATGGTAATGCTAGAGCTGGTTTAAGAAGAGGGCAGCCTACTACAGGTATTACTTCTTGGGGTTATCAACGAAATAATAAAGGTGACATTTTGATAGATCCTACTACTGGTTACCCTTTAGTTGATAACAATTTTTTAGTTAGAGGGGATAGAAACCCAGATTTTACATTAGGTATTAATAACAATTTAAAATATAAAAATTGGTCGTTAAATATGCTATGGGATTTACGTGTAGGGGGTGATATTTTTAATGGTAATGAATTATTTTTAACTACAATTGGTCGTAGCCAAACTTCAGCAAATAGAGAAACTCCACAGGTAATTAAAGGAGTATTTAAAGATGGTTTAGAAAATACAACCACTCCCACAGTTAATAATATAGTTCTATATCCTTACTTAAATCAGGGCTTTTATACTGGAGGCAGTATTTCATCAGTTTATACCGAAGAGTATTTTATTGAAAAAGATGTAAACGCTTTGAGATTGAGAGACATAACACTTAGCTTCAATTTTAAGGATATTATTAAAAAGAATAAATACATTAAATCATTAACCGCATTTGCAACTGCAAACAATTTACTACTTATTAGTAATTATACGGGTGCCGATCCTGCTGTAAATGGCACTACGCCTGGCACAAGAGGTGTAGGTGCATTTGGCTTTGATTATGGCACACTAGCAGAACCTATAAGTTTAAACCTAGGCATAAGAGCTTCATTTTAAACTTTAAAAATTAAAAATATGAAAAAGATAAAATATTTATTTGCAGCAATACTACCAATGTTAATTATTACTGCTTGTAGTAAACAATTAGATGAAGCATACCCTAATCCAAATACACCAGTAAAAGTAACACCTAAGGAGCTTTTACCCGCCATTCAATATCAAATGGCACTTAATATACAAGAAGATTATATGTATGTAGGTACTACAGCACAAGTATTTGCATTGCGCTATCCATTTGGATCAGGGTCTGCAACACTAACTAGAGATATTACCATAACTAGACATGAAAGGCATGGCTGGTGGCCGGGTGTAGATAATAGTGGTGGTATTTGGAGAATGCACTACTGGAATATTGGAGAAAACTTAAATAAAATGGTGCTGTGGGCTGGTGACGAAAATTTGTATGATTATATTGGTGTAGGTCAAGCTATTCAAGCTTGGAGTTGGTTGGTATTAACAGATTATCATGGTGAAGCTATTTTAAAAGAAGCATTTAACCCAAGTAAGCTAGAATTTAAATATGATACCCAAGAAGAAATTTATGCAGAAGTAAGAAGGCTTTGTGGATTAGCTATTCAAAATTTGGATAAACCCGTTACTAACTCTGATTTTGCATCTGCTGATACATGGATGTATGGTGGAGATAAGGCTAAATGGAAAAAATTTGTTTATGGCATTATGGCAAGGTCTTACAACCACTTAGCCAATAAATCAATTTACAAACCTGACAGTGTGATTTACTATTGCAATTTGGCAATGCAAAACCCAAGTGAAGATGCTGTTTATAAATATGTAGGAGGAAGTGTAAATGCTCAAAATAATTATTGGGGTCGTTTTAGAGCCAATAATGTAAACCTTCGCCAAAGTAAATTTATTACTGAATTAATGAAAGGTACATTAGGAGCTGGCACAACGTTTAGCGGCGTAGATGACCCAAGAAGATGGTATATGCTTTCAACAGGAACAGGTGCAGACGTAAATAATATGTTTGGTATTGAAGCTTGTAAGGGAGAAGGAACATTAGCTACATCACAACGCCCAGTAAATTTTTATGGTGCAACAGTTATCCCTGGGGTTGATACTGCTCGTTTTATATTTAAAGATGATGCTGAATTCCCTTTCATGACTAGTAGTGAAATACAATTTATGAAGGCAGAAGCAGCATTTAGAAAAGGAGACAAAACTACAGCCCTGGCTGCTTATAAAAAAGGTATTGAACAGCATTTTGATATGTTAATTATGAAGTATGACAGAAATATTAGGGCTGGCAGAAGCATAAATACCGGTACTAGAGATGCGTTTGTAACCAACCCATCTGTAGTTCCTTCTAATGCAAACAATCTTACAATGAGCATGATAATGCAACAAAAATTCATTGCTCTTTGGGGTTACAATATTATAGAGGCTTGGGCAGATTTACGTAAGTTTAATTATACCGATATTGACGCAGCCACTGGTAGGCAAGTATTTGATGGCTTTGTTCTCCCTAGCGGTTTAGACTTATGGCCTGAAAATGGTGGGAAACCCAGCTACCGTGTAAGGCCACGATGGAATTCTGAGTATGTATGGAATTTAGCAAATTTGGCAGTTTATGGCGGTGATAAAGTAGATTATCACACTTACAAGCAATGGACTATGTTACCTTAATTTAATTAAAAAAATAAAATATTAAATATGAGAAAATATCAATCATACTTTTTGCTTTTTGCTTTAATAGGATTCACATCCTGCAATAAAAATAACTTAAATGATATTGCATTAACAAGCAATCCTACTAATGACAAAGCGTATGTAAAATTTATCAATTCTTATACTGCATTAACACCAAGTATTGGTACACCAGCCAATGGCCCAAATGTAGATTTTTATGTTAATGGGGCAAAAACTAATGGTGCTGCAGGTACAACAGCAGTTCCACTTGGTATTGGAGTACCTTATGGCTCTATTTTTCCTAATATAAGTAGTGGATATATACAAACCCCAAGCGATGTAGTTAATATTAAAGCGGTTTTAAATAGACCTACTGGTGGAGGTTTACCTTCTGATACAATAGCTAATTATAATTATAGGTTAGCTGCTGGAGGATATTATACAATACTATTAAGTGATGTAAACCCTAACCCAACACCAGCAACACCTAACATGATGTTAATAGGGGAAAGTATTGCAAAACCTGCATATGGGTTTTTCAAGTTACGATTGTTAAATATGTATGTAAATAATCAAGCTTTAGAATTATATAATTCTACTTCTGCTACTGTTATTACTTCAGGCATTGTGTATAAAAATTTATCAAATTGGATTGAATTACCATTACATTCTGTTAGTAATGTATATCAAATTAGAGTAGCAGGTACTACTACAGTTTTAGGTGCTTTCACAGCATTTACACCCAGCAATTTACGTTCTTATACATTTTGGATAAGAGGTAACCCTGCGGTAACGGGAAGACCAATTGCTGGAACTATTTTTACTACTTGGTAAAAATTTAAGTACTGTACTAAAAAAGATTGGTGGTTTTTTAGATTAAACCCCTACGATAAATAAAAGAGGCTGTTTTCTACACAGCCTCTTTTATATTTATTGGGTAGCTTCAATGCCTAAAAAAACTCAATGTTTAGAATTAGTTTCTGAAGTAGAAGATATACTATTTAATGAAGTTAATTCGATAATCCTTTGTTTTAATCCTCTATGCAGGTCTAATTGGTTTTTCAAATGAATCGTAGAGTGTTGTTTATCATTATGTGCTTTTATTAAATGAATATATCCACTAAAGCCCTTAACTCTTTCCCAGCAACGTATGTAGGTTTACTCTTTCAGGCGTTTTTGGAAGTATTTTTAAAGTTCTCAATGTAATAAAGATAAATAATTTTACTCATTTATGTAAAATATCATCCCCTGCATCTCATACAAAACAGCAGTATGTTAAAAATATCTATCCCCACACCTTGCCACGAAGATTGGAACGCAATGATACCAAATGCACAAGGCAAACACTGTAATGCATGTGCTAAAACTGTGGTTGACTTTACTAGTATGACGGATGATGAAGTAAAACATTTTTTACTAAACCGTAAATCTGAAAAACTATGTGGCAGATTTAGAAACGAACAGCTACATCGCATAACCATTAATTTACCACATAACATTTTCTATATACCTATGCCATTATGGAAAAAGTATTTAGCCGCTATATTAATTGTATTTAGCACTACATTGTTTAGTTGCGATACACATTTGAAAGGAGAACCCATTATAAAAGAAGAATCTGCTGTACTAGGTGGAGCAATGGCTATCATCAACACTAAAGATACTTTACCAACAGATACATCAAATTTCATAGTACTACCACATCCTTTACCACCGCCACCACCTACAACTGGTGTAATGTATATTGTTCCAACTGAGATACAAGGCAACATTGCTATTAAACCAATTGAACCTTTGGTTGAGCAAGGTATAATTGCAATAGTTGATACACCAAAAATTGAAGAAAAGTATAATAAAGTAGGTGAAGTATTATTTATTGAAAAAGATTCAGCCTCAATAAAAAACAATAAATCAAAAGACTCTGCTAACTGTAACAAAAAAATATTTTTGTAAGATTGTTATTACTCAGACTACCGTAGTTTTAAAAACTACGGTAGTCTTACAAAGAGCCGCAGTTTGCTATTAAAAAACTAGTTATGATTTATTTGGAAAGGCTGAATAAAAATTTTTTGTACAAGAGTGCGACGCCATTAAAGTTGATTAAAGAAATAGGTGTTGGGATAATAAATATCCACTGTTATCTGTATTAATCAGCATCATCCGTGTCTCCAATTTTAATCATCCAACTTCAACACCGCTAAAAATGCTTCTTGTGGTACTTCTACATTGCCAATTTGCTTCATACGCTTTTTACCTTCCTTTTGCTTTTCAAGTAATTTACGTTTACGGCTAATATCACCACCATAACACTTAGCCGTAACATCTTTACGCATAGCACTAATATTTTCTCTTGAAATTACTTTAGCTCCAATAGCGGCTTGTATAGCTATTTGAAACTGCTGACGAGGTAATAATTCTTTTAATTTTTCACAAAGCTTACCGCCAAAATGCTGTGCTCTACTGCGATGTATTAATGCACTTAAGGCATCTACCTTTTCGCCATTTAATAAAATATCCATCTTTACAATATCGCTTGGCCTCATATCAATAGGGTGATAATCAAATGAAGCATAACCCCTAGTTTGCGATTTTAATTTATCATAAAAGTCGATAACGATTTCGGTTAGCGGCATTTCAAAACTAAGTTCTATTCTTGTAGGCGATAAATAATGCTGGTGTGTAAGCATTCCACGTTTGCCAATACACAAGTTCATTATATTGCCAATATAATCTGGCTTGGTAATAATTTGTGCTTTAATAAAAGGTTCGTCAATATGATCAATCCTTGTAGGGTCGGGCATTTCGGTGGGGTTATTTACCACTATCGTTTCGCCTTTAACCGTTGTTGCTACAAAACTTACGTTGGGTACTGTAGTAATTACAGTTTGGTTAAATTCTCTTTCCAAACGCTCCTGTATAATTTCCATGTGCAGCAATCCTAAAAAGCCACAACGGAAACCAAAGCCTAAGGCTTGTGAAGTTTCTAATTCAAATGTTAACGATGCATCATTCAATTGCAATTTTTCCATACAATCTCTCAACTCTTCAAACTCATCTGTTTCTACCGGAAAAATTCCAGCAAAAACCATGGGTTTTACATCTTCAAATCCATCAATACGGCTTTGTGTAGGGTTTATTACATTAGTTAATGTATCACCTACTTTTACTTCTTTAGCATTTTTTATTCCAGTTATAATGTAGCCCACATCACCACAATGCACACTATTTTTTGCCTCCATCCCTAGTTTTAAAATACCTACTTCATCAGCAAAATATTCTTGGTCGGTACTAAAAAATTTTACCTTATCGCCTTTTTTAAGGCTACCACTAAATATTCTGTAATAGACAATTATACCTCTAAAACTATTGAAAACACTATCAAAAATTAGTGCTTGTAACGGAGCATTAGGGTCACCACTAGGTGCAGGAATGCGATTAACAATCGCTTCTAAAATTTCATCAATACCAATTCCACTTTTACCGCTGGCTAATAAAATATCTTCTTCTTTACAACCAATCAACTCAATAATTTGATCTTTTACTTCGGGAATCATGGCCCCATCCATATCAATTTTATTGATAACGGGTATAATTTCTAAATCGTTTTCAATAGCCAAATAAAGGTTTGAAATAGTTTGTGCTTGAATACCCTGTGTAGCATCTACCAACAGCAATGCCCCTTCACAAGCGGCTAACGCCCTACTTACTTCATAACTAAAATCCACATGGCCGGGTGTATCAATAAGGTTTAAAATATATTCTTGACCCTTAAACGGATAGTTAATTTGAATGGCATGACTTTTAATCGTAATCCCCTTTTCTCTTTCCAAATCCATATCATCAAGCACTTGTGCCTGCATATCTCTACTGCCAATAGTAGCTGTATGTTCTAACAGTCTATCGGCCAACGTACTTTTTCCGTGATCAATATGGGCAATTATGCAAAAATTTCTAATATTCTTCATGTAAGTAGCCTCAATTTTAAGTGTGCAAAGGTAGTTGATTTTAGGGAGATTTTTTGGGTAATCATCAATTGTACAAAGCCCATCTTCATTGGCGTCGCACTCTTGTACATCAGTAAGCTATAGGGC